>NZ_JANSIU010000001.1:0-59364 GCF_047462275.1 Synechococcus sp. H70.2
CGCCGACACCCTGCCAACGCCCACGCCAACACCCACACCCACAGTTCCCCCGGCACCGACACTGACACCTCCACCTACGCCCACGCCCACACCCACGCCTACGCCGACACCAACTCCAAGTCCTGCAGGCCTGCAGGTCACCATTCCGGGGCTGCCTGCCGACGCGATAGTCACCATCCGCCTGGCCGACGGCACGGTCATCGCCACCTCCACCTCAGTGGCAGGCAACGTGGCCACCTTCCCTGAGCCCTTCACCATCCCCTTCGGTGGCCAGATCCGGATAACGCCCGCCATCCCCTCGCCACAGCCAATCACAGTGGGCGGGACGACGCTGAACATCTTTGACAACACCACCAATCCTGGCAGCACTACCTACTTCAACTTCGGTCCAGCTATCTCAGTAAACTAGCCTAGACAGGGCCTTTGGCCTGCTGGCGCGATGGCTGCCGTTTAGGGTGAAGATGAGTAGCGGTCAGGTATTTTCTTGTTCACAGAGACTGGTTATGACTTGACTGCTCCTGCTAGGCGGGCTGTTCTGTAGCAGCTTTTGCTTCTTTTTCCTTAGCTGCTTTCATCTCCGCCAGAATCTCCTCCGGTCGCTTGCCAGCCCGCTGGGATCCGGCAGGCAGCTCATGGGGATCGATCACCCCCTTGGGCAAGTAGGCAAACTCCCGCAGCGGCGTCACCATCGGATCTTCCGTGACCTTGGAAGGCAGACGGCCCAGCGCCACCTGGTGGTAGTTCAGTTCGTGGCGGTCGTAGGTGGCTAGCTCATAATCTTCGGTAACCGAGAGGCAATTGGTGGGGCAAAACTCGACGCAATTGGCACAGAAAATACACACTCCAAAATCAATGCTGTAGCTATAGAGTTCTTTTTTCTTCAGCTCGGTGTTGTAGACCCAGTCCACCACCGGCAGGTCGATGGGGCAAACCCGAACACAGATCTCGCAGGCAATGCACTTATCGAACTCGAAATGAATGCGTCCCCGAAAGCGCTCGGAGGGGATCAATTTCTCAAAGGGGTACTGAACAGTTACGGGCCGGCGGTTCATGTGGTCGAAAACCACCCCCATTCCCTGGCCGATGTACTTGGCTGCTTTGAAAGCGTCGCTTACGTATTCGCCAACTCGCTTTAGAAAAGTCATAGTCGCTTTCCTCTCTCTTGTACTCTCATTCAACCCCCGAAAAAGGCGGGGAAGGCAAGTTTCAAGGCTGCCGTCAACAGCAAGTTCACAAACGAGACAGGCAGCAGAAATTTCCACCCCAAGTCCAACAGTTGGTCAATGCGCACCCGCGGCACTGTCCAGCGCAGGAGGATGGCCAAGAACACAAAGATAAAAGCCTTGACCATCGTCATGAGAATCCCTAAGACCGCCGCGCCAATCTGCAAAAAGGGGTTGTCCAACGGGATCCCAAGCCAGGCGGCGATCATCTCCACCGGCACCACAAACGACCAGCCACCCAGGTACAACACCGCCGCCATCAGGGAAGCCAGCAGCAAGTTGGCGTAGGAGCCTAGGTAAAACAGGGCAAACTTGATGCCGGAGTACTCGGTGTGGTAGCCAGCCACCAGCTCTTCCTCTGCCTCCGGCAGGTCGAACGGGATCCGCTCCGTTTCTGCCAGGGCCGCGATCAAGAAAATGACAAAGCCAATCGGCTGCCGCCAGACATTCCAACTGAGGATCCCCAGCCCGCTTTGCTGCTCCACAATCCCCACGGTGTCTAGGCCGTTGCTCATCAGCACCACTGCCAGCACCGACAGGGCCAGGGGCAGCTCGTAGCTAATTGACTGAGCTGCCGCCCGCAGCCCCCCCAGCAGAGAGTACTTGTTGTTGGAGCCGTAGCCGGACATCAACAAGCCGATGGGCTGCACGCTGGAGGTGGCGATTAGGAAAAAGACGCCAATGGCAATGTTGGAGATCAACAGGTTCTGGCCAAAGGGAACCACCAGGTAGCACAAAAAGACCGGTAAGAAAACCAGGATCGGCCCCAGGGTGAACAAAACCGGGTCAGCCAGGCTGGGCAGCACATCCTCCTTCGTCAGCAGCTTGATGCCATCAGCAATCGGGATCAGTACCCCCTGGGGGCCGGCCATGTTGGGGCCAATTCGCTGTTGGGCTGCCGCCGAGATTTTGCGCTCCAACCAGGTCATGACCATCACCCCCAGGGTGGCAGCGATGACCATGAGTAACATGGGCAGAGGTATCCACAGAGCGTGGGCAGCGCCTGGACTCAGCCCCAAGTTTTGCAAGGCGGTCTCAAAGCTGCGCTGTAAGTCAATACCAGTAGTGGTCATGGAGTGAAGTAGCTTCCTAAAGACAGTGGGCTCAAAAAACCCTAGATCCCTGACTAGGTCTTATTGTTGAGATCCGACTGGGGAGGACGGTAGCGGCGGCGTAGCTCCTGCTCAATGATGGCCTGGAGGCGGGCATCGGAGAGCTGCTCAGCACGGCGACGCCTTTCTTCTTGGTACTTGGCCCACTGCTTGGGGCCGATAATTGCAGCAATAGTTACAACGATCAGAAGCGGCAGAACCAGGATCGCCCAGGCCATCGCCTTTGTCCTCGCTTTCCTAGCAGTATTTTAGCGATCCACCTCCCCCATGATGATGTCGATGCTGCCCAAAATAGCAATCATATCGGCCACCTTCATGCCCCGAACCAGCTGAGGCAAAACTTGCAAGTTAACAAAGCCAGGCGGACGAATTTTCCAGCGCCAAGGACAGACGCTGTCGTCGCCAACAATGTAAATGCCCAGTTCCCCTTTGGCGCTCTCCACTCGCACGTAGGCTTCCCCTTTGGGGATCTTGAAGTTGGCCGAGGGCTTTTTGCTAATGAACTGATAGTCCAGTTGGTTCCACTCTGACTTCGGCCCCTCCAGCATGCGCTTGGCCTCCAGATTTTCAAAGGGACCGCCGGGCAGGGCCTTCACTGCCTGCTGGACAATTTTGCAGGACTCGCGCATCTCCTTCATGCGCACCCGGTAGCGGGCTAGGCAGTCTCCTTCGGGGTAAACCGCCACCTCCCAGTCGAAGTCGTCGTAGCACTCGTAGTGATCTACCTTGCGCAGATCCCAGTTGACGCCGCAGGCGCGCAGCATCGGCCCCGAGAGGCCCCAGTTGATGGCGTCCTGCTTGGAGATAACGCCCACCCCTTCCAGGCGGCGGCGGAAGATGGGGTTGTCGGTGACCAGACGCTCGTACTCATCCACTTTGGGCAGGAAGTACTCGCAAAAATCGAGGCACTTTTCCGTCCAGCCGTAGGGCAAATCCACCGCTACGCCCCCAACGCGGAAGTAGTTGTTGTTGATGAGGCGCATGCCGGTGACGGCTTCAAAGAGGTCCAAGATCCACTCCCGATCCCGCATGGCGTAGAGGAAGGGGGTTTGGGCACCCAAGTCTGCCAAGAAGGGGCCAAACCAGAGTAGGTGGTTGATAATGCGGGTCAGCTCTAGCATAATCACCCGCAGGTAGCTGGCCCGCTTGGGCACGCTGATCCCGGCCAGCTTCTCGACGGCGTTGACAGTAATGGCCTCGTTAAACATGCCGGCCCCATAGTCCCAGCGGGAGACGTAGGGCAGATATTGCACCACGGTGCGGTTTTCGGCAATTTTTTCCATGCCGCGGTGCAGGTAGCCAATCACGGGCTCGCAGTCGACGATGTTTTCGCCATCAAGGGTAACCAGCAAGCGCAAGACCCCGTGCATAGAGGGGTGGTGGGGCCCAAAGTTGAGCAGCATCCGATCAGTACGGGTCTCGATCATGGGCATGGGCATGGCCGCCACCTCCGCAGCTCAGGTTTATACTCTGCAACACTTGCAGTATAGCGGCTTTCCTACTTTTTCTCGGTGGCTGTAGACATCAAGGATCCCAATCCTCGCCATTGAGCTTGGCTAGAGTAGGAAAAAAAGGAGGAAGGGCGATGACCGGTTCCCCTGCCGATGGCTTCTCTCGAGGTGAGCAGCAACATCCGCAATACCATACCGATCGAGCTCTCCTCAATGAGCTGATGGCCAACCCTCCCTCCGACTGGGCCCTGGCGGAAGTAGCCCGTCTGCGCATCCGTTACTGCGGCTTCCCCGGTGCCTGGGATCTGCAGCGGGATTTGGATCAGATCCTGGAACAGTGGGGCCTAAGTGAAGAAGAGTTATTTGCCCGCACCCGCCAGATCCACGCTCGCGGCCAGGTGTATGGCCACAGCTTCAGCACACGGGATGACTGGGCTTAGGGCAGGGTTGGGAGCCTTGCTTGCCTTTCTCCCAGCAAGATGGGGGGTTCCGGCCACTGGCTGTTGGCTAGGAAGCACGAAGTTGCTCGGCAAAGATGGGATCCAAGGGCACATCCAAAGCAGCGATGACCTTGGTCCAGAAGTTCATAAAGCCAATCCAGGCCGAGAGCTCCACCAGATCCTCGTCCGACCAAATGGCTTTGAGACGGGCAAAGAAGCTGTCGGTTACCACCATACTAGGCACAGTCATCCGCTCGGCGTACTCAATGGCCAGCTTTTCCGCCTCGGTGTAAAGGGGGCTGGTGCGGGCCTGGGCTACCGCTGCAATTTTGGCCGGCGAGACGCCGTACTTTTGGGCCTGCAGGGTGTGGTAGGGCACGCAGTAGTGACGGCAGCCGTTGATCTGGGCAATGCGGATGCTAACCAGTTCTTTCAGCTCCGCGGGCAGGTTGGGGTTTTCCGTGTGCAGCGCCCCGTAAAGGTTCATCACTGCCCGCATCAGTTGCGGCTTATGGGCCATCACCTGTAGCGGGTTGAGGGCAGTGCCGTAGGTTTTCTCCAGGCTTTCGTAAACCTTCTGCAGTTGCTTATCGGCTTTTTCTGGGGGAACAGGAGGGATCCGCATGGAGGATCTATCTAAAATTGCAGCATTCTCGACTTTAGCGCGTTTGGGGAATCTGCCCAAGCCTTCCCTTCGCTGCTCTGGCTGCTTTCTTGGGGATCCCTCCTCCCACTGAGGAGTAAGCTTCAAGCCTTCTGAGGGTGCGGGCTTTCCCGGCCCCACCGTCAAGCCGGACGGCAGCCCTGTTTGCAAGCCCCCACTCAATTCCCCAAGGACTGCTCGAGGGCCTCCACCTGCTGCTGCGTGGCCGTGGCCCCTTGGTTGAGGGTTTGCTGAAGCTGTTCCCGCGACTGGTAGATCTGCAGTGGCCCTCCCTGAGGGATCCCTTGCTGGGCGGCCTCGGGGCTGGCCTGTTCCGGCCTCGGCTCCGAGCTCAGCGGATTGCGGTAGAGGCGGTTGACCAGCAGAAAGCCCACCAGCACCACGGCAGCAGCCACCAAAAGTCGGATCATGGGGGGTCCCTTGCAAATCGCTAGTTCTAGATCTAGAATGCCCCAAAAGAGTGCCGAGTATCGGGCAGATTGCGGGGGCTTGGCCGGAGTCAGACTAACCAACATCGGCGGGGATCCCCTATCGGACAGCTTGGGGCAGCAAAGTTGACGGGGCTCTGTCCCTTCAGTACGATACGATAATGGATCCAGCTGGGCGAGTGGCGGAACTGGTAGACGCACCGCACTCAAAATGCGGCGGGAAACCGTGTCGGTTCGAATCCGACCTTGCCCATAGCAAAGCGTCTCTGGCTTCGGCCCTTGGGAAGCGGCTGCCCTCGCCACGAGGGGGAAGGAAGAAAAGTTGACGGGATCCTTCTCTAGGTTGCCTGGGCTGTTTCGGTTAAACGTCAGCCCAGCAGCTTGTGATTTCGCTAGGGAGAGGGGGAAAGCTTGCCGCTGGCTTAACTCGAACGGCGCACCAGTTGCCAGCCCTCCACCTCAGCCAAAGGCTGTAGCCCCAGCTCCTGGAGCGATAGCTGCTGAGCTTGGACAGGGGAGACCCAGAGGTAATCCCCATGTTCCCCTGCCCGTAGGGCCTGGTTATCCACCCATCGCCCGGGGTTAGGGGTGTAGAAGGCGAGGGCCTGGGCTTGACAGACATCCGGCAGGCCGCTGCGGCCAATGTCTACCACGGGAAAATCGGGGTCGGCAGAGCCCAGCATCTGTTTCCAGTCCATCTGAGCGAAGGCGGGATTGAAATTGCCAAAGTCAGGCCGCAGAACAATGCTGACCATGGTGAGGATGCTGGCAGCTAGGAGCGTACCCACCCAAAGTTCACCAGCATAGTGCAGCACCCGCCGCCAGCTCCAGATTGCCGGCAAGAGCAGATACAACAGACCAATGGCCACCAACGACCAGGCGTGGGGTTGGAGCAGCTCCAATCCCTCGACATCCCGCCTGACGGCCACTCCCAAACCCAAAAGCAGGGTCCCCACCGCCGCCAGCCCCCAGGAGAGCACCTGGGCCAGGTGGGGCCTGTCCCGCAAAGAACCTCGTCCCGCTGTTGCCACCGAGCCGGTGCGGAGCGGAAACGGCAGAGCTTGATCCAGGGCCACTCCTGCCAGGAGAGCCAGCCAGGGATAGAGCTGTACCGTGTAGTAGGGCGTTTTGGTGGGGTAGAGCTGCAAGAGCAAAAGCAACAGCAGGGGGAAAGACCAAACCAGCAGGGTGGATCCCGGCTTTTGCCGCAGCAGCAGCCAGCCTCCTACCAAGGCCAAAACCGTCCAAGGAAAGCCGTGGAGCGGGAGGTGCCAAAAGTAGTACCAGCCGGTGGCATCGGCATGGAAGGGTTCTCGCCCCAGATCCCATACCTTCCCCACCAAGGTGGCCAGCACCTTTGCGCCATACACCCCCATAGCCGGCACCAGCCAGAGCCCAAAGATCCCCAGGCCCAGCAACATCCCCAGCCAAAAAGAGCTGGATCCCAGCCAATGCCGCCGCTGCTGCCACAGGTAGGGGATCAAAGCAACCCCCGGCAGCAGGATCATGGCACTCTTCATCAAGAGGCCCAGCCCAAAGGCTACCCCCACCAACCAAAACCAGCGCCGGTGGCCGCGGCTGCCGTTGACTAGGGCCAGGATCCCCAAGAGCTCTAGGCAGGTTAGGGGCACGTCCTGCCCCACCAGCCGTCCCTGCTGCACCCAGAGGTAGCAGAGGGGTAAAACCGCCATGCCCAGCAGGGCTGCCCGGGTTGGCAAAAAGGCCCGCCCAATCCAGCCAATGAGGGGAATAGAAAGCAGAGCCGCTAGGATCCCGGGCAGCCGCGCCGCCCACTCGTTTACGCCGTAGAGGGCAAAGCTGAGGGCCACACTCCAGGTAAGCAGGGGAGGTTTTTCAAAAAAGGGCTCCCCCAGAAAAGTTGGCCCCAGCCAGTTGCCTCCCCGCAGCAGCTCGCGGGCCATCTGGGCATAAAAGCTCTCGTCACAGCCAGCCAAGCTGGGATCCGCCCCCGAAAGCACAAACAGGGGCACCGCCAGGCCCGTGATCAACAGGCTCAGGCCCCAAAAGGACAGCAGGTTTGGGTCGCGGCGAAACTGGACAAAAGAAGTACTGCTTAGACGGTTGGGGTTGCCGGAAGGACGCATGACGGCAGCAAGTGGCAGCTCTAACCAGACTAGACGCTACCGAAGGAGATCTGGCCTTTTTCCAGCCAAAATCCGTAGGAGCCCTGTCCTCTGTCGGTAATGCCGGTTGAGGCTAGCAAAAAGACGCAGACTTTAACGCTGCGAAGGTGAGGGCACTTGTGGGTCTGTGGGTAAACCAGCCGTGATTGGCTTGCCGACTCGCCAGCGGAACAGAACCCTTAAGCCCCCACCTTCTCTGGGTCGGCATAAGCGCGGGTAGCTCACGGAAGCTCCAGGGATCCAGAGGTACTCTCTAGCCCATCTACCAGTGAGGTCAGTCCCTGAAACCAGTCAAAAAACTGCTCGGCATAGGGTTGCAGGGCAGGCTCCAGGTAGTAGAAGTTCTCCCCCCGGTCGGTAAATTCCCAAAACTCTGCCACCGTAGAGAGGAGCTCCTGGCGGATGATCTGAAGGCGGGCCAAGGGCTCGTGCTGCATGTCCTGATAGATCAGCCTCGCCCAATCCTCCCGGCCACAACTGAGGAAATAGGCTGCCAAGCGGACTTGGGTTTTGCGGATCCCGCGTAGGGTGGCTTCCTGCTGCTCGCTTTCCGGGTCTTGATCTAGGCGCAACAAGACCTGCAGGATGGCCTCTGTTGTTTCCGCTTGCAGCGCACAGCTCAGTTGGGCCAAAACGCCCAGGTCAAAGCCAAAGGTTTCGCAGAGGAAAAAGAGGCCGGCCTTGTAGGCCACCAGGCTGTAGTAGCGAAAATGGCTGACTATCTGCAAAACCAATGCCGGCTGCCGCTGGCGCAAAGCAGCCTCGGCCAGCAGACGGTACTGCTTGAGCAGGTTGTAGCCGCTGCGGATATCTCGTGCGTTGATGACGGCCCGTAGGTAGGTGTTGAAAAACTTGATTACCCACTCCACCAGCCGAAGCTGTTGGCTTTGCAGAGCCCGGATCCCCAGATCCCGTGTGTGGATAGCTACCAGGGTGCTCACCTGGCGCATGCCATTTAGCCCCTCGGCAAACAGAGCCTGATACTGCCGCAGGATCTTCAGCTCCAGCCAGGATCCCTCCGCCTCGATCTGGCTCAATAGCCGCTCATCCACCGAGGCAAAGTCGGGATCCCGCCGCAGCGCGGGGGTCAGGAGAAACCAGGAGCAGGGCAGGTGCGCCTTGTGCTCGGCATAGAATAGCCACAGGGCCTTCAGGCTATCCAAGGCCTCTAGAAGGATAACCCCCTCCTGCTGATGCAGAGCACTGGTGGCGATGGTTTTGATCTCATCTAGAGCCGCCAGGCAGCGCTGCTGGGCTGTCGAGTAAGGCTCTGGCGCAGAGGGTCGTCTGGCAAGTAGGAACTGGGCAGGCCGGGAAGCCAGGGATCTGAGAATCGCTTGCTGTGCCTGCTGTTTGATGCGGCGGACAATCGAAGTTGGCTGCAGGAAGTGAAACACAAAGCGAAAGTAGGGGATCAGTAGCAAAAACGAGGCCGTGCCCAGCAGTAAATTAAGCCCGATCAGCAGTCTTGGATTGTCGAAGAAACCAAGGGCCATCGAGCTCCACAAACTGACCACATTGGCCAGGATGAGAAAAAAGAACAGGTAGAAGTTGACCTTCTCGCGCAAAAATAGCTCGGTGACCTTGGGGGTAAAGCGGTCCGCGCTCAACTGCACCACAATCGCCACCACCGAGAGGGTGAAGCCCAGCACCCCCGACAGCACCTGGGCCAAGGTGGCAACAAATTCCTGCAGTGCTCCTGGATCTTGAATTGGCCTGGCCAGCGTCAGCTCCATGCCCGCCTGGAGCCAGTGGGATCCGCCCCAAGCCCACAACAGTCCAGCCGCCACCACTGCAGCGCTCCAGGGCAGAAGTTGACGGCGACGCATGGCCAGGGGGTTCAATACTCGCTTAGAAGAGCTTCCACAAACTCATAGCTGGAAAAAGGTCGCAGATCCTCTAGCCCCTCGCCGGCACCAATAAAGCGGATAGGCAAGTGCATCTGCTGGGTAATGGCCAGGGCAATCCCCCCCTTGGCGGTGCTGTCGAGCTTGGTGAGGATGACGCCGGTTAGCTTGGCCACTTCGGCAAACACCTGGGCCTGGCGCAGGCCGTTTTGCCCTTGGGTGGCATCCAAAACTAAGAGGCTTTCCACCTTGGCCTCAGGCGCTTTCTTGTCGATGATGCGGCGGATCTTGGCCAGCTCCTCCATCAGGTTTTTCTTGTTTTGTAGCCGGCCTGCTGTATCCACCAGCAGCAACTCGGTGCCTCTGGCCTTGGCGGCTGTAATGGCATCAAACACCACCGCCGCCGGATCGGCATTGGGGGACGGGTTGGCGATCACCTCCACCCCAGCGCGTTCCGCCCAGATCTTGAGCTGCTCGACAGCGGCAGCGCGGAAGGTATCGGCAGCAGCAATTAGACACTGGTAGCCAGACTCGCGGGCCACATGGGCAATTTTGCCAATGGTGGTGGTCTTGCCCACCCCATTCACGCCTACGATCAGCCAAATGTTGAGCGTGCCCCGCTGCGGCGCAAAGGTGGGATCCCCCACTGTCAGCATCTGCCGCAGCTGCTGCTTGAGGTACTTCACCGCCTCCTCTGGGGGTACTACCTCTTCGCGCAGGCGTCTTTGCAGGGCCTGAATGATCTGCTCAGTGGCCTCAACCCCCACATCCGCCTGCAGCAACATTGCCTCAATTTCCTCGACGGCATCCTGGTCGAGAGGGCCGCGGCCCACTAAGGCTTTTAGCTGGTTGATGAGGTTAAGGCGGGTTTTGCCTAGACTTCGCCGCAGCTTTTGCAGCCAGGAGATCTCTTCTATGGAGATCTCTTCGGGTTTGCGCCCTTGGGCCGCCAGGATCTCGGCTGACCAGCGAAAGCCCTCGTCGAAAACCAGCTCTTCTGCGGCTGACTGCGGCGCTGGGGCAGGAGGAGGGGCTACCGCAGCTACACCTTCTGGCTCCGGCTCCTCCATGGCAGTAGCTGCAAGGGCCTGCAGGCGCTCGGCAGCGCGAGGAGCCAGATCAAAAAAGGAAGGTGCAGCAGCCGGCTGGACAGGGGGCGAGGTGGGAGAGACCGCCTCAGTTGCTGCCGCCTCTGGGGCAGAGGGCTGGGATCCCTTGCTTGCAGGCGATTCTGGCGCTGGGGCGGCTGGGGAGACAACCTCTGCTTGAGTGGCTTGGGCTGCAGCCCGCGCCTTTAGGTTGGCATAGGCAGCCTTGGCAAAGGCCAAGTAGTCCTCTGGCGACATAGCTGCCGGCTCTGGCGCTGGGGGGGCCGCCAACTCAGGGTCTTGGGGAGAGGATTCTGCTCCACCCTTGGAGTCGGTGTAGCGACGGCGAAACCAATCGAAGGCCATAATCCCACCTCTACTCTTGCTTTCCAGTTTGGCAGAGCAGATCTCTTTCTGGAGCGCCGCCCTGCTGAGGAAGGGATCCCTTGGAACGGCGCAGCTCCCCTAAGCAACACCACCGGCTTGTTGGGGTAGACCAGCACGCGATTTTCCAGGTGATAGCGCACGGCCCGGGCCAGGACTAGGCGCTCCATGTCGCGGCCCTTGCGAATGAGGTCGGCTACCGTGTTGCGGTGACTCACCCGCACCACTCCTGATCGATGATTGGCCCCCGTCCAGCTCCGTGGGCAGTAGCGCTAATGATCTTGACGCCCCGCTGGTGGGCACGCGGGTAGGGGTTGGCGCCGGCAAAAGCAGGCAGGTTGATCACCGGCGGCGCCTGGCGGAGCAGCCACCCACTCAAGACCTGCAGGTATTTGGCCAGCACCACCAAGTCAACGCGATACTCCTGCAGCATGCTCGGCCTTGTTCTCCGGAGAAACATCGATGCCGAAGGAGCGGGCCAGCGGCTCCAAGTTGGGGTGGTTGCTTCTCCGCCGGCAGCTCCCCAGCCTTCTGCCGCCAGATCAAATCCAACAGACAGTGGGGCTGCTTGCTGGCCCACACCGCAATGCGCCGGCGGGTGTCGGAAAAATGCAGCTCCCAGTTGGCCTGGATGCCGCGGGCAATGCCGGAGATCGTTCCAGCCGAAAGCCCTCCAAATCCCACTCGAGGCGGCTCAGGAACAGCCCTGGCTCGAGATCCGTGGGGTGGTCGGCGTGAAGGCCGTCGTAGCTGTAGATGAAGTTGGAGAGCTTGGCTACCAGCCCTTTTTGATCGGGACAAGAGACCAACAAAGTGGCCGTGGGCATAAAGTCAGCCCTTTTACCCTAGGATTTGAACAAGAGCAAGCGGGACAGCAGCCTCAATCCCTGGAACGAAGTATGGCCGCCCCTGTCCAAAAAGGCAGGGGATCTCCAGGCCGAAGCGAGGAAGCTAGGCAGCATCTGCGGTCGGCGGGTTGTTGTCTGCAGCGGCCCCAGGCTCTGCCGCAGCTACCGGTTTTGCAGCTGCCTCGGCGGTGGCGACGGGGTTGGTTTTGGGTGAAGCTGCAGCTGCTGTCTGGGAAGCAGAGGCGCGGGCAGCTTTTTCCAGCTCCTGGGCTTCCTGAGTTAACTGCGCCTCAAACTCTCTAGCAGCATCCTGTAGGCTGCGCAAGGTTTTAGCTAGGGCACGACCCACCTCTGGCAGCTTGCGCGGCCCAAACACCAAGAGGGCCACTGCAAAGATAACCAGCATTTCTGGCAGCCCAATGCCCAAAAAATTCATAGGCCGTAGGATCCCTTCGCTTCCCTAGCCTGACATCTTTTTGCCCTTGGCCGCAAGCACCTCCCTCCTGCCAGAGTTCTAGCCGCCCAAGTCAATGGAAGGGGAATGATAAAATTGCGCTATACCCGTTCTATTGGCCTAGGCTCGCCCATGCTCCAAGCCCTCCAGAAACTCTTCGGGGATCCCAACGAACGCAAGATCCGCAAGTACCTGCCTACTGTCAAGCTAATCAACTCGCTGGAGATTGAGATTGCCTCCCTTTCCGATGCAGAGCTGAGGGCCAAGACCACCGAGTTTCGCCAGCGCCTAGACAGAGGAGAGTCCCTCGACGAGCTCCTGCCCGAGGCGTTTGCGGTGGTGCGGGAGGCGGCCAAGCGGGTTCTCAACTTGCGCCACTACGACGTACAGCTCATTGGCGGCATGGTGCTGCATGAGGGCCAAATTGCCGAGATGAAAACGGGGGAGGGAAAAACCCTAGTTGCCACCCTACCTGCCTACCTAAACGGCTTAACCGGGAAGGGGGTTCACATCGTAACTGTCAACGGCTATTTGGCCCGGCGGGATTCGGAGTGGATGGGCCAGGTGCACCGCTTCCTGGGCCTGACGGTTGGCCTGGTGCAAGAGGGCATGTCCACCGCCGAGAAGCGGCGCAGCTACCACTGCGACATTACCTACTGCACCAACAGCGAGTTGGGCTTTGACTACCTGCGGGACAACATGGCCACCGACATCAGAGAGGTGATGCAGCGGCCCTTTAACTACTGCATCATCGACGAGGTGGACTCCATCCTCATCGACGAGGCGCGCACCCCCTTGATTATCTCTGGCCAGATGGCCCGTCCCTCCGAAAAGTACCTCAAGGCGGCCCAGGTGGCGCGGGAGTTGATCCGGGACGAGCACTACGAGGTGGATGAAAAAGCCCGCAATATCATCCTCACCGACGAAGGTTTTGAAGCTGCTGAGCGCTTACTGGGGGTCTCCGATCTGTTTGATCCCAAGGATCCCTGGGCGCACTTTATCTTTAACGCTGTGAAGGCCAAGGAGCTCTTTATCCGAGATGTCCACTACATCGTCCGCAACCAAGAGGTAGTGATTGTGGACGAGTTCACAGGACGGGTGCTCCCCGGCCGCCGCTGGTCAGATGGACTGCACCAGGCCATTGAAGCCAAAGAGGGGGTGCCCATTCAAAGCGAGAGCCAAACTCTGGCCACCATCACCTACCAAAACCTCTTCCGCCTCTATCCCAAGCTTGCCGGCATGACGGGCACTGCTCGCACGGAGGAGGCGGAGTTTGTCAAAACCTACAACCTCGAAGTTACTGTTATCCCCACTAACCGACCCATTCGCCGCATAGATGCCCCTGACCTGGTGTACAAAACCGAAAACGCTAAGTGGAAGGCGGTGGTTGAGGAAATTGCCTACATGCACGCCCAGGGGCGCCCTGTTTTGGTGGGAACCACCAGCGTGGAAAAATCCGAACGCCTCTCAGCCATGCTTAAGGAAAGGGGGATCCCCCACAACCTCCTCAACGCCAAGCCGGAGAACGTGGAGCGGGAGGCGGAGATCATTGCCCAGGCGGGGCGCAAAGGTGCTGTAACCATTGCTACTAATATGGCTGGGCGGGGCACGGACATCATCCTGGGTGGCAACGCGGAATACATGGCCCGCCTCAAGCTACGGGAACGGCTAATGCCCAAACTGGCGCAGCTGGATCCCGACGACCCCCTGGGATCTGTCCCCCTAGTGAGCCGCGGCGGCGGTCAGGGGTTTGGCTCAGCCTCACCCAAGCCGAAAAAATCCTGGACGGTGGTCTCTCCCAACTTTTACCCCTGTGAGCTGTCACCCCGCACTAGCCAGGCCCTGGACGAGGTGGTGGCGGCTGCAGTGGCCAAGTACGGCTTAAACCGCCTGCCGGAGCTGGTGGTGGAAGATCTCATCGCAGTGGCCTCGGAGAAGGCACCCGTGCAGGATCCACTGATTTTGCAACTGCGGGAGGTCTACAACAGCATCAAGGCCGAGTACGAAAAGGTCACGGAGGCCGAGCACGAGGAGGTGGTGCGGCTGGGGGGCTTGCATGTCATTGGTACGGAGCGCCACGAATCCCGACGGATTGACAACCAGCTGCGGGGCCGCGCTGGACGGCAAGGAGACCCCGGCTCCTCGCGCTTTTTCCTCAGCCTGGAGGACAACCTGCTCAAGATCTTCGGCGGCGAGCGGGTGGCCAAGCTCATGGACCTGTTCCGGGTAGATGAAGACATGCCCATTGAGCACCCCCTCCTGTCGAAGAGCTTGGAGAATGCCCAGCGCAAGGTGGAAGTGTACTACTTTGACCTGCGCAAACAGGTATTCGAGTATGACGAGGTTCTCAACAACCAGCGGCGGGCTATCTACTCGGAGCGGCGACGCATCCTGGAAGGGGAGAACCTCAAAACCAAGATCCTCGACTACGTGCGCAAGACCGTTGAGGAGATCGTGCAGGCCCACGTCAACCCTGAGCTGCCCCCAGAAGAGTGGGAAATTGACAAGCTAACCGCCAAGATGCAGGAGTTCATCCCCCTGCTCAAGGAAAACCTCAAGGTCGAGGACTTACGAGATCTCTCCTACCAGGAAATTCTCGACTACCTGATTAAACAGGCGGAGCTGGCCTACGAGGCCAAGGAGGCTTTCTTGGATACGTTTGAGCCAGGCCTGATGCGGAAGGCGGAGCGCTTCTTCCTGCTGCAGCAGGTGGATACCCTCTGGCGGGAGCACCTGCAGCAGATGGAGGCCCTGCGGGAAGCGGTGGGCCTGCGCGGTTATGGCCAACGGGATCCCCTCATCGAATACAAGAACGAGGGCTACGAACTCTTCCTCGAGATGCTGGACAATATCCGCCGCAACACGGTGTACAACCTATTTGTCTTTACCCCTCAAATTGTCCAGATGCCCCAGGCAGCACCCGTGCAAGCAGTGGCCACCGGTTCCGATACAGGCCAGGTGGTAGAGGCCGATTTTACCCACGAGTAGGCAATGCCACGTAACCTCAGTCTTTCTTCAACGGGAGACAGACTGCATCTAGGCAGGGGATCAAGGCTGCTTTTCAAAGTCCAAATCCGGCAAGGGGAGATTGGCGGAGCTGCTCCCTTGGCCAGTGAGCAGGGCTAGGCGGCGGGAGATCTCGTCCTCGAGGGCCATTTCGTCAAGTTGGGCGGCAAGTTGCTCGCTGCGATCCTCGGAGAGCTCGCTGAGGGCTTGAGCCTTGAGCTGGCGTGCTTGGATGGCGTTTTTGGCCGCCTCAAATTGGGACTTAGCCGAGTCGATGCTGTAGGCGTTGTTAACGCGGCTCATCTGCTCAATAGCTTTGTTCACCTCGTAGATGTCCTTGAGGTTGCTCAGCTCGCTCTTGTAGATAGCCAGCCGCTCTTTTTCTCGGGCCAGCTTTTCCTTGGCAGCCTTGACATAGCGCTCAGCAGTTTCCACTTGTTCTTTGAGCGGGCCAAGAGCCGCCTCAATGCGCAGGGCTTGGGCCATAGCTAGGCGAGCGGCCTCCTGATCTCCCCGCTGCATGGCCAGGCGAGCCTTGTTCTCCAGCGCTTGGTACTCCCGCACCTTTTGCATGTACTTTTGCTCGGCCCGCTGGTAGGCAGCTACCTGGGTGGCGACGGCTTCAGTAAGCCGCTGCACGGTCTCCTGCATGGTTCGCAGCGATTCTTCGGCCACCGCCACTGCCTCTGCACCGCCTTTTTCCACTGGGAGCCCCCACAGCCAGTTCCACGTGCCGACGATGAGGCTACCGGCCCGCTGACCAAAAATGCCGTAGATAAGCTTGCGCACGCCCATAGCTTGCCCCTTGCCAATAGCTGACTTCACTTTATTCAATTTCTTCTGGAACTGGGAAGATACCGGTGTAGGGCAGACGGACAAAGTCTAACCCTCGCTCCCGCAGAGCTGGAATTAAGCAGCACACGACCTCGGCCACCTGGGATCCCCCCTGGACGCCGTCGTGGAGCACAATCAGAGAGCCAGGCCGCACTTGGGCCAGCACTCGCTCCACCACCACTGCAACCGGCGGCTCTAGCCAATCTTCGGGCACCACGGTCCACATCACTGGAAAAAATCCCCAGCGATGCAGCTCCACCAGTGTCTGCGGCCAAAACAGGCCGTTAGGGGGGCGCACAGCCCGATATTCTTCTGGGATCCCACCGCAGGCAGCCACCAGGGCGGCTTGGCTGCGCCGCAAGCTGCTATGCAATTCGCTGCGGCTGAGCTGGGTAAAGGAGCGGTGCTGCCAGCCGTGCAGACCAATGCCATGACCCTGTTGGCGAATTTGCCGCACCAGGTGAGGCCAGCGCTGCACCCGTTCCCCCAACACAAAGAAGGTGGCCGGCACCTGAAACTCCTGTAAAACCTGCAACAGAGCTGGCGTGTGCTGCGGGTGGGGGCCGTCGTCAAAGGTAAGGGCCACCTGCTGCTTCTTAGGATGCGGGGGCAGCTCCCAGAGAGCCTCCGGGAAAAGAGTCTTCAGGCTCCGGTGCAGGAGGGGGTAGAGGGCGGGGGGGAGCATCTGCGGCGGCGAAAAGAGCATGGGCCGGGATCCCGTCACTTTTTGGGTTGCGCTTGGCCGCGCCGTCCCTTGTCAACTTTCCAGAGAACCGCGTGTTACCCCTAGCTGGCTGTGGAGCTTCAGCTGGCGCCACAGTTGAGAGCCACTCATCTGGCCCTGAAGGAGTTGCTGGTAACAACGCAGAGTTTGTTGGATCTCCGCAGGAGACTCCTGGAGGAACTCGATGCGCAGATAGCGCAGCCCCAGATCCAGCAGTTTTTGCACATATTCGGCCCCAGTTTGGGCTTTGCCATTGTAGAGGGTGTTGCGGCAGCCAGCGTCAGCTTTCAAAATGTGCTCAACATTAGCCCTGTCCCTTAGCTTTACCTCGTGTTTTTCGCAGGGGCGGCCACAATTGGTGTAATCCGTGCCGCTCGACAAAAAGGCGCAGAAGACGCAGTGCTCCATGTGAAACAGGGGCATGTGCTGGTGGATGGTAACCTCGTACCAGTGGGCGGGGCCAGCTTGCAGCAGGGATCCCAGTTGCTCGTGGTTGAGGTCATAGGAGGCCGTCAGGCGCTCCAAGGGGTAGCGGCTTTTGAAATAGTGGGCGGTGATGGGGTTAGCCACGTTCAAGGAAAAATCGCCGATGCAGCGCTGGTTGGCAAAAAAGCGCAGGTGGTCGTAGTTGCGCACCAGATAGCCATCGGCTCCTGCTGCCAACACCTGTTTGAGGATCCAGCTTTCTCCCGGCTTGGTAATGCGGGGCGGGGCCACCCACAGCTCCACCTCGGGGTGGGCAGCTTTGGTAGCGCGGATAACTTCCCGGTAGCGGCGGGGATCCTCCAACTCTAGGTAGATCTGGCGGATGCCGCAGGCAATCACTGCCAGCAACTGCTCCGGCTCCCGCACCAGCACCACAAGCTGGGGCGATCCCGGCTCGGCTTGCTCTGGGGGGGGCAGCAGGTCCTGCCAGCGGGCGTTAGGGTTCAGGTGCCAGCGGCGGGGTCGAGCTCGCAGCGCCTGCAGCTGCTCCACGGCTTGGCGCCGCATTTGGTTGAGGACGCTCACCGGCAGCATCACTTTCCCCTTCAGGGCATTGTGCAGGGATCCCAGGCGAAAGGGCGTGCCCCCCAGCCGGCCCAGTTGCTGCTGCAGCTTCTCGTCGGTGAGGGGCTGCCGATAGGCAGGCTGCAAGGGCACGGGGGAGTCCACCTGCACCACGTGGCCCTCTTCGTCGCGCAAAATCAGCGTCAGGGGCAGGCCGGCCTGGCCGTGGACTTCCAGGTGAACGGGGCGTCGGAAGCGGGGCTGATCCCCGGCGTAGCTCTGGCGCAGGCGTTTCTCCAGCTCTGGGTCACTGGTTTTCCAGAGGCGATCCCCCACCCGTAGGCGTTTGCAGTCAATTGCCCCCGGAGCAAAGCTAAGCCAGGCCAACCCCTGCTGCTCTTGCACACGGTAGACTCGCCCCCCCTGCTCCGGCAGCTCCGGCTCCCCCTGGTCAAACACCACACCATCCCCTACCTTGAGGGGGGCCTCTAGGCGCACCCCCACCTGCTCCCCTTGGATCCTCACCACCTGTCCTAGATAAACTCCCCGCTTTTTGCCAAAACGGGCATGCACCAGCTCTTGGTTGTTAATACCCCGCAGCCAGCCGGTATACAGCCCGCGGGAAAAGCTCATCTCCAGCTCATACCACTCCTGAGCTGAGGGCTGCCACGCCTGCCCTGCCCCCAAGGCGTCTAAGGCCCGCCGATAGATGCGCGTTACATTGGCTACATATTCCGGCGATTTCAGGCGGCCCTCAATTTTCAGGCAGTGGATCCCTAGCTTGACCAGCTCCGGCAGCACCTCCAACCCCGCCAGATCCTGGGGGCTAAGCAGATACCGCTTCTCCCCGAGATCACGCCGGATCCCGTCCACTACCAACTCATAGGGCAGGCGGCAAGCCTGGGCACACTCCCCGCGGTTGGCCGAGCGTCTCCCCAGGGCCTCGCTGGTTAGACATTGCCCCGAATAGGCCACGCACAAAGACCCATGCACGAAGACCTCCAAAGCAATGGGGGATCCCTTCTCCTCCAGATGAGCGCGGATCTTGGCTATTTCCTTGAGGGAACACTCCCGCGCCAGCACCACCACCTCACAGCCCAGCTCGGCGGCAAACTCAGCTCCCACCCCACTGGTAATGGTCATCTGCGTCGAGGCGTGGAGGGGGAGATCAGGAGAAAGATGCCGAACCAGCCGCGCAATGCCAACATCCTGCACAATGACGGCGTCTACCCCTGCTGCCGTCATGGCGCGGATGTACCGTTCCGCCTCCTCCAGCTCCTCTGGGAAGACCAAAGTATTCAAGGTTACATAGCCCCGTACCCCGCGCTGGTGCAGCCAGGCCATCAGCTCCGGTAAATCCGCCTCTGTGAAGTTACGGGCGCGCAGGCGAGCGTTGAACCGTTCCAGTCCAAAATAGATGGCATCGGCGCCGTTTTCCACAGCCGCCTTGGCACACTCCCAATCCCCTGCCGGTGCCAGCAGTAGGGGCAGCCGAGTTGGCAAAGACCGGTCTCCGCGGCCACCGATTGGCCCCCCATCTCTTGCAACAGGTGTCATAGGAAAAAACCTGCCAGAACAAGGGATCCTTTCCTAATTCAAAATCAAAAACCCCCAGGAAGGATCCCCCTGGCTCTTTGCTCCCCTAGCTGGGTGGCTGCTACCTTCCGCCTATAAGGAACTCCCTGCCCTAGCCCTGGCTTTTGGGCAGTAGCAGGTCCTGCGAGGGGGCCTGGCTGCTTTTGAGGGAAAGGAGGGGGCAGATCCAAGGCTGGGTTTTCCAGCCGCGTCAGCTCCCAGCGATAGGGATGCCGCCGCCAGTGCAACAGGAAGGGCTGCTCCCGCGTCCAGTTGGCCAGGGGGCCGCCCGCTTCCTCGATCACAAATCAGAAGGTGGCCTGGCCCTGAGGATGGGGACCCTTGGTTCAGGCTGCACCTGGATTGCTTGGGGCTGGAGACGCAGATGCCAAAATTGGCTGAAGATCTCACGGCTGTAGGCCAGGGCCTGCTGTTTATCCAAGCCCCAACCATCGCGGTAGCTCTCAGCCACCAAGTTCTCCACCTGGGCCCAGTCCCGCCCTTCGATAGCTTGCAGGAGCCTTTGGGTATGGACGCGGATCTGGCCCTCAGGCGGAATGGAGTGCCAGAAGGCAACCCCTGCGCTGGCCGGGACGACGGCTCCCCCCACCGCCCAGCGCAGCGGAAGGGGGGCAGAGGAGGAAGAGAGCTAGAAGAATGCCATCTCTAGCTTAAAGAGTTTGGATGTGAGAAGATAGCGCTACGCGCCGCCAAACAAGTTCTGGCTCTGGAAGCCGGGGCAAGCTGTAGTAGCCGCCGCACCTTGCTCCTGACGCAAATGACTATGACCAAACCCACTGACCGCCTGCTGCTGGAGTTTGAGCAGCCTGTTGCTGCTCTAGAACAGCGTATCCAGGAAATTCGGGCCTTGGCCGAAGAAAACGACATCGACGCCTCCGAGCAGATTCGCCAGTTGGAGGCCAAAGCTGAGGAGCTGCGCCGCGAGATTTTCAGCCATCTGACGCCGGTGGAACGGCTGCAGGTAGCTCGACATCCCCGCCGTCCCACCACCTTGGACTATGTGCAGACCATCTGCGACGACTGGTTTGAGCTGCACGGGGATCGCCACGGCCAAGACGATCCGGCCATTGTCGGGGGCCTAGCCAAGCTGGGGGATCAGCCGGTGATGATCCTCGGCCACCAAAAGGGCCGCGACACCAAAGACAACATCCACCGCAACTTCGGCATGCCCAATCCTGCTGGCTACCGCAAGGCCCTGCGGCTGATGGAACATGCCCACCGCTTTGGCCTGCCGCTGTTGACCTTCATCGACACGCCGGGGGCCTACCCAGGGGTTAAGGCAGAGGCTGAGGGTCAGGGGGAGGCCATTGCCACCAACCTGCAGACTCTGTTTCGGCTGGAGATCCCCATCATCTGCACTGTGATTGGCGAAGGGGGATCCGGGGGGGCTTTGGCCATTGGAGTGGGCAACCGCGTCTTGATGTTTGAACATGCGGTCTATTCGGTGATCTCGCCGGAGGGCTGTGCCGCCATCCTTTGGAAAGATGCCAAAAAAGCCCCCCAGGCAGCAGCCGCCCTGCGCATCACTGCCCAGGATCTGTTGCAACTGGAAGTCATTGATGAGATCCTGCCAGAGCCGGTTGGCGGCGCCCACCGTGCCCCTCTGGAGGCTGCTCAAACCCTCAAAGAGGCTCTTCTAAGGCATCTCAGGGAACTTTCCAGGCTCAGCGGGCGGGAGTTGCGGGAAGAGCGCTACCAAAAGTTTCGCCGCATGGGAGCTTTTCTGGAGTTGGCCCAGGGGAGTTAGACCGGGGGGCTCTCCAGTCTGCCTCCCGGCTGGCTTAGCAGGTGCAGTGGGAGCTCTCCCCAGTGGAACTGGCTCTGCTACGAAAAATTACAGTTCCTAGCCAGTTCTAAGGTCAAAGATTAAGTCAATGGTAGATTCAAAGTGCTGCGCGTCATCAACTGCAAGCGCGGCCTAAACACCACCAACCACAACAAGAAGGGAGGCTATGGCTGTGATGCAAGGCGATCCCCGGCAAGGAGCCAAGCTGCCCCTGTTTGGGGGATCTACTGGAGGGCTGTTAAGCGCAGCCGAAACGGAAGAAAAATACGTAATCACCTGGACCGGCAAGCCAGGGCAAGTGTTTGAAATGCCCACCGGCGGGGCAGCTGAGATGGTGGAGGGCAAAAACTATCTCACCTTTGCCCGCAAGGAGCAGTGCCTAGCGCTGGGGGCCCAGCTGCGCTCTGAATACAAAATCAACGACTACCAGATCTTCCGCATTCCGGCCGGGGGAGAGCCGGAGCTGGTGCATCCCAAAGATGGCGTCTTCCCCGAAAAAGTCAACGAGGGGCGCCAGCCCATTGGCAAGGTGGATCACAGTATCGGCAAAAACCGCGAGCCAGTTACCTACAAGTTCACCAACGGCAAACCCTGGGACTAATTCCAGCAACCTTTGTCCCCTCCCATCCCCTGAGCTGGGCAGGGGATTTCTATCCCAGCGGGTTTTGGAGCAGCTAGCCGTTTCCCCTGCCTACGTGGGGCAAAAAAGCTCCGGCTTACCCAGCGCCGGAGCTGCATCCCCCGAGTCCCTGAGGCGGGTTGGGGAGGTGTTTACTTGGCAATCGCCGCAAAGAACTCCTTGGATTTGACTGGGTCGGGCTTCAGGGTTCTCTGACCAGGCTGCCAGTTGGCCGGGCAAACTTCATCGGGGTGAGACTGGACATACTGAATAGCCTGCAGGGTGCGCAGGGTTTCATCCACACTGCGGCCAAAAGCCAAGTTGTTGATGGTAGCGTGCTGGATGATCCCTTCCTTGTCGATGATAAACAGGCCACGCAGCGCCACTCCTGTGGCAGGGTCCAGAACATTGTAGGCGGCGCTGATTTCTTTTTTCAGGTCGGAGACCAGCGGATACCTTAGCTCGCCCACCCCGCCAGCTTTGCGCTCAGTTTGGATCCAGGCCAGGTGAGAGTACTCGCTATCCACCGAGACGCCGAGGATCTCTGTGTCCAGCTTGGCAAACTCGTCGTAGCGATCGCTAAAAGCCGTGATCTCGGTTGGGCAGACGAAGGTGAAGTCTAAGGGGTAGAAAAACAGCACCACGTATTTCTTGCCCCTGTAGTCGGAGAGCCTTATCGTCTTAAATTCCATGTCGTAGACGGCAGTGGCCGAAAAATCAGGAGCGGGCTGGCCCACCCGCAGACATCCTTGCTGAGACATAGGTTGACCCTCCTTCCGGTAAGGTGCAAATGTAAACTAAAGCTAAGATACCATACTCATAATGAGTTTGTCTTACCGGTCGGGCAAGCTAAAGCAACCCCTTCACACAGCATCTGCCAGAGTATTCCGAGGGGGCAGGTAGGGGTGGGCTTCGGCTTCAGGAAGCGAA
This sequence comes from Synechococcus sp. H70.2, assembly GCF_047462275.1. NCBI lineage: Bacteria > Bacillati > Cyanobacteriota > Cyanophyceae > Synechococcales > Synechococcaceae > Synechococcus > Synechococcus sp. H70.2. Next base: position 22,569 of record NZ_JANSIU010000001.1, read on the forward strand.
GAATCCAGCAAGCAGCGACAGGGGCGGCGCTCTTCCAAGATGGTGGTGGCCCAGCAGCAGCTGTAAACTTCTAGGTAGTCGTCGGGTTCTGCCTCGAAAATGGCATACTGGCCGGGGAAGAGGGTGCGCTCCCAGTGGCCAGGGATGGTCCGGATGACTTGAACCTGCTCAGAGCGGTTGACAAAAATGTATCTTTTCATTGCTTTTTTTAATTCCCTTAAGAAAAACTTATTGCCTTTAAAACAGGCTATCATCCTTGATCCCCGGCCGACAATAGCCAACACTTGGGACGGGGATCGCTCTTTGCGCTTGGCTTTTGGCAATTTCTTTCCTCAGCTTAGGGAAGCGGGTCTCGAGAAGAAGCCTACCCTGGTAAACTGGGGGAGAGTCTGCTGAAGTTGGCCTTCATCGTTCCGAAAGACCAAGGGGGGCATACCGTGGACAAGAAGTTGGGGCTCGAGATCATTGAAGTAGTGGAACAGGCTGCCATTGCCGCCGCCCGCTGGATGGGCAAGGGGGACAACAAGGCCGCTGACCAGGCAGCGGTGGAGGCTATGCGGGAGAAATTAAATCAGATCCCCATGCGTGGTCGAATTGTCATTGGGGAGGGAACCCGCGATGAGGCCCCCATGCTCTACATCGGGGAAGAGGTGGGCCTCTGTACCCGCCCGGACGCCGAGCAGTTCTACCGCGCGGAAGAGCTGGTGGAGATTGATATTGCTGTGGATCCCTGCGAGGGCACTAACCTGGTGGCCAAAGGCCAGAACGGCTCTATGGCTGTGCTGGCCATTTCCGAGAAAGGTGGCCTTCTCAACGCCCCCGACATCTACATGCAAAAACTCGCGGCCCCGCCCCAGGCCAAGGGCAAAGTCCATCTTGACTATCCGCCAGAAAAGAATCTCAAGATCATTGCCGAAAGCCTGGGTCGGGAGGTGGCGGATCTAACCGTGGTGGTTATGGATCGCAAGCGCCACGTCGATCTCATTCGCCAGATCCGCGAGGCGGGGGCACGAGTAAAGTTAATTACCGATGGCGACCTCTCGGCAGCCCTTTCGGTGGCCTTCAACGGCACGGGTATCCATGCCCTGATGGGGATCGGAGCAGCTCCTGAGGGAGTGATCTCAGCAGCCGCCCTGCGCTGCCTAGGCGCTCACTTCCAAGGGCGGCTAATCTACGATCCCGAAGTGGTGCAGGCGGGCACCTACCTGCCACCGGTGGAAGAGACTCGGCGAGAGCTGAAAGAAAAGGGCATTGAGGATCCCGATAAGGTATGGGAGTGTGAGGAGCTAGCCAGTGGCAAAGAGCTGCTCTTTGCCGCCACCGGTATCACTGATGGGGATCTAGTGCGGGGCGTGCGCTTCTTCGGGGGTGGGGCTCGCACGGAAACGCTGGTGATTTCTAGCCAATCCCGCACGGTGCGCTTTGTGGATACCATCCACCTGAAGGAAGGCGAGCACCCCCCTGCCCTGCAATTGCGCTGAGGTCTCCTCTGCTGGATCTTCGTGATAAGGGCGGCTTTCCCCTGGGAAGGTCGCCCTTTTGCCTGGGAGAACGTTAAAAAATCTATCAAGGCCGACCCGGAAAAAACGTAATAACTCTTCAGCAAAATTCGGCAAAACCGATCCGATACTGGTCTTAGGGTTTAGGTAGGCTGAGAAAAGTTACCTAAGCTTGCCGCAGCCAAGACAGGTAAGACGCTTTGCGTGGGTTTGAGGCTGCTTTTGTTTGCGGGCGAATTTTTCCTTTGTTTGGAGATTTAATAATCGTTGGTCTAGAGACAACGGAGAGGCATGTTTATCGCGGTTGTCGGTCTTAGCCATCGCACAGCTCCTGTGGAGATCCGGGAGCGCCTCAGTATCGCGGACGCGGAGGTGGGAGGGAGGATCCAGCAGCTCCGTGCCTACCCCCACATTGAGGAAGCAGCAATCCTCAGCACCTGTAACCGGCTGGAGGTCTACATCGTTACCCCAGAAACAGAAAGTGGAGTGCGGCAGACGATGCAGTTTTTGGCGGAGGCAAAGGGGATCCCCCTCCCCCAGCTGCGTCCCCACCTGTTTACCCTGCTCTACCAAGATGCGGTGACCCACTTGATGCGGGTGGCTGCCGGGCTGGAGAGCTTGGTGTTGGGGGAAGGGCAGATCCTGTCGCAAGTGAAAAAAGCACAGCAACTGGGCCAGGCCTGCAACGGCATGGATCGCATCCTCAACCGCCTCTTCAAGGCGGCCATCACTGCCGGCAAGCGCGTCCGCACGGAGACAGGGATCGGCACCGGCGCCATGTCCATTAGTTCGGCAGCCGTGGAGCTGGCGCTGCAAGAGCAGGGTTCCCTCTCCCAGGGCAAGATTACAGTGGTGGGGGCAGGGAAAATGGCCCGGCTGCTGGTGCAGCACCTCTTGGCCAAGGGGGCGGTGGACATCACAGTAGTCAACCGCTCCTTGGAGCGGGCAGAAGCGCTAGCCAAGCAATTTGAGCAGCCCATTCAAGTCCTGCCGTGGGAGTCGCTGCTAGGCAGCGTGGCAGAGTCCAATCTGGTCTTCACCAGCACCGCTGCCACCCAGCCCATCCTCACCTACGGGCAACTGGTGGAAGTGCTGCAGCCAGATCAGCCGCTGCTGTTGGTGGATATCTCCGTGCCCCGCAACATTGATCCCGGGGTGGAAAAGCTAAGAGGGGTACGGTTGTTCAACGTGGATCACCTCTCCCGCATCGTGGAAGAAAACCGTGCCCAACGGCAAAAGCTGGCCTCGGCTGCCGAAGCGTTGATAGAGGAAGAGGTAGAGCAGTTTATGGAGTGGTGGCGTTCCCTAGAGACGGTGCCCACCATTTCCAGCCTGCGCCACAAGGTGGAGTCTATCCGGGAGCAGGAAATGAAGAAAGCTCTCTCCCGCTTGGGCAAGGACTTTGCCGAGAAGCACCTGGAGGTTATCGACGCCCTCACTCGCGGCATCGTCAACAAGATTCTGCACGACCCCATGGTGCAACTGCGGGCCAAGCGGGACATCGAGGCGCGGCGGAAGGCCATGCAAATTTTGCAGGAACTGTTTAACCTCGAGCCAATCCCCTTTCAGGCTCAGCAGGAGCGCTAGGTTTTATCTCTAGGCCAAAGCAAGCCCCACCCCAGACTCGCTGGGTAACCCTCCGTCCCGCTAGCGCAAAAGGACGCTGCCCCGCTAGCGCAATTAGTGTGGGGTGGAAAAGCCCGTTCGCGTTAGCAGGACGTAGTCCTTGAGCAACTGGAGTCGCTTGCCAAGGCTATAATTGCTCCTAAGCAAGCACCTACCCCGGTGAAAGACCCGGACAGTGCTAAAAGCCAGTACGTAAGCGGAACCTGGAGACTGGGGAACCGTCAAGGGGCGTCTTGACAACGCCTTGACGAGTCCCTCTGGGGACTGCGTAAGAATCCCCCGACTCTAGTCGGTGGGAGTGTCAAAGGTAGGCTACAAGATTTGGGGTTATGTTTGGACAATACGAAGTGTTTGTGCAGTTGCTGCTGCTGGCGATGATTGTCCTGGCAGGGCCGGCGGTCATCCTGGTGCTCTACCTGCGCGGGGCTGATATGTGAGGCAAGGGTTGGCCAGCGGGGTGGGGCACGCTCTAGCGGGGCTGGTGATCCTATGCTCCCTGGGATGGATCCCAGAAGCAGAGCTTGCTAGTCCCGTCCTGTAGGGCGGGGTGGAAAAGCCCCTCGGCAACTTTAGCTGCCAACCCAAGATGCAGCTTGCTAGTTGTAGCTACAGCTGGCCAGCCAGCTTCCTGGAGGCAAAAAACCCGACCGGTGGCAAACCTCTGGGCGGGTCTTAGGCGAGAAAGAGGGGGCTCCGGCCTAATTTGCTAAAGTAAGCAGAACCTTGGGACTTTGCCCTAGGGAAGTGGTTAGGGGCCGCTTGACAACGCCTTTTCGCTTGAGGACTCCCTAAAAATCCCCCGAGCTGGCGGGAGTTTCAATTCTTTGCGCTAGAGTTGGTAGAGGCACCCCCAGGAAGAGCTGGGGGTGAGTTTTTCCACGAATTGACGGCTATGCCGATCCCTATCCGCAACGTTGCTATCATTGCCCACGTTGACCACGGCAAAACCACACTTGTGGATGCCCTGCTGCGCCAGGCAGGAGCCCTACGGGCACGAGAGGACACTCCCCCCTGCGTGCTGGATTGCAATGCCCTAGAGCGGGAGCGGGGCATCACCATCCTGGCAAAGAATACTGCCGTTCGCTATGGCGAAACCCTGATCAACATCGTCGATACCCCCGGTCACGCTGACTTTGGCGGGGAGGTAGAGCGGGTGCTAGGCATGGTGGAAGGCTGTCTGCTGATTGTGGATGCTAACGAAGGCCCAATGCCTCAGACCCGCTTTGTACTGCGCAAGGCGTTGGAAAAGGGCTTGCGACCAATCGTGGTGGTCAACAAAATTGACCGGCCCCACGCCGAGCCCTACAAGGTCATTGACAAGGTGTTAGATCTGTTTTTGGAACTAGGCGCTGACGAAGACCAGTGCGACTTTCCCTACCTATTTGCCTCGGGTCTGCAGGGCTTTGCCCTGGAAGAAGCCAACCTCAAAGCCTTCCTCGAGGGCAACTACAGCGGCCCTCTGGACATGAGGCCCCTCTTTGAGGCCATCCTCAAGTACGTCCCGCCACCCATTGGGGATCCCACCAAGCCGCTGCAACTCCAGGTGACGACGCTGGAGTACTCGGAATACTTGGGTCGGATTGTGATTGGCAAGATCCACAATGGCACCATTCGGGTCGGGGATCAGTTGGCGGTGGTCAAGGAAGATGGGTCGATTGCCAAGGGCAAGGTAACCAAGCTCTTTGGCTTCCAAGGGCTGGAGCGCATTGAGCTGACAGAGGCTAGTGCCGGCCACATCGTTGCCGTGGCGGGGTTTGCCGAGGCCCACATTGGCCACACCCTCACCTCACCAGAAAACCCCCAGGCCTTGCCCCTCATCAAAGTGGATGAGCCCACGCTGCAGGTGAGGATCTGTGTCAACGACTCTCCCTTTGCTGGGCAAGAGGGGACGTTTGTAACCTCACGGCAACTGCGCGAACGCCTGCTGCGGGAGCTGGAGACCAATGTGGCGCTGCGGGTGGAAGAGACTGACTCCCCGGATTGCTTCTTGGTTTCGGGGCGAGGCGAACTGCACCTGGGCATTTTGCTAGAAACCATGCGGCGGGAGGGCTACGAGTTCCAGGTTGGCCAGCCGAAGGTGATTTTCCGCGAAGTGAACGGCCAGCCCTACGAGCCTTATGAGCTTTTGGTGCTGGATGTGCCAGAAGCAACGGTGGGCGCCTGCATCGAACGGCTGGGCGAGCGGCGGGGAGAGATGCAGGACCTAAGGGTAGGCGCAGATGGGCGGGCCCAGTTGGAATTCGTCATCCCGGCGCGAGGGCTCATTGGCTTCCGCAGCGAGTTCGTCCGCATCACCCGCGGGGAGGGGATCATGAGCCACAGCTTTTTGGAGTACCGTCCTCTCACCACAGGGCTGGAGACCCGCCGCAATGGCGTGCTCATTGCTTTTGAAGAGGGAGTAGCCACTGCCTACGCCCTGAAGAATGCGGAGGACCGAGGTGTATTCTTTATTAAGCCAGGCACCCGCGTTTACAAGGGCATGATTGTGGGTGAGCACAACCGACCCCAGGACTTGGAGTTGAATGTTTGCAAGACGAAACACCTAACAAACCATCGCTCCTCAACTGGAGAGGAGCTGGTACAGCTGCAGCCACCGGTGGAGATGACCCTAGAGCGAGCCTTGGAATACATTGGCGAAGACGAGCTGGTGGAGGTCACACCCCAGTCGGTGCGGCTGCGCAAGGCCCAGTTGGTGCCCTCCCGCCGCTAGGCAGCTCACTACCGCCTAAAATAAGAGGCCAAGTTGGGGAAATAAAAGGCCCCCCAAATCCCCAGCAAGACAACTCCCAAGCCCAACAAAGCCAGCCACAGACGAGGACGGCTGTGGAGCTGCTGGGATCCTGCCTGGACGTAGGCCAAATCCACCCAGGCAGTGTTGCCGCGGCGGAACCAGCCCACCACCTTGACCTGCTGGCCCATGAGGGCACGGAGGGGCTTTAGGCCGGAAAAGACATTGCCCACCGGTCCTAGGGGAGAGGTAAAGCGCAGGGGGATCAGGCCGGTGGCATCCTGTAGCTTTAGCTCTGCCCCCAGTTGATAGCCGGCTTGTCCCAAGCCCAGCAGCTCCCCTTCCAGCTCCACTGGCTGACTGCGGCAGGGATCTGCCTCGGGATCAGCCAGCAAGCTGAGCACGTCAGCTGGCTGGGGCGACAGGGATCCGCGGTACATCAACGCCGCCTTGGCCCACAGTCCCACGCCATAGCCCACCATCGCGGCCGCGGCAATAACCTTGGGATCGAGGCGATTTTGCAGCGCTAGGTAGAGGATCAGCCCCCCCAGCCAGCCAATCACCATCCCAACCACTTCAGCAGCATAGATAGCCAGATCCAACCAGAAGCGAGCCTTTGGAGGAGCCACTTCCTCCGTTGGCTGAACTAGGCTTAGCTCGGGCAAAAGGCGCAGCCGCTGGGCATATTCCCCCAAAACCTGGAAGCGCCGCCCCAGCAGGGGATGGCTGGAATTGAGCTGCATCCAGCGGGCCCAGGGGTTAAGCTGATCCCAGCGGAAGAGCTGGCTGGCTTGGGCGGGATCCGGCAGGCGGACAGCGGCGCTGGCGGCAGCGGTGGTTTTGAAGTCTAAGAAGCTGAACAGTCGGGTGCAGTGCAGCAGCGAAGATGGGCGGCGGTCGTTTTTGTGGGCCTCCTGCAGGCCGGCAGCCGACTTGAGCAGGGCGGCCACCAGCCCGTTGGGGTTGCCCGTGGCCTCCACCGCGAAGTGATCGGCGTGGGAGGTGCCCAGGCGAGAAAGGAAAAACAGGGGGTAGGAAAGCACCGTGTAGATGAGGTAGAGCAGGGGGGCCACATGCCCGATGAGATCCCGCCGTTGCCTTCCCAGTTGGCTCACCTGCTCCAGAGCCAAGTAAACCAGTTGAACGGGGGATCCCAGCAGAGTCAGGATCAGGATATCGCCGTTGACGATCCGCCCCAGCGCCTGGGCATAGACAGCGGCAATCTCGTCCGGGGCAAGCTGCTGCAAGAGAGCCTGGGTGACCACGATGCGGCCGCCATCAGGGAAAGTGCCGTAAACAAAGGCCAGTGGCCCCCCTTCCGGGATCACCCCCAGGCGGGGTTGTTTCAGTTGTTTTTGGGCGCAGAGGCGCTGCAGCAGGCGGGTCGCCTCAGGGCTGTGGCGCTCGATTTCCCCCAGGCTGGCCCAACGCAACTTGTGCAGCCGCCGGTGCAGCTGATCCATAAGCCAGGGGGCAAAAAAGAGAAGGCCCACCCCAAAGTTAACCGCCAGGCTACCGGCCACTAGCCAGCGCAAGCCGTTGCGCAGCCAGGGCAGCAACCCCTGCAAAAACCAAAGCTGCCGCGGAAAACTCAGCCGCCCAAAATCCAGGTGGCTGCCCACCAGCAAAAAACTCAACCCCCAGAGGAAGAGGATGCCCACCCCCAGGGATCCCCACTTGGCCCACGCCAGGGATCCCGCCTGCACCGGCAAGGGGATCCTCCCCCCTAATGGAGCAGCCCGTTGGTGGGGGGAGACCAGCTGAGCTTTAGGAAGGGGCTCTGGAGGAGGGCCTTGTTCCCTAGATGGAGAAGCAACGGGTTTTTCTGGGGCGGGCAGGCGGGGCAGGATTTTTTGGGCCCAGCCCCGCGCCTGGGGATCCGGATGCTGCAGCAGTTCTAGACAGAGGGCCCGCGCCTTCTCGGCCTGGCCCGCCAGATGGTAGGCCCGCACCAGGTTCATCTGGGCCTCCAGGACTTGGCTGTCGGAGGAGCCTGCCGGGCTCCCCTCTGCTTTGCCCTCCTGACGGAACTGGGCCAAGTAGTCCTCAAGAAGTTGGATGGCCTCTTGAAAGCGGCCCTGCCGCAGGGCCTCCTTGCCCGCCTCCGCAGGATTCATCAACCTGCTCCAAGTCTGCCTGCTCCCCCAGCTTACTCAAGGATCTGGACGCTCAGGAGTAGATCCCTCCGAAAGGGGGTAACGGAGCAAGCGCCGCCGCAGGCAATCTAGCGCCGTCTGGGCGCTCCACCAGCGCACCCCCTCGCGGCCCCGCAGGCTGCCGAAGCGGTACTCGTGGACTTCCACTTTCCCCTCCGGGTCGGCCAAGCCCAGATAGACAAGACCAACTGGCTTGGTGGGGGTACCCCCCTCTGGCCCAGCAATGCCGGTAATGCTTAGGGCCCAGTCGGAGCCAAAAACCTGTTTGGTCCCCAGCGCCATCTGAGCCGCCACCGGCTCGCTCACAGCCCCGTGCTGCCGCAGGGTCTCTGGATCTACCCGCAAAAGCTGCTCCTTGAAGCGGTTGTCATAGGCAACAATGCCGCCCAGGAAGTAGCGCGAGCTGCCCGGGATCCCGGTTACCAACTGCCCCAGGAGGCCACCGGTGCAGGATTCTGCCACCGCTAGGGTTTGCCGCCGCTGCAAGAGGAGCTCCCCCACCACGCTGGCCAAGGTGGCCTCGTCGCTGCCGAAGTAGTCTTCTCCAGACACCCGTAAAATCTGCTCCACCACCGGAGCAATCAACGCTTCCGCCGCCTCGCGCGTGGGGGCACGTCCGGTAATCCGCAGGCGCACCTCTCCCTGACCAGCGTAGGGAGCGACCGTGGGATTTTCCCCCGCCAGCCAGGGGGCCACCCGCTCGGCCAAAGTCGATTCAGGAATGCCCCAGTAGCGCAACACGCGGCTGTAGAACACCTCCTTGCCCCAGCCCAGGGAGCGCAAATAGGGTACAGCCGTCTCCTGCCACATGCGCTGCATCTCCTGCGGCACGCCGGGAAAAGTAAGGATGTGCAGGTTGGGGCGGGGCTGCCAAATGAGGCCGCAGGCGCTACCCAGGGGGTTGGGCAGGATGGTTGCCCCCTGAGGCAGAAAAGCCTGCTTGCGGTTACTGGGCGAGGGCACAAGGCCCCGCTGCCCGTACTTTCGCAAAATCTCCTCCCAGAGCTGGGGGTGCTCCACCATCTCTACTCCAAAAAAGGAGGCTAGCGCCGCGTGGGTCAGATCATCCGGGGTTGGCCCCAGCCCTCCTGTAATTAAAAGTAGGCTGGAGCGGTTGCAGGCCACCTCCAAAGCATGGTGGATGCGGGCTTCGTTGTCCCCCACCACCGTTTGGTAGTAGTGCGGGATCCCCAGCTTGGCCAACTCGGCTGCCAGGTATTGGGCGTTGGTGTTGGTGATCTCTCCCAAGAGCAACTCTGTGCCAATGCAGAGGATCTCAGCCCCTTGGGGAGTGACGGTTTGCGTTGGGCTCATGCTCGGCTCAACCTCGGCTCAGCCGCTAAGTATAGAGGTCTAGGCTCCCCTTTCGCGCAGGGATCCCTAGGATCTCTTGCTCAAGAGGGGTAGGGATCCTCGGCCAGCCGAGCCAAAGCTTCCAGCTCAGCACCCACCACGCGGTGCAGGATCCACTCCGGATGTGGCTTAGCACCCAGGCGCCGGTAGAACTCAATTGCTGGCTGGTTCCAGTCCAAAACCCTCCACTCCAGCCGCCCATATCCTTTGGCCACTGCCTCCTGGGCCACCCGCGCCAAGAGCGCCTTGCCAATGCCCCTGCCGCGAAACTCCGGCAGCACAAACAAGTCTTCCAGGTAAATTCCCGGTCGGGTGAGGAAGGTGGAAAAGTTGCGAAAGTAGAGGGCAAACCCCACCACCTGCTCCTCTACCTCCGCTACCAACGCTGAAACAAAGGCCTCCGGGCCAAACAAATGGTGCCGCAATAGCTCGGCGGATCCCGTTACCAGGTGGCTCAGGTGCTCGTACTCGGCCAAAGCGCAGATGAGATCAAACAGAACGGGCACATCCTCAGGCGTGGCAGGACGAATTTCCATACTTTTGCCCGGCTCCACCCACCCTTTTCCTGGAACATCGGCACGGGACAGACTCCAGCTTATTCTTTTTCCCGGCGGTTGGGGACATTGTGCAGGGGGAGCAGCGACAGGATCCCAGAGGGTTAACAGCCCAGGGCAAATAGCAGCAGGAGGGATCCCAGGCCGAGGTGGGCTGCTGCTCAGGGGAGAGAGTGGCTCTTTGCCAGCAGAGGGATCAACGGGGCCAAGAATGTGAGTCCCAACCACAACCCGACTCCCGCGATCAGCGCTTGCACCATTGCCCTCCTCCGTCGGCCAGAGCCAGCCTAGGCCAGTCGGCTACAGCGTTGGCAGACAGTTTCGCAACTGCCCTGCTCAGCCAGCGAAGACCCTGGAGAAAAACCGACTAGAGTGAAAAATAGAGCCGTTACCTCATTTTTGATGCCATGACCACCTCTACCCTCGATGCTGCCGCCATCCTTGAGGCGTTGCGCCCGGTTCAAGATCCGGAGCTGCGCCGCAGCCTGGTGGAACTGAACATGATCCGCGACATTCGCGTCGAGCCGGAGCGGGTGGCTTTTACTCTGGTGCTGACGACACCAGCTTGCCCCTTGCGGGAGTTCATCGTCGAGGAATGCAAGGCTGCCATCCGCCGCCTGGCTCCCATTGAAACCATCGAGGTCACCGTTACAGCAGAAACTCCCCGCTCGCCCTCGCTGCCGGATCGCCAGTCTGTCCCCGGCGTGCGCAACATCATCGCCATCTCCAGCGGCAAGGGGGGGGTGGGCAAAACCTCCGTAGCGGTGAACGTAGCTGTGGCGCTGGCCCAGAGCGGAGCGCGGGTGGGGCTGCTGGATGCGGATATTTACGGCCCCAACGTGCCCCTGATGCTGGGGCTGCAGGATTGCTCTCTATTGGTGCGCAAGCGGCAAGATGGCAGCGAAGAGATCCTCCCCCTGGAGAACTACGGCGTCAAGATGGTGTCGATGGGTCTCTTGGTGGGGCGGGATCAGCCGGTGATCTGGCGGGGGCCGATGCTCAACGGTGTCATCCGGCAATTCCTCTACCAGGTGCAGTGGGGGGAGCTGGACTATCTCATCGTGGATATGCCCCCCGGCACCGGGGATGCGCAATTGACCCTAGCTCAAGCGGTGCCGCTGGCGGGAGCCGTGATCGTCACTACGCCGCAGTCGGTGGCCCTGCTGGATAGCCGCAAGGGCTTGAACATGTTTCGCCAGTTGGGGGTGCCCATCCTTGGCATTGTCGAGAACATGAGCTACTTCATTCCGCCTGACCTACCGGATCGCCAGTACGATATCTTCGGCTCAGCCGGCGGAGAAACTACGGCCCGCGAGCTAGGGATCCCACTGCTGGGGCGGATCCCGTTAGAGATTGCCCTGCGCCAGGGGGGAGATGCGGGCAGGCCCATTGTCGTCGACCAACCCGAGTCGGCCTCGGCCCAGGCGCTGCGTCAGATTGCCAAAACCCTGGCAGGCCGAGTCTCTATGGTAGCTCTTGGGGCTAGCTAGAAGCGCTCGACTTCTACTAGCGATACCCCAAAGCGGCGCCCTGCCACCGAGATCCCCTCCTGGGCCTTGCCACGCACAGTTACCGTGCTGTTCATGGCCGGCAGCCCCTTGTTGGTGATGACCCAGAGGGAGCCACTAGGGTCCTGGATCTCGTACACCCCCTGGCCAAACACACCTATCTGGTTGACCACACGACCGCGGACGTACACGTCAGTGTAGCGAGCAGGATTTTGTTCGATCTGGGCAATGGGGGTTGTGCCAATGCCTAGCCGTGCCAGTTGTCCACACCCACCTAGGGCTAGGCTGAGGCAGAGCAAGAGCAGCAAGGAGCCCCCGCGTAAGGATTGGCTAGGGTGCATGGGTTCTTTCCTCACAAGTGCTGCTCCCACCATATCCCACCGCCAAGTTAGAACTTCTCCCCAATGCCAAAGTGCAGTTGAGGTCGGCCGGCCTCTCCTTGGCCAACGGCGTAGTCAATGCGCAGCGGCCCCAGGGGAGATTGGATGCGAATGCCAGCTCCCAGACCTAAACCGCTGCCCGGCTTGTTGCGCGCTGCCGCCGGATTGCCGATAACTGCTGCACCGCTACCTAGATCCGTGCCGTAGTCAGCAAAAACCACTACCCCCACCGGGTCGAAAAGAGGAAAGCGCAGCTCCGCTGTTGCGGTGGCAAAGCTGCGGCCGGAGCCAACGCCGCCTTCAAAAAATCCCCGCACGGAGTTGCCTCCGCCAATGGGGAAAGCGTCGTAGGGAGCCAAGTCGCCAAGGGTGGTGCCCGCCCGCACGTCAAAAGCCAGCACCTGCGGCCGCTCACTGCGCGTTTCAAATAGCTTGACGGGAATGAACTGGCTGTAGCTGGCTTCGAGGCGGTTGGCGTTCAGGCCATTCGCAAACAAACGTACCGACTGTTCGGTAGAGAGGCGAAAGACGGATCCCTGGCTGGGGCTGTTGGGGTTGTCGCGGCTGTCGTGGATAAGGCCAAACCGCAAGGTGGTGTAGCTGTCTTGGCCGCTGGCACTAAAGGTAATGGGGTTGCCCAGCACATCAAAGCGCTCCTGTTCGCCGTTGCTGTTGCGGGCTTCCACAAATTGGATGCGGGTGCCCAAGCTGGCCCGCCAATTGCCCCCAATCGGACGCGAGAAGGTGACGCTGCCACCCAGCCGGTTGATGCGCACGGGATCCCCGTTGGGCAGAGTCAATCCCTCGTTGAAAACAAAGCTGGAGCTCTGCTGGTTGGAGATATTGATGCTGTAGGAGGTGGGGATCTCCAGCGTAGCGATGCGGGGATCGGTGAAGTTCAAATCAAACAGAGTTTCATTGGTGCCTACCTGAACATTAAAGCTGGCCTTTTGGTTGTTGCCGCCCAAGTTTTCTTCCGAGACGCTAAGGCCAGCGAAGACCCCCGTGGCCGAGCTGACGCCGAGGGTGCCGCTCAAGGTGCCGGTGCGGCGCTCTTCCACGTTCACCACCACCACGACTTTGTTGGGATCCCGACCGGGGTTAAGCCCCACATTCACGTCCTGAAAAAGGTTGAGGTTGAAAACTGCCTGCAGATCCTGCTGAATTTGGTTGCGGTTAAACACATCCCCCGGCTTGGTCTTTAACTCGCGGGTGATGATGAAGTCGCGGGTTTTGGTGTTGCCCTGCACGCGAATGTCCTCGATCTCCCCTTCGGCAATTTCTAGGGTGAGGGTGCCATCTTCGGAGGAGCGTACATCTGTCACTTTGGCCAGTACGTAGCCCTTGTCAGCATACCACTGCTCAATCTCGGCCACTGCTGCCTGCAGCTTGCCAAAGTTGAGCACCCGCCCTTCTTGGTCGGCAAAGGCCTTCTGGAGCACCTCCGGATCCAAAACTTTTGCCCCTTCGGTGCGCACGGCTTTGAGGATGGGGTTGGGCTTGACCTCAAAGGTAACTCGCACTCCCAAGGGGGTATCGGAGGGCACCGCTCGGACATCGGCAAAGAAACCAGTGGCAAACACGGCGTTGATGTCTTCCCGCAGTTGGGAACGAGTGGAGACCTCGCCGGCGCGGGTGCGGATAACTTTGTAAACCTGCTCAATCAGCTCTGGGTCGTCGGTACCCTCGACCACCACCTCTGCCACCAAAACTTCTGGCTCGCTAGCGGCGGGGGTAGGTGTGGGGGTGGGTTGGGCGGGGGGGTCGCCACTGGTGCGCAGATCCAGGCTGTCCGGCGGGGGAGCTGATTGCGCCCAAGCCGCCACTCCTGCCAGCAGCCCCATCCCACAAGCAAGCCCTGCAGCAAGCTGGAGTTTCAGTTGCCTGGAACGGTTCATGGGGATCCCTCGCCCACCACAAAGAAGTGCCAGTGGGGAACCATTGGCCTGAATTATACTACCAACCCCCATTCATAGCGGATCCGGGTCTTGGCACGCACCCAATGGCAAAAGCAGCCTCTTTTTATGGCAGGCGCAGGGATCCCTGGCAGCGCTGGCCACAACTCTGCGGCTCGGCTGCCTCGGCGGCCAAGTTGGCCTGGGAGTTGAGGATAAGGATTGTGATGGGGGCAGGGGGAGGTGAGGGGCTGCGGCGCCAACCCCACCTGCCAGCGTAGGGCTGCGTTGGGGGGTTGGGCACGACGAAGACAATGTTTTGTAGGACATTGCTTTGTAGAGGGGTGGCGCTGTTCTGTCTGCTGTCGAGGAGCACCGTTTGCTGCGGCAGAAGCGTCTGGGCCAGAGCGGCTGGAGCTAGGCCTAGGCAGAGCAGAGCTGCTACCCCAGAGAGGGGTTTGGCCGGCATCATCACCGTTTTCCCCGTAGAGCCGAGATGCTAGCACCCTAGCTCGCCCTACTGAAATGGCTCCACCCCTTTGCCGCAAAAAGGGTTACGCAACAGAGCAAGCTTCTCCTCTGCGCCTGAGGAAGCTGCGAACGCTGCCCTTTTAAACTCACGCCTTGCGGATACTGCCGAGCTAGTCACCCGCCCCTGAACTCTCTTGCTGGGCCCGCTCCCGCTCTTGGCTAAGACGGGCCACCTGGGCTTCCAGCTCTTGAATGCGGTGCAACAGCTGCTCGATTGCCCGTCCCACCGGGTCAGGCATGAGGTGGTGATCGAGGTCGATGCCATGGGCAGGGATGCGGCGTTGATGGGGTGGGATAACGGCCCGGCCCGGGATCCCTACCACTGTCATCCCCGGAGGCACATCGTGGATCACCACTGCGTTGGCTCCAATGCGGGCTCTGGCACCAATGCGAACTGGCCCCAGGATCTTCGCCCCTGTGCCCACGATCACCCCATCTTCCAGGGTGGGATGCCGTTTACCTTTTGTCCAAGAGGTGCCCCCCAGGGTAACGCCGTGATAGAGGGTAACATCGTCGCCAATTTCCGCTGTCTCCCCGATCACCACACCACAGCCATGGTCGATGAAAAAGCGCCGCCCAATCCGGGCTGCCGGGTGAATTTCAATCAGGGTAAAGGAGCGGGAAATGAAGCTAATCAACCGAGCCAGCAGGAAGCAGCGCCGCTGCCACAGCCAATGGGCAATGCGGTGTAGAAACAGAGCGTGTACCCCTGGGTAGGTGAGGATAACCTCCCAGCGGTTGCGCGCCGCTGGATCCCGCTCAAAGACACAGTCAACATCTTCCCAAAATTGCTGCCAAAACCCCAGCTTTGTCTTTGGCTGCTTAGAAGGGGGAGCCTCACTCCTGTCTGCTTGGGGGCTTTCTGCCGCCGACTGCTTGGCCTCGGTCAGCATGAACGGCCTCCGATAGGGAACCTCCACTTCTCCCCTTCTAGCACTTTTTGCTGCCAGTGGGGGGATCCCTGCTAGCCTCCACCTGCTTGACAGCAGCTAGACTAGACCAATGAAATACTGGTGTTGCTCGACCAGCAGACGGCCATGCTAGACCCCCTTTTGGAAGAGAAGATCCGCGAGCAAATCCGCACCCACAAGGTACTGATCTACATGAAGGGCACCCCAGAGATGCCCCAGTGTGGGTTTTCCTACACAGCTGTGCGCATTTTGGACAGCTTGGGCTTTCCCTACACGGCAATTAACGTGCTGGAGGACCCGGAAATTCGCCAGGGGATCAAGGTGTTTTCCAACTGGCCAACCATTCCACAAATCTACATCAACGGGCAGTTTATTGGCGGCTGTGACATCCTCCAGGAAATGCATGCCCGCAACGAGTTGCGCCCCCTAGTGGAAGCAGCTTTTGCCCAGGCTGACAGTCAACCTTAAAACCCATGCTCACCGCAGATGGTTTGCGGCAGCTCCTAGCTGAAAAGCTGCAAGCTCTTTACGTCCACGTGGAGGACGAGTCCCACCGCCATGCAGGCCATGGAGGCGGGCAACAGGGATCGGGAGGGCACTACCGCGTGCAGGTGGTATCCCCTCTTTTTACTGGCAAAACCTCTTTGCAACGGCATCGCCTGGTGTACGCCGCCCTGGCTGAGGAGATGGGGCAAAGCATCCATGCCTTGGCCCTGCAGACGTACAGTCCCGAGGAGCGGCCGGATCTAGGTAGCATAGAGGGCAAAATGGCTGCCCCAGCGGGGTAAGGGAGGAAGCATGGCATCTCTTCTGGCCACCTGGTTAATGTCGGCCTTGAGCGTGATGATTTTGGCTTGGCTGTTGCCCGGGATCCACGTCTCCGGATTTGGGGGTGCCTTGGTAGCGGCGCTAGCCATTGGTCTGGTCAATAGCTTAGTGAAGCCATTGCTGCAGTTGATCACCCTACCGCTTACCATCTTCACCCTGGGCTTGTTTTCGCTCATTTTGAACGCTATTTGCTTGCTCATTGCCGACAAGCTTGCGGGTGATGCTTTCAAGATCGACAACTTTGGCTGGGCCCTGCTTGGTGCAATTGCCCTCTCCATCATTAGCAGCTGGGTTCGGAGCATTTTTGAACAGGCTGCTTAGTTTCCCTAAGCAGCAGAAGGCCGGGTAAGACGGGGGAAGAGAGAGTCAACTGCAGCCACCTAGCTTTTGGCCAACCCTTGTAGGGCCTTAGCCTGGGCTAACCCCTGCTGAGTTAGCCAGCTAAGGGGAGTTAGGGCTTAAGCCCGAGCTTTGGGAACAACCTTAAGAAGAGGGGGAGGGCATTGGGTAGGGTCCTCCCCTTGAGCTTGTCCCTTGCTGCGGGCAGGGCCCTGCACCGTGCGTTGCCTCTGGGGAACGGCAGCCTCAGCTCTCTTGGCCTGATTGGCCGCAGCTGGGCAGCTGGCGTTTGCTTGGGCCTTGCCCTTACCTTCCTTTTCCGCCAGCAGCTCCAGAGCTATCTCCAGCGTCACGGCTTCGGGGGAGAGATCCTTAGGCAGCGAGGCGTTGACTTTGCCGTGCTTGACGTAGAACCCATAGGGGCCGTCGTGCAGAGTTACCGGCTTGCCGTCCTCGGGGTGGACTCCCAACTCGCCTAGGGGCTTGGCCGAGGTGGGAGTGCGGCCTTTTTTGGGCTGGGCCAACAGCTCTAGCGCCCGCTCCAAGCTAATGGTCAGGACATCCTCCTCGGGGGGCAGCGAGCGGAACTCCCCGTCGCAGGCCACGTAGGGGCCGAAGCGACCAATGCCGGCTTGCACCTTTTTCCCCGACTCGGGGTGCTCGCCCAACGTACGTGGCAGGCTGAGCAACCCCAGAGCCATCTCTGGAGTGACGTCCTCCGGCTTGAGTCCTTTGGGCAGGGAGACGCGCTTGGGCTTTTTGTTTTCCTCAGAGACTTCCCCCAACTGCACATAGGGTCCGTAGGGGCCCTGGGGGATGACATAGATGGGCTCTTGGGTCTCTGGGTGGAAGGCAATCGGCTTGGGGCCTTCCTGCTTGCGCCGGATGAGTTCCTCGATGTGTTCCAGGGTCAGGTCAGCGGGGGGAATGTCCTCCGGTAGATTGGCGCGTACCTCCCCCGCTTCGGTTTCGACCACCACGTAGGGTCCGTAGGGACCAATACCTATCTTGGCAGGTAGGTTTTCCAGGTGGATGGAGCGGGCCAGGCTGGGGTCAATTTCTAGCTCCCGTGCCTTCACTTGTCCCTCAAGGCCTTGCTCACCCAGGAAGAAGTGGCGCAAATAAGGCAGCCACTCCGCCTGGCCGGAAGCGATATCATCCAGGGTTTGCTCCATCTCGGCAGTGAAGTGGATGTTGACGAGATTGGGAAAGTATTTTTCCAAAAGCTCGGTAACTGCAAAGGCCGTGTAGGTGGGTACCAGAGTGTTCCCCATTAGCCTCGCGTAGCCGCGGCTTAGGATTGTACTCAAGATGGTGGCATAGGTGCTGGGCCGGCCAATGCCCTCCTTTTCCAACACCTTCACCAGGGAGGCCTCTGTATAGCGGGGTGGAGGTTGGGTCTCGTGAACCACCGGCTCTAGCCGCAGGCAGTCCACTTGCTCCCCTACCCGCAGCAGGGGCAGGTACACCTCTTGGTCTTCCAGAGCCGCCTCTGGGTCATCGGATCCCTCTACGTAGGCGCGAAAGAAGCCGGGGAAGTCAATGCGCTTGCCGCTAGCCCGGAACACGGCATCGTCGACAGCAATCAGCACAACGGTGTGGGTTTGCCGCGCCTCAGCCATTTGGCTGGCAACGGTGCGCTTCCAGATTAGGTCGTAGAGGGCCAACTCCTGACCCGTGAGGGGAGTCTGGCTGGGCAGGCGAAATTCCGAGCCGGCGGGACGAATGGCCTCGTGGGCTTCCTGGGCTCCTTTGGTTTTAGTGATGTACTGCCGCGGTTCAGGGCTGAGGTACTCCTTGCCGTACATTGCCTCCACGCAGGCTCGGGCGGCGCGGATGGCCTGTTCCGACAGGTGGACCGAGTCGGTACGCATGTAGGTGATGTAGCCCTCCTCGTAGAGCTTTTGGGCAATGCGCATCGTCTGCTGGGCCGACAGGCGCAGCTTGCGGTTGGCCTCCTGTTGTAGCGTGGAGGTGGTGAAGGGAGGGGCGGGCTTGCGGGTGGAGGGGCGCTCTTCTACAGAACTGACCACCCAGACTTTCCCCAGCAGACGCTCCCGCAAGGCTTCGGCCTGGGCTTGATCCAACAGCACCACGTCCCTTCCAGTCATGAGCTGCCCCGTGCTGGGATCGAAGTCTTGTCCGCTGGCCAGACGTTTGCCGCCCAGGCTCACCAGCTCTGCCGGGAAAACCGCTGCCGGATCAGCACCTTGCAGCTGCAGCTCTGCCCGCAGATCCCAGTAGGAGGCTTTTTTGAAGGCTCGCCGCTCCCGCTCCCGATCCACCAAGAGCTTCACTGCCACCGATTGCACCCGCCCGGCTGAGAGTTTGGGGGCAATTTTTTTCCACAGGAGGGGCGACAGGGTATAGCCCACTAGGCGATCCAGGATGCGGCGGGTTTCTTGGGCACGCACCAGTTGCTCGTTTACCTGGCGACAATTTTGTAGAGCCTCCTGAATGGCCTCGCGGGTGATTTCGTGGAACACCATGCGGCGGGTAGGCACCTTGGGCTGAAGCACCTGTTGCAGGTGCCAACTGATGCTTTCCCCCTCCCGGTCTTCGTCAGTGGCCAGGATCAGCTCATCTGCCTTCTTGAGCGCCTCTTTTAGCTCCTTGACCACCTTTCTTTTTTCTTTGGGGATCACGTAGAGGGGCTCGAAGTTAGCGTGGACATTGACCCCAAGGCGGCTCCACTCTTCTCCCTTCACCTCCTCGGGGATGTCGGCAGCCGACTCGGGCAGATCGCGCACATGTCCCATGGAGGCTTGCACCTCATAGTCGGCGGGCAAGAAGCTGCGGATGGTACGCGCTTTAGTAGGAGATTCAACAATGACCAGCTTGGGCATGATGAGGCCTAAAAAGACTAACCGATGCTGTTGCGGCACACTGGAAGAGTGGCTCAAGAATCAGGGACTACTTCTCAGGAGCGTAGCAAGTCTGTCTCCGCTTGACTAGCGGCTCTCGCTTTGCCTTCTGCTGATACTCCATCCTGACAATGCACCACTTTTCGATTCGCACTGCCGATATCTTCCGCTCCATGGCCTTCTACGAAGGGCTAGGCTTTGGGGTAGAAGAACGGTTTACCATCGGCAGCACCTTGGCCTGCTGGATGGGCGGCCCCTGGGGCCGTCTGGAGCTCATTCAGGTACCCCAGCCCTACCCTGCCCCCGATCCCTTCGGGGATCCCCACTATGTGGGTTACTACCACCCCTCCTTTGAGGTGGGCCCCGAATGGGGATCTCTGGCTGACTATCTAGAACACTTACAAGCGCGAGTGCCCCTGATCTTGCTGCTGCCGCCCCAATGCCAGAAAATTGGGTCTCAAACCTACGAAGTGGCCTTCATCGCCGATCCCGATGGCTTGCCAATCGAGCTCATTCGTCGGCAGGGATCCCCAGGAGCCAAAGAGGATTGAGCTTGACTCTAGGATCCCGCAAGCTCTTGGGGGCTTGCTGCTAGAAACAAGGGGCACCCCGGCAAGCGCAACTTGCCAAGGGCGACATTCCCCAGGTCTAGGGTAGCAACAAGTTGACCCCTAACGATGACGTAGTCCCTTTTCCGGAGTCTTGACACTCCCCTGAGTAAAGTCGGGGGATTCTTACGCAGTCTGCAGACAAACTTGCAAAGGCGCTGTCAAGACGCCCCTAGACCGTCCCTTGGAACCAAGTCTCAAAGTTGACTTACCGCAGTGTTCGGGTCTTCCACCGGGGTGGGTGCTTGCTTAGGGTTATAGTTGTTATAGCATTGGCGAGCGACTCAAGTCGCTCAAGGACTACGTCCCCCTCCGCACTACTCGCGTTAGCGGCGCGGAGCCCTCAGTACGGGGCTACCAAGTTACCCCGCTGTGTCGCCCTTGGAGAGAAGGAAGCCTATGGAGATGGATCTCCGCCCCCTCATCATTCTGGCGCCAGTTGCTCTAGCAGTAAGCTGGGCCGCTTACAACATCATCAAGGCTGCCCTCAAGGGGGAAGCCAAGCTCTTTGGCGAGAGGGGCAACAACCCCTTTGGCAAGAGCAACAGCTAAGGATCCGTTGGCAGCCGCTAGAGTCCCTGTATGTCAGACGCCAATCCCCCAGAAGCAGGGTCACCGTCTGAGCAGGCTGACAGGAAGTCGGCAGATGTCATTGTTGTCGGAGCAGGGGTAGCCGGCTTGACCTGTGCGCGGCAGCTGCTGCGGGCAGGCCTGCAGGTTCTGGTACTTGAGAAATCGGCGGGCCTTGGCGGGCGTATGGCCACTCGACGGGTTCAGCACGCCGGTCAGACGGTGCCTGTGGATCATGGAGCGCAGTACCTGACTGCCGACTCTGATGGTTTCTATCGTTGGCTCAAGGAGCTCCTGGGCTTGGGACTGCTGAGGGAGTGGACCCGCTCCTTGCATCTGCTGGATCACCAAGGGCTGCGCCCAGAAAGTGCCAACGAGGAGAAGCCGCGCTATGCCTGTCCCCAGGGTATGACGGCGCTGGCCAAGCAGCTGGCTGCTCCCCTGGCCGTTCACACCCAAACTCAAGTGGTTGGCCTCGAGCCCCAGGCAACGACCTGGCAAGTGCAAGCCGAAAATGGCCAGTGCTACGAGGCTGCTGCCCTGGTGATGGCCATTCCTGCTCCCCAGGTACTGCTTTTGCTGCGGGGAAAGATTTCTCCAGGGGATAACCTGTTGTCCCTTTTGGAAGCGGCTGCCTACCAGCCTTGCATTGCTGTGTTGGCCAGCTACGCCGAAAACACGCCGCTGCCCCCCTGGAAGGGGATCAAGGGTTTGGACGATCCCCTCCTAGCCTGGGTGGCCCTAGACAGCAGCAAGCGGCCACAGCCTCTGCCGCCGCTAGTGGTCTTGCAAGGGGGAGCGGAGTGGTCGTCGCTGTATCTTGAGGCCGCGCCTGCGGAGCTGGAAAAGGCTGGTCGAGAGCTGCTGGCCCATGCTGCCCAGCGCTTGGGATCCTGGCTGGCCTCGCCGCAGTGGATCCAAGTTCATCGCTGGCGCTACGCTTTTCCGGTGGAGGCAATAGGTCTTGCTAGCCTTGGCACCTACATTCCCACTGGCTCTGGCAAGGGACTACCCCTGGTGTGCAGCGGCGATTGGTGTGCTGGAGGGCGCGTAGAAGGTGCCTGGCTGTCTGGCCAAGATGCGGCTAGAACCTTGCTGCAAATGTTAGGGATCCCTCCCCGCCTCCCCTCGGAAGGGCGTCCCTAGGCAGTCCTGGTGGAGCTGTGGGGGGCGCAGGGATCGTGGCCACCGGGTACAACCCTGCGGTGGGAGTCTATCCCGTTGAAGCAAGAAGCCCGCACTCTAGGCGTTAGCAGGAGGGGGGGAGGGTGTTACAGGAAGCGGGGGCTGAAAATCCCAGCGGGGTCAAACTGCTGCTTTAGCTTGTGCATTAGGGTTGCCGTGGGGCCAAAGTCGGGGGCTAAAGCTGTCTTTAGATCGGCTGGCGCTTCCAAAAGTACGAGAAACCCCCCCGCCGCCTGGAGATAGCGCTGCAGCTGCAGCAGGGATCCCCTCTCTGCTTGAGGGATCCAGGCTCGCCCCAACCCGCAGCCGCGATGCAGTTGCACCTGAGCGTTAGGGAAAAGGGATTGGAACTGCTCCAGAGTCGCCAGGCTTTGGCTGGGCAAGCAGCCGAACTTGGCCAACACCATCCCCAAGCGGGGTGAGGGCAGAGGCAGAGCCCCCGGTCTTGCCTCCTGCCAGCTCAATCCTGCTGGAGCTAGCTGTTGCACCTGGGTCATCTGGTGGGCAATTCCCCGCTCGGAGCCGTGGAAATGGATCCAGAGCTGGGATCCCCCTGCCCCCAGCCAGAGATCCACCCCCACCGGACTGACTGGCGCACTCAGGACCTGCCGAGCTAGGGTTT
Source organism: Synechococcus sp. H70.2 (assembly GCF_047462275.1). Classification (NCBI taxonomy): domain Bacteria; kingdom Bacillati; phylum Cyanobacteriota; class Cyanophyceae; order Synechococcales; family Synechococcaceae; genus Synechococcus; species Synechococcus sp. H70.2. Next base: position 44,726 of record NZ_JANSIU010000001.1, read on the forward strand.
CCAAATCCGGCAGCGCCCCTGCAGCCAGCAAAGTTGCTTGGGCCGCGGGAAGGGGATAGAGCCGCAGGGTTACCTGCGTCAGGATCCCCAAGCTGCCCAGGGATCCGGCAAATAGTCTTGTCAAGTTGTAGCCGGCCACATTCTTGACCACCCGCCCGCCCGCCTTAGCCACCTTCCCATCGGCCCGCACCCAAGTAATGCCCAGCACTAGGTCGCCAATGCTACCGTAGCGCCAGCGCAGCGAGCCCGTATCGGCAGTGGCGATAACGCCGCCCACCGTCGCCCAGTCGGGATAAAGCGGGTCCACCGGCCACCATTGTCCTCGCTCGGCCAAGATGGCCTGTAGCTCCGCCAGGGTCATACCGGCCTCCACCGTCGCCGTTAGGTCGGCAGCTGCGTGGTCAATGAGGCGGCACAGCCCACGGGTACTGAGGATAAGATCCACAGCCTCCAAGCGAGGAGCCCATCCCCACTTGCTCCCCTGCCCCAGCGGCAAGACCTTCTGCCCCTGGCACTCCTTGAGGAGCCGAGCCAGTTCCGCGACTGTCGAGGGAGTTTGGATGGGAATAGGAGCGGCCTGGCTAGAAAGAAAGGTGGCTAGCGCAGGAGAAAAAGCCATAGTTGCCCCAAAACTTCCTAAGCTTGTTTGCAGGTAGAGAGCCTAGCCGTTGGCCTCGATAGAGCAAGGTTCTTTCTCCCTAGAAGGGAAGGAGGAAAGTCTTTGCTGCTCCACTAGGCAGGCAAACTCCCGCTCGAAGGTCACCAGGGCGCGGTTGGTTTTGCCCCCCAGGTAAAGCCCTGCTTCCGTCTCCAGAGCCCAAACTTGGCTGTAGCTGAAATAGCTCATCACCACCCCCAGCATCAGCAGCCCAAAGCCGAGGTAGACAAGCGGGATCCCTGGATCCGATTTCATTTGCAGGCCGGTGGCGCCGATAACCTCGTCTAGGTGCAGGGTAAGGCGTTTGGGAAAGCGCTGCGGAGCCACTTCATCAAGGGCCAGGCTCATGCCCTGGCGCAGGGATCCTACCCACTGGCCCTGGGTGTCGTAGAGCAGGGCCGTCCCCTGCAAATCCGGCAACAACAGCGTCAAGCCCTCGCTGAGATCCGGTCGGGTGGGCACAAAAGCGCCCCAGAGCTTGCTGCCTGTCTGGGTGGGCACCGGCACCACTGGAATTTGAAAGGAGGGGCTGTTGTTAAGGCGGATGCGAATGCTGTCGATGCCCCAGTCGGCTTGGTAGAGGGTTACGCCGCGGTAGGAGAGGGGATGGTTGACAGAGATGGTCTGACGCTTGACCTCCTGGCCGCCCTCTAGAATCGAGAGGTCAGAGTAAAACTGCTTTACCCGTCCGTCGGGAGCATAGTCAATCCAGAAGCGGTTAACCCGAATTTGCCAGGTGGGCAGACGAGCCAGATCCCCTGCCCCGGTTACATGTTCAATGGCGGCAACCCCACCGCTGGGAATCAGCTCCTGCGCCTTAAAGCCCCCGAGGCTGCCCCAGATAGCCCCCAACAGGATCAGCAGCAGGCTGACGTGCACCACGATGGGGCCAAACCGCCCGATTAGCCCCTTGCGGGCGTAGAGCCGGGATCCCTCCTGAAACACCGCATAACCCCGTTGGCGCAGCCGCTGCGGCAGCCCCTCTAGGGAGTGTTGGGGCAGATAGGCCCAAAAGGGCAGCCGCTGGAAGGAGGAAGGACGGGTGAGGTAGCTCCAGCGGCGGGCCACCTTGAGCATCGGCCACTGGCGCGTGAAAGAACAGGCGGCCAGGCTGCTGCCAAACAGGATCAACAGGGCCAGAAACCAAGGGGTGCGATAGACGTGATCCAACCCCAGCTGGAGGATCAGCCGCCAGGTGAGAAAGCCAAACAGGGCCGGATGCTCAGGATAGTGAGCCTGGTAGAAGGCCACCGTCTCCTCTTGCTCAATCACCGTGCCGACAGCACTCAAAAGGGCAATCGCCAAGAGAAGACCGATGGCCAGGCGCAGATCCGCCAGCAGCGGCAGCAGCTCATGGCGAAAATACCGCCGCAACAGCGGCAGAGGATGGATAACCATGGGAAGTTGTTAGCTCAAGACTTGGATGCCCCTCTCAGGGCAGCCCCATCTTAGCCTGTTCCCTTAGGCCCACGCGGAGAGGATCGTCAGGGTGCCAAAGCCCACCAACACCCCGCCACTGGCATAGGTGAACCAGCCCGACCAGCGCCGCAGGGCCAACAGTTGCTTAATGGAGCCAGTGAACACCCCGGCCACCAGCAGCGGCGAGACCAGCCCCAGCGCATAGGCCAGCAGCAGCCCGCCCCCAACCCAGGGCTGCCCCGTGGTGGAGACCCAGCCCAGCAGGGCCACCAAAACCGGTGTGCTGCAGGGAGAGGCCAGCAGGCCAAAGGTGGATCCCAGCACCACTGACCGGCCCAGCCCAGGCCAATCGCCAGGGATCTCCAACCGGTTAAACCAATCGGGGAAGCGCAAGGGGACAACTTCCAGCAGGTTCAGCCCCATGAGGATGGCGATCCCTCCCGCCACTAAGGATCCAAAGGCGGTGGTTTGTCCGTAAACCCGGCCTAGCAAAGCTGCTCCCAAGCCCAGCCCGCTGAGGGTCAAAGCCACACCAACCGCAAAGCCTAGGGACTGCACCCAAACTTGCCGGCGCACTGCTCCGGCAGCAGCGGGGGTAGTAGGGGTGTAGCCGCCGATGTAGCCAATGGTTACCGGCAACATAGAGAGCATACAGGGAGAAAGGCTGGTAACCAGACCTGCCAGGCCCACTGCCAGCCAGCTCAGGGGAGAGAGGTGCTGCAGTTGCCCTTGGACCAGCTCCGCTGCCCACTGCTCTAAGTGGTAGAGCCAAAGCTGAAGGGTATCCACCATAGCAAAAGCCGTCGAGTCCAAACCTAGGCTAGCTCAAGGAGCCCCCTCCAGGGCAGCTGAGCGCCAACTGGCCAGCACCCCTAGCGGCGCGCTCCAGTCTAGAAAAGCTGGGGAGCTACTTGGACTGTTGGTAGGCGGCAATGCTGCTGGCAATCACTGCCTCGGTTTCGGCCAGACCTTTCCAGCCCAAGATCTGGGTTTCTTTCTTCTCTAGGCGCTTGTAGGTGGCAAAAAACTCGGCAATCTCGTCCAGGCGGTGCTGGGCAATATCTTCCAGCTTGGTTACGGAAGCATAGCGAGGATCCTTAGCAGGCACGCACAGCAACTTCTCATCCGGCTCCCCTGCGTCAATCATCTGCAGCATGCCCAGCGGTCGCACCGCAATCACACACCCCGGAAAGGTGGGCTGATCCATGATGACTAGGCCATCTAAGGGATCCCCGTCCCCTGCCCGCGTGTTGGGCACAAAGCCGTAGTCGTAGGGGTACTGCACCGAAGAGTAGAGCACCCGGTCTAGGGCCATCACGCCCATGTCCTTGTCAAACTCGTACTTGTTCTTGCTGCCGCCAGGGATCTCAATTAGGAGGTTAAGCAGGCCTGGCTTGGGTTGGGCAGGGATCCGCGACAGGTCAATCACAGTCAATACCCTCGGAATACGTGACGCAAAAATGGCCAGAGGGCATTATAGCTCCCAGGGGGGGATGTCAAGTAGCCAAGGCAAGCTCCTCGGGCAAGATTCGAACTTGCGACCAATCGGTTAACAGCCGACCGCTCTACCGCTGAGCTACCGAGGATCGAGATATACCCCATCATAGGAAAAAAAGAGCTGCAAAGCAACTCCTCAGCCGGCCACTGCCAAGGCAGTGGCAAGGCGTTCTTTCAGGGTAGGCACCACAGCTTCGAGGGGAATGTCCACAGCCTGACCAGTGGCCCGTTCCGCCAGTTCTACCTTGCCCTGCTTGAGACTGCGTCCCGTGGTTAGGCGATAGGGGATCCCAATGAGATCGGCATCTTTAAACTTGACGCCCGCTCGCTCATCCCGGTCGTCCCAGAGGGTTTCAATACCGGCAGCGTCCAGCTCCTGCACCAATTTTTCCGCCACCTGCATCTGCTCTGGATCAGAAGTGTTGGGCACCACCACCACCACGTGGTAGGGGGCAATGGCCACTGGCCAGATGATGCCGTTGGCATCGTGGGACTGTTCCACCGCCGCCTGGGCTAGCCGCGACACCCCAATGCCATAGCAGCCCATCCACAGCGGCTGCTCAAGGCCGTTTTCGTTGGTAAAGGTAGCCCGCATTGGCAGCGAGAACTTAAGGCCCAACTGGAAGATATGGCCGACCTCAATGCCGCGGGCTCCCTGGAGAACCTGCTCAGGGTTGAGCAGACAGCGATCCCCCGCCTGGGCTTTGCGCACATCAACCACCTCTGGCAAGGGGTACTGCTCACCCCAGTTGGCCCCCACCACGTGCCGCCCCACCTGGTTGCTGCCGGTTACAAAGTTTTTCAGCGTGGCTGCCGTCTGGTCAACTAGGCGCAGAATCTGGGGGGCAAAGTGTTCCTGCCCCCCGAGGCAGCTATCGGGCAGGTCAGGGGCAATGTATCCCACGGGCACGGGATCCCCTTGCCAGCTTTTTTGGATCTCAGCATCCGCCAAGGTTAGTTTAAGCAGCTTGTTGGCTTGGTAGCGCTCCGCCAGACGGTTGAGGTGGTTGGCCAACTTCACCTCATTGACTTCTTGATCCCCGCGGATGCTCAGCAAGACCACTACCCGCCGGCCGTTGTCGTAGAGGGCCTGGTAGAGCACATTCTTAACAATTAGGGTGGGGGAGATCTTCAAGAAAGCAGCCAGTTTCTCAATGGTTTCCGTTCCCGGGGTATCCAGAACCTGGAAGGTGGTGTAGGGAGACGCTGCCGCTGGCGGTGGAAGGGAGACGGCTTTCTCCACATTGGCAGCGTAGGAGCCATCGGGGGTGTAGAGGATCTCATCCTCTCCGGCAGAAGCCAGCACCATGAACTCCTGGGACATTGCCGAGGGTCCGCCAATGGCGCCGGCGTCGGCCTCCACTACACGAAACTGCAGCCCGCAGCGGCGCAGGATGCGGCAGTAGGCGCGGTACATGTCCTGGTAGGTCTGGCGCAGGCTTTCCTCATTGGCGTGGAAGGAGTAGGCGTCCTTCATGAGGAATTCCCGCCCCCGCAGCAGGCCAAAGCGGGGTCGAATCTCGTCGCGGAACTTGGTCTGGATTTGATAGAGGATTTGCGGCAACTGGCGATAGGAGCGGATGAGATCCCGCGCCAGCAGGGTGATTACCTCTTCGTGGGTGGGGCCCAGGGCCTGCTCGCGTCCCTGTCGGTCTTTGAGGGCGAACATGATCCCTTCTGCCTGGGTATACACCTCCCAGCGGCCCGATTCCCGCCAGATCTCTGCCGGCTGCAACTGGGGCAAAAGACACTCCTGAGCCCCAATGGCGTTCATCTCCTCCCGGACAATGCCCGAGATCTTCTGCAGCACCCGCCACAGCAGGGGCAGATAGGTGTAGATCCCTGGGGAGAGCCGCCGGATAAAACCGCCTCGCAGCAGCAGCTTGTGGCTGGGCAGCTCTGCTTCAGCAGGATCCTCCCGCAGGGTTACAAACAACATCTGACTCAATCGCTGGCTCCGTTGCATTCCTCCTCTCCACTTGTGTTCTGGAGAAAACCCCTCCTCGGGCTCCCCTCAACCGGGATCCCTCGGCCTCTAGGCCGCCCAAATTGACTAGGCGGGAGCTAGGGTCCGCCGCTTGGTAACCATTTGGTAGACCTCGATAATGTCCCCTTCCTGCCAGGCATCGAACTTCTCAATACCGATCCCACACTCGAAACCAGCAGCCACCTCCCGCACGTCGTCCTTGAAGCGTTTGAGAGAGTCGAGGCGTCCCTCGTAGACCACTTCTCCCTTGCGGCGAACCCGCACCAGGGCGTTGCGCTGCACTTTGCCGGAGAGCACGTAGCTGCCAGCCACGGTGCCGCGGCTGATGGGGATGACTTTGCGCACTTCCGCTTGGCCCAGCAGCTCCTCCACCTCTTCTGGCTCCAGCAAGCCCTCCATGGCTGCCCGCAGGTCATCCAGCAGGTTGTAGATAATGTTGTATTCGCGCACATCGACCCCTTTCTCGTCGGCAGCTCGCCGCGCGCCGGGGGCGAAGGTGGTGTTAAAGCCCAAGATAATGGCGTCGCTGGCTGCTGCCAAATCCACGTCAGTCTCTGTAATCTCCCCAGGAGCTGCCAGAAGAACCCGCAAGCGCACTTCCTCTTGCGGCAAATCCTGCAGGGCCGTCTGGATGGCCTCGGCGGAGCCCTGGACGTCTGTTTTGATGATTAGGTTCAACTCTTTGAGCTGGCCTTCCTGGGCTTTGGCAGAAATGCTAGTCAAGCTGACGCGACGAGAGAGCAACGCCTGTTGCAAACGGCTTTGCCGCAGGGCCTCCGCCCGCTCCTCAGCAACGCGGCGTGCTTCCTTCTCATCGCCATAGACCTGAAACTCATCCCCTGCCGCCGGCACCTCTTCCAAGCCCAGCAGTTGCACCGCTGAAGAGGGCCCGGCCTCCTGCAGCCGTTGGCCACGGTCGTCCATCATGGCCTTGACGCGGCCAAACACGGCTCCAGCCACCAGCGTATCCCCCACCCGCAGGGTGCCGTTTTGCACCAACAAAGTGGCCACGGGTCCCCGCGCTTTGTCCAAGTGGGCTTCGATCACAGTGCCGCGGGCGGGCCGGTTGGGATTGGCCTGCAGCTCGGCCACATCCGCCACCAACAGGATCATCTCTAGCAGCGCGTCTAGGTTGCGGCGGGTAAGAGCGCTGACCTCCACCATGGGCGTGTCGCCACCCCACTCCTCCGGCACCAGCCCATGCTCTGCCAACTGCTGCTTGACGCGCTCCGGCTGGCTGCCGGGCTTGTCAATCTTGTTGATGGCCACGATGATGGGTACGTGGGCTGCCCGTGCATGGCTAATGGCCTCCAGCGTCTGCGGCTGCACCCCATCGTCGGCAGCCACCACTAAGACAGCAATGTCAGTGACGCTGGCACCGCGGGCGCGCATGGCCGTGAAGGCCTGGTGGCCAGGAGTATCCAGAAAAACAATGCGCCGCTTCTGGCCTTCAAAGTCTACGTCCACGTGGTAGGCACCAATGCGCTGGGTGATCCCACCTGCTTCGTGCTGGGCCACATTGGTTTGGCGGATGGCATCGAGCAAAGTGGTTTTGCCATGATCCACGTGGCCCATGATGGTTACCACTGGCGGACGGGACACCAGGTGGTCAATGTCCTCCAGCTCAAGCATCTCGCTTTTCTTGACTTTGGGCTCTGTCTCTGGCCGACGAACCTCATAGCCCAACTCTTTGGCCACCGTTTCAGCCAGCGACTCGTCTAAAACCTGGTTGATGGTTACCTTCACCCCCTTAAAGAAGAGGGTTTTGATGATCTCTGTTTCCGACACCCGCAGGCGCTGGGCCAGTTCCTGCACACTGAGGCTGCCTTCGAGAACCAGAACCTTCTCTTGGGGCAGCAATTCCACCGTTTCTTCTGGAGGGCTGGCTTGAGCAGGGGTTGAGGGCTGCGGGGAGGGGTCAGCCGCTGGCCGAGGGCGCGGGGTCGAGACAACCGCTGCTGGTGGACGCTGCGCAGGGGGCTTGGCAGCGGGACGCGGCAAGGGCTGGATAGCGTTTAGCTGCGCTTGCTTGACGGTGGAGCTCACGGCCAGGGAATCCAAGTCCAGCAAGCCGTCTCCGTCTCCCTCCTCGCGTCTGCGTTTGCGCTTGCGCTCGGCCTGAGTGCGGCTGGATCGCCGTTCTAGGGCTTGTAGCTCCTCATCTTCCTCTTCTTCCACTGCTTTGCGCTTGACTTTGGATGGGGCAGGCCGCACGGGAGCCTCGGCCAGCACGGGAGTAGAGCGTTCTCCAGGGATCGCTTCGGGCAAGCGGGGAGAAGGCTCTGGCTCGGGGGGAACTGTTTTAGCGGCAGGACGGATGGGAGGCCCTACCAACTCCAACCGCGGCTGGGACCGAGGAGCCTCCTCGGCTTTACTGGGGCTGTCTGCCTTTTTGAGGGCTGCTGGCTGGGGCTCGGGATGACTGGCAGGGCGAACAGGTGGGCCCACCAGTTGGGGACGCGGTCTTTGCGGCGGAGGAGCCTTTGCTTCTGCGGGATGAGGAGGGGGAGTAACCCGCTGAGGAGGGGGAAGCACCACCAGGCGCTTAACCACCGGAGCAGGGCTGGTCTCGGCGCTGGCTGCTTTGGCTCCACTAGGTTCAGGTCGAGCTGGAGGGGCCGCTAGCTGTGGCTTGGTCTCTCCTGCGGGAGTAGCCTGTTGCCGCGGCGGGCCTATTCGTTCGGGGCTGGCCGCAGAAGCCTCTTTAGCAGGGGGGAGGCGCTCTGGTCGCTGCAACAGCGGTTTGGGAGAGCTGGCCTCCCTAGGGGTAGCTGGCTGCTGAGCAGGAGCAGGCCGGCGAATGCCGACAATAGCCTGAGAGCGCTCACTGGCTTTGGCTTCTGCCGATGCCTCTGCTGGCGAGCTTCCTTGGGACTTGGTCCGCGGGCGAGGCGGTTTCCCACTGGGGGATCCGCCCAGTTTGCTACGCACCAACTCGGCTTGCTCTAGGGAAATGGTGCTGCTATGGCTCTTGAAAGGGATCCCCAACTGCTCACAAGCCTCTAGCACCTCGCGATTGTCACGTCCCAGTTCGCGGGCAATGTCGTAAAGTCGAACTTTGTCGGTCATTCCTCTGCTCGCCTCTGCTCCTATCTCCTCGTTAGTTTTACGCTTGAATCATCTAGGCGGGCGTTTCTCCCGGCATAGGGGACAGTCTTGAAGATCCTAGGGGGAAGCGAAGTCCAACGGGGGCAGGAACCAACACCAACAGCGCCTTTTTAGAATAACTCTTCTGTAGTCCCTAGAGGGTGGCTGTAGCTGACCTCACCCAACCCCATTTTGACAACTAAGAGGGGTTGCCGTGTAGTTGGCAGGGGGGTAAAGCAATACCCTAGCTGCTGGCAGAGCTTTTGAGACTCAGCCTTTTGCATCTGATGTCTCTTGTCGGCCTTCTGCCAATTCCTGCTCCAGCAGCTGCCACAGCGAGTCTGGCACCGGAGCCTTGAGAGCTTTGCTCAGCTGCTGCCTCCGCCGCGCCGCCTGTAGACAGTCTAGCCGGCGACACAGGTAGGCAGAACGCCCCATACCCTGGTTCAAAAGCACCTGGTGAGTACCGTATTGCCTAACTAGCCGCCACAACTGGGAGCGGGGAAACAGTTGGCGACAGCCTACACAGCGCCGTAGAGGATCCCTGCTAACCAAAGGATCTTGTCTTGAAGGGCCTACCTACCCCAGCCTACTCCAACTGGGGCAGCCGTGACCGCAAAAACTCAAAGAAACGCTCCACTAAGTAGGGATCCCGCCAGCCCTTGGCCGTTTCTTCCTGTAGGATGTCCATGGCTTCTTGGACAGTGAAGGCTCGCTTGTAAGGCCGCTCCGAGGTAAGGGCGTCGTAGATGTCCACAATCTGGAAGATGCGGGCCACGAGTGGGATCTCTTCTCCCTTGAGGCCATCGGGATAGCCGCTGCCGTCCCAGCGCTCGTGGTGGTGGCGGATGAGGGGCAGCACATCCTTCATGGTGCGCAGCGGGCGGCAGATCTCCTCCCCGATCAAGACGTGGGATTTCATCACCTCCCACTCTTCCGGCGTGTGCTTGCCCGTTTTGCTCAAAATGGCGTCGGGTATGCCCACTTTGCCGATGTCGTGCAGGTAGGCTCCCCAGGTCAGCGCTTTGATCAAGGGACGGGGTAGCTGGAGAAACTCGCCGAAGCCCTTGGCCAGTTGTGCCAGACGCTCACAGTGATCCCCGGTGATGGGATCCCGGCTTTCTACGCTGCGGGCAATGGCAAATAAAACCTGGGCAGCATGATCCAGGTCTTCATTGAGGTGCTTTTGGTAAACGAGGGACCGCACCCGCGCCAGCAATTCCGCCTCATCAAAGGGCTTGCTCAGGAAGTCATCGGCTCCAGCTTCAATACCGCGCAGGCGATTTTTGCGGTCGCTGGCCGCTGTAATCAACACCACCGGGATTAAGCGGGTCTCTTCATCAGCCTTGATGCGCCGACAGACCTCGAATCCGTCCAACCCCGGCATCATCACATCCAACAGGACCAGATCCGGCTGCAAGCTTGGCAGCATCTGCAGGGCTTGCTGGCCGTTTTCCGCCTCGCTGACGCGATAGCCAATGCTCTCCAACAGATCCCCCAGCAACAGGCGACTGTGGGGCTGATCGTCCACGATGAGGAGATGGCCCGCCGGCTCCTGCTCTCCAGAAGGTGTTATCTCAGGGATCCCAACCCCCACGGTTCTCTCAGCTTGGGCGGACTGCATCTTAGCAAAGACTCTCCCTTGCTTACCGCCTTCAGCGTAATCTCAGCTCCCCCTGGCAAGCATCCGCCTTTCCACTGAACTTGCTTTCAGCCGCCGCCAATTGCTTAACCAAAACCCTGGCCAACAAGGGGGCTTTTTCTACAGCAATCAACTCTCCAGGGATCCCCTCTCTCGGCCACAATAGGGATAATGAAGGTAGTCTTGGCTACGTTGACACCCGTTTTGTTGGCTTCTTGGCAACTTTACCATGTCGTCTTTTTCCTCTGAGTCTTTGCGGGAGCAGGTGCGCCGCATCGATGACCAGCTTTCCCGCCGACCCCTAGAGCTCGATCCGGCAGGCTACTTTGTTATCTACATTGATCGGCAGCAGCAGCTCATTTGCGCCAAGTACTACAGCACCGTGATCAACGAGCGGGGGCTGGCCACCGACCCGGAGACGGGGGCGGTAATCCCAGCGCGGGGGCCAGTCAATCGCTCCCCACAGCGGGTGTACGTTGGGCGGACGGCCAAGGAGTTGTGTGTCCAGATCTTTGAAAAAGAAAGCGAGAAGGTCGTCTCCCAGCTTAGCCACGCTGCCTACCTGGGACGGGAGTTCCAGAAGGCAGAAGCAGCCCTAATCTCCGGCGAAGAGTACGTGCAGGACTAAGGGCAAACTCGCTGCAGGCGAGCAGCTTGTGGCAGAATCGAGCCAGCTTGCCGTGACCAAGATCACAGCGGGGCGAGCTAGGCCATGGACGACAAGGTTAAGCCGGGAACCCTTCTGCGGGGGCGCTACGAAATCCTCGGCCTTCTGGGGCAAGGGGGGTTTGGGGTTACCTACAAGGCGGTGGATCGAGACACCTTCAACACCCCCTGCGTAGTTAAGCGCCTGCGCCCTCTCTCCACGGATCCCCATACCCTAGCCACGGCTCGCAAGCTGTTTGAACGGGAAGCCAAAGTTCTCAACCAACTCAACCACTACGACCGGGTGCCCCGCCTCTTGGCCCACTTCGAGCAGGATCAGGAGTTCTACTTAGTCGAGGAGTTCATTGCCGGCCACGATCTCGGCCAAGAGCTGGTGGCCGGCCAGCCCTTGAGCGAAGCGGAGGTCGTCAAACTGCTGGGGGAGATCCTGGAGATCCTCCGCTATGTCCATGCCCGTCAAATCGTGCATCGGGACATCAAGCCAGCCAACCTGATGCGCCGCGACTCCGACGGCAAGTTGGTGTTGATTGACTTTGGGGCGGTGAAGGAGGTGGGCCGGTTGGTCAGCCCGGCTCCTGGCCAAACCCAGCTGGCAACAGTCATCGGCTCGGTGGGCTACATAGCCCCAGAACAGCTTGCTGGCAAGCCGCAGCCCTGTAGCGACATCTACTCGGTCGGAGTGCTGGCCATTCAGGCGCTGACTGGGCGCCCCCCCACCAAGATCCCAGACGATCCGCGCACTGGCCAGCTGCTTTGGCGGGATCTGGCCCCAGTGAGCGAGGCGCTAGCGGCAATTTTGGATCGCATGATCTGTCCCCGCTGGCAAGAGCGCTTTCAGTCGGCGGCTGAGGTGCTAGAGGCGCTGCGGCCCCTGCTGCCTGTTTCCAACGAAGCTCTGGCTTCTGATCTTTCGGTGGACCAGGTTTTGGCAGCACGCCTCTTGGTCCGTGGCCAAGAGAAAGCCCGCCAAGGGGATCTCCAAGGGGCGATTGCCGACTACACCCTGGCCATTCAACTGGATCCCCAGAATAGCCGCGCCTACAGCCAGCGGGGCAGCGCCCGCTACAAAACTGGCGACTGGGCAGGAGCATTTGAAGATTTCACCCGCGTCATTCAACTGGCGGGGGGAGAGGCCCGCACCTATTTCAACCGTGGCCTGGCCCGCTACCGGCTAGGGGACTATGAAGGGGCAGTTGCCGATTATACCCACGCCCTCCGCCTCAATCCCCACTGGGCAGTGGCCTACTACAACCGCGGCAACGCCTACCGGCAGCTTGAGCAGCCGCAGCAAGCGATTGAGGATTATTCCCGCGCCCTTGAGCTCAACCCTGAGGAGGTGCGGGCTTATTTTAACCGCGGCGTGGTGCGCGGCCATCTGGGGGATGCCCAGGGGGCAGCGGCAGATTTCTCCGAAGTCCTCAAGCGGGATCCGCAGGATGGCGAAGCCTACTTTAACCGGGGAGTGGCGCGGGCGCAGTTGCTGGACTTCCAGGGAGCGATAGAGGACTACACCCAGGCGCTGCAGTTGGATCCCGGTCACAGCAAGGCCTACTACCGCCGCGGCCTGGCCCGGCAAGCGGTGGGGGATCTCCAGGGGGCCATTGAGGATTTCTCTCAGGCCATTGCGCTACAGGCTGCTGGAAGCTCTGGAGCAGAGGTGGCAGTGCAGGCGGAGCTCTATCTGCAGCGGGCTATGGCCCACCTAAGCAACAACGCCCTAGAGGCAGCGCTGGCGGACTGTGAACAGGCGCTCCGCCTTAACCCTGCACTAGCCCAGGCCTATTGCTACCGGGGGCTGGCCCGCCAGGAGTTGGGGGATCCGGCAGGCGCTTTAGCCGACTTCAACCGCGCCTTGGAGCTGGATCCCCAGTTGGCCAAGGCCTACCTCAACCGCGGAATTGCTCATCTGAATCTGGGCCATCTGGAAGCGGCTCTGACCGACTTGAGCCAGGCCATTGCTTTGGATCCCAGCGATGCCAGGGCCTACAGCAGCCGCGGCCAGGTTCACCGGCTTTTGGGGGATCCCTTGGCGGCGCTGCAGGACTACACAGCTGCCCTAGAGCGGGATCCCCATAACCCGCAGCTCTACTTCGACCGCGGCCAGATCCATTTTGAGCAAGAAGATTGGCCGGCAGCCTGTGAGGACTTCTCCCAGGCGCTGCAGTGGGCAGGCCAGCCGGGGAGCCGGCGTGGGCCGGATCTAATGGCCCGTATCCATCTATACCGAGGTATGGCGCGGCAGCGGCTGGGAGACTGGCAGGGAGCACTGGCGGATTTCACAGCCCTGATCCAAGCCCAGCCGCAGGCGTCTCAGGGATTTGCCCTGCGGGCGGCGGTACATCTGGCTTTAGGCAACAAGGAGGCGGCGTTGGCTGACCTTGACCAAGCTTTGAGCTGCAACTGCGACTGGGGGCTGGCGGATGCGGCTCTCGCCTACCGGCAGCGGGGGGATCTCCACCGGCAGGCCAACCGGCTACGGCAGGCCATTGCCGACTACACCCAGGCCCTGCTCTTGAATTCGCAGGAGCGCCACGCCCTCTTCTGGCGGGCTCTCCTTTGGGATCAGGCGGGGGAGATCGAGAGCGCGCTGGCCGACTATACCCAGCTCCTGCAACTGGAGCTGGATCCCCAAACGCGCCTCTGGGTCTTGAACAACCGCGGCTGGGCCTATGCCCAACAGGGAGACTTTGCGGCAGCTATTTGCGACTACACGCAGGTTCTCCAACTGGATCCCAGCCATGTCAAAGCCCACTGCAACCGTGCCCTAGCCCGCGCTGCCCTTGGTGACTGGCAAGGAGCCTGTCAGGACTTCCAGACTGCCCTCCAGTTGCAGGGGTACCAAGGTCGCCTTGGGGAAGAAGAGGCTCACTCCCTAGGCAGCTCCTAGCGATCCCCCACCCTAAGCCTAACTTGCTCCCGTCGCTCCTCGAAGTCGCTCACTAGCAGCCTTACCCGGATCTGCCATTCTCCCGCCAAGGGCAAGAGGACCTCTTCCACCTCAAACCGGCCAGGTTCTTTCGGCAGGGCCTGGCGCCGCAAAGGCGGGATCCCACGCGCGGGCAGGTCAAAGTCCAAGCTCAGCTCCTGGGCCGGGATCCCTTTGACTTCCACTTGCACCTTGTTGTTGCCGGGGCGACAGGGTCGGATCTGCAGGCGGAGGCTGCCTTCTGGCCAGCCCAATGTCGCTTGGCAGGCTGGCTCCCGGGGGAGTTCTGCTCCTTGCTCAGGAGGGGCTTGGGCCACTAGAAAGCTGGTTAAGGCCAGCACCAAAACTAGCCCCACCAACTCCAGGCGGACAATCCCCTGCAGGGATCGAGCCGCCGCCCAGACCCCCGACCGCAGCGCCGGCAGCAGCCGCAACTTGTTGTGGGCGGCCAACCCTAGGATCATCAGCACCAGCAGTAGCTTGGCCCAGAGGTACTGCCCGTAGGGATGAGCCCAGTCCCAGCCGCGGTGGATCCCGCCCATTCCCACCCCTGCCAGCACCAGCCCCGGCACGGCCCAGGTGGCCACGTCGGAAAACCGCTGGATGAGGCCTACGGCGGGGGGAGTCAACTCAAGGACTCCGTCCCGCTGGCGCGAATGGCTTAGCAGGCGCTCCCGGGCCCCCACCCCCCCCCACCCAAAACCCCAGCCCGCCAGACGCAGCCCCCCCACGGCCAACCTGCGCGCGGGCAAGGACG
>NZ_JANSIU010000001.1:59374-456385 GCF_047462275.1 Synechococcus sp. H70.2
CCAGCCCCCACAACCCCCCCAACCAAAAAGCCGAGCCGGCTAGATGCAGCCCCAAGAGGGCCATCGTCCCTGCTGGATACTCGCTAGTGAGGGCATGGCCGATGGGCAAAAACGAGCCAATCACCGCCATCGACCCCAATCCGCTGGCCCAGCCAGGGCCGCCCTCGCAGGCCCAGATCAGGATCCCCAGCCCCACCAGCCGCAGCCCCGTGCCCCAACCATAGGGAGAGGCCAGCACGCTCAGCAGCTCCGGCCCGGCAAAGTGGGGGTAGAGCTGGGCCAGGTGCAAACTCAAAGCCACCAGCGTCAGGCTGAGGGTGAGCCAGGCAGCCGCAAAAGCCCAGGCCTCGGCAGAGAGCTCTATTTCCTCTGCAGCGCCCGACCGCCCCCGCAGCAGCCGCCACCCACCCAGCACGCCCACCACAAACAGGCTGCCCAGGTAGATCCCCCAGCGCACTCCCACCAGCGGCCAATAGAAGGGATCCCCCGCTTGGGCTGCCCTTGCCGCTGGCAACAGCTCCGGATCCGCCGTCCCCACCTGAAAGGCAAACGAACCACTTACCGGATGGGAATCGGCAGAGATGGCCCGCCAACTGACGATGTAAACCCCCTCCGGGATCTCCGCCGGCAAATCCCCCTGCGGTGCGTTGCCCGTGCTAACCAAGTTTTCCAGGGGTAGCACCTGGCCGTTGCCGTCCAAAACCTGGAGCTGCGTGAGCTGCACAGGTTCATTGAAGACCAGCCGCACCCGCGCCGGCGCTTCCTGCAGGATTGCTCCATCTTCGGGAAAGGTGGAGAGCAAGCTGGCATGGGCAAAAACGGGCTGGATCCCGCCCACCCACAGCAGGGTGCCCAGGAGACCCACCCGAATCCAGAAGAGGATCCCTTTTTGCAAAAAAGACATGATTCCAGCGGCAACCCGGCTAGCGAGCGCCATGGCCGTGGCCGTGGGTCCCTCCTTTGTCCGTCAGCTTCAGCAGCGGCGCCGGCTCTGGCAGGTTTTTGGGATCCTCCCCCGGCTGCGCCACCTGGATCCAGCGGTACATGCCTTGTTCACACTCCTGGATGACCGGGATGGGGATAGTCTCGCCGGGGCGATCCGGCAGCCTGAGGATGAGGCTGAACTCATCCATGAACTCATCCGGCAGGGATCCGCCGCTCCAGATCACCTCGGCCACTGTTTCGGTGATCATCTTCCCGTGGGACTCGTAGGGCTTATCCAGGGGCTTTTTCACCGTCTCAATTTTCCAGAGGGGGTGCACCATCGGCTTCACCGAGGTGGCCCCTTCCGGGATCTGCACCCGCAGGCGAATGGTTGGGGAGCCATCGCAGCCATGGGGCACGCGGAAGGTGAGCTTGGCAACGCTGCCCGCCGGGGCCTCTTTGGGATGGACAGTCACATGGGCCCAAGCAGAAGAAAGGGGCACAACGCTCATTCCCAGGGCCAGCAGAGATTTCTTGGCCAAGGCCAGGTAACTGTGCCAACTGAACATTGTAAATACTCCTTAACAACGCTAGGTGGAAAGGGAACTAGGCAGGATCCGGCCAACAAAAGCTAAGGATGGTGATGGGAGCCGTGGGATTCGGTCACGCTCATGCTGTGCTGACCCCAACTGGAGAGGCCCATGGACACCAGGCCGGCGCTGGCCAAGCCCATCGACACCAGCCCAAAGGAGAGGGCGCCCATGGCTACCAGGCCAATGGAGAGAATGCCGTGGGTCACCACGCCAATGGCCACCACTCCATGGGCGGAGATGCCGACGGCCACCAGCCCATGGGCCCCTATGCCAACTGACAGGAGCCGGCGGCGGGATCCCTGCCCTTCCGCCAAGCTTTGGGTTAGTAAGGCGGGGTTCTGAGCACCTTCTTTTCCCATCAGCCCTTGCTCCAGTTGTGCTCAGCGCGATCCAGAACGTAGGCGGCCACCGCCTCGATCTCTTCTGGCTTGAGGAGCTTGCCAAAAGCAGGCATGGCCCCTTTGCCGTTGCGCACCTGGGCTTGGATGAGCTCAGGCGTATCGACGTGGTACTCGTGCAGGGCAGCTAGGGAGAGATTTTTGGCCGGCACTATAGAGTTGCGCCCGTTGAGATGACAGCCCACACATTTGGCCTGAAAAACCTTGGCTCCCAAGGCCAAGTCTGGCTCTGCAGAAGCCACTTGTGGACTCCAAAAGAGGGTAGAGATGGCCAACAAAAGCCCTATAAAAAAAGGCTTGACAATTTGCATTTTCATCTTAGGCATTGACCAAAAACCAGCCTTCAAGGCATGCTCATTATCCCAGGCCCCTTGAGCCCCGTCAAAAGACGGCCTGTCGAGTTTCCCCCGCCTACCTTGAGGTTCGGATCCCTCCAAACCATGAGCGGTCTGCCCCCCGAGTTCATTCAACTGGTGCTCCAAAGGGCCGATATTGTCGAGGTGGTGGCCGAAAAGGTGGTGCTGCACAAGCGGGGCAAGAATTTCGTCGGCCTCTGTCCTTTCCACAACGACCACAAGCCCAGCTTTCAGGTCAGCCCCAGCAAGCAGATCTACAAGTGCTTCGCCTGTGGGGCAGGGGGAGATGTGATTCGCTTTGTCATGCAGACCGAGCATCTTTCCTTTGCCGACGCCGTGCGCCACCTGGCCCAGCGCTACCACCTGCCCCTGCCGGAGCCAAAGGGATCCCTGTCCCAGGACTACGAGCGCCAACTCTCCCACCGGGAAAAGCTGCTGGAGATTTTGGCCCTGGCTGCCGATTTCTATCGGCATGCTCTCCGCTCCCAGGTGGGAGCTGCAGCCCGCGAGTATTTGCACAGCCGGCGCCTAAGCGAAGAGACTTGGCAAAAGTTTCAAATTGGCTTTGCTCCCCCTGGGTGGCAGTCGCTCTACGAATACCTGGTTAACCAGAAGGGCCAGCCGGTCAAGCTCCTGGAAGAAGCCGGCTTGCTGGTGCCGCGCCAGCAGGGATCTGGCCACTACGACCGCTTTCGCAACCGCATCATGCTGCCCATTTTTGATCCCCAGGGGCGGGTAATTGGCTTTGCCGGCAGAGCCTTGGGAGAGGAGCAGCCCAAGTACCTCAACTCCCCGGAAACGGAGCTCTTTAACAAGAGCCAGGTGGTCTACGGCCTTAACTTTGCCCGCGACGCCATTGCCAAGGCCGACCAAGTCTTGGTAGTGGAGGGCTACTTCGATGTCATCGCCCTACACCAAGCCGGGATTGCCTATGCTGTAGCCGCCATGGGCACGGCCCTGACGCCGCAGCAGGTCAAGGCCTTGCTGCGCTATACGCAGTCTAAGCGGCTCATTCTCAACTTCGATGCCGACCCCGCCGGGTTCAACGCCGCCAACCGGGCTATCGCAGCCATTGAAGAGCAGGCGCGGCGGGGGGAAATTGAGCTGCGCATCCTCACCCTCCCCGCTGGGAAAGATGCCGACGAGTTCCTGCGGCAGCACCCCGCTTCCCAATTGGAGGCCCTGCTGGCTCAGGCTCCCCTATGGCTGGATTGGCAGATTGAGCAGGTGCTGGCCGGTCGAGATCTCAGCCAAGCTGCCGATTTCCAGCAGGCCTATCAGGCGCTGGTGCACTTGTTGGCTGGCTTGGGCGGACAGTGGCGCTCTCTGTACATTCACAAGGTGGCAGAATTGCTTAGCCGCGGCAACGCCCGCCTTAGCCGCGACCTGGAAGAGGATCTGCGCCGTGCCGTACGCCAGCACCGCTGGGCTCAACCCCAGCCACTTTCTGCCAACAAGGGATCCAAACTGTTGCAAGCAGAGTCCCACCTTCTGCAGATCTTCTTGCATTTTGCCGAGTACCGCCGCGAGATCCGCCACACCTTGCTGGAGCGAGAGCTGCAATTTAGCTTCCGTCCCCACCGGGAGTTGTGGCAGCGGATCTTGGAGCTACTGGCAGTGCAACCGGAGCTGGAAGAGCAGGGAGAGGCTCTGCTGACGGCTTTGCGCACCCTCTGCGCCCAAGACGATGAGCTCAACGAGCGCCTTAGCCACCTGCTCTGGCTGGATGAAACAACCCGTATTGCCCTGATGCGCCCCCAGCTGGTGGTGCGCGCCGCCTTGGCCAACATGGAGCTGGAGATTCGCCAAAAGCGCTACCGCTACTGGACCCAGCTTTGGGATCAAGCCTTTTCCGAGGGCAACACCGCCCTTGCTGCCCAGTACCAGGCCAGTATTCAACAGGAATATCAAGCCATTCGGGCCTTGCAGCGCCAAGTCCAACTGAGCCTGGAAGACCTGCTGGAGACACCGCCGGCTGAGGAGGGGTCTTGAGCAAGGAGGGAGGATTCTTTTGCCCCTATCCCTGAGGGAGAGGGGCAGCGGCTGAGAACCCAGCAAAGCGCGCTGGTGAGAGACTGGGAAGCCACTCATCGGCCTGTCCGTAGGCCTGCTGGGCAAAGCGGCGGGCCAAGGCTGGCACAATGGCCAAGGGGTTGCTGAAGCCGGAAAAGAGTTGCAGCCCTTCCCAGCCGGGCAGGGATCCCACCAGAGGGTGGTGATCGCTGCTAAAGGCCACTAAGCAGTGGCGCCAGCGCCCGGGCAAGTGAGCTACTGCCGGCAAGTAGCGCTCTGCTTGGGAGCGGATTTGCGCTTCGCTAGCGGCGGCATCCACCTCGGCCTGGGGATCCGTCAGCACCCGACTGATCTGGCCCAGGCGAAGGCTGCCGTCTAGAAATTGCAGGATCCCGACATCCAAAATCGGCGGGCAGATCTCCTGCCCCGGCTTGTCCCAGAGGGGATCCCGGTCGGGGTGGCCGGCTTGCCGCTCCAGCTCCAGGCGCTGCACGGGCGCACTCATGACAATGGTTCTCAACCGCACCTCTGCAGGCTCCAGCTCAAGGGATTCGGCGTGGGTGAAGTAGATAGGGGCCCAGATCCCGGCCTGGCGCAACAGAGCCCGCGTCCAGCCGCCGGCGCACACCACCACCTGGGCTGCCCCATAGCAGCCTGTAGGGGTCTCCACCCCCGTGATCCGCTGCCCCTGCCGCCGCAAGCCGGTTACGGTTTGCAAAAGCAGGGATCCCCCCAGGCGTTGGAAAGCCTTCTGAAAAGCCAGCGTCGTCAGCCAGGGATGAATGTGGCCATGTCGCGCCCAGAGCACGCCCTCCAGGGCCACCGGATTCAAGAGGGGCTCCAGCTCACAGGCCGTCTCCACGGAAATGCGCTGGGGTGGGATGCGACAGTCAGCCAGATCCGCCTCCACGCTTTCCACGGAGTAGCCAGGAGCAATCAGCAGGAGCAGATCCAGCTCGCGAAATTGCAGATCCGCCTCCAGCTCCTCTGAGAGAGTGCGGTAACGGTGGATCCCTTCCTCCCCCAGGGCTTTGAGGAGGGGGGTTTTCCCCGCCCAATGGGCCAGGCCACCGTAGCTGTAGCGAGTGGCACTGGGCGGCAGCGCCTCCTTTTCAATTAGAAGAACGGATCCCCCCTGGCGGGTCAACTCATAGCTTAGGGCCGCCCCTGTGATCCCGCCCCCGATGACGATCCAGTCGTAGTTGGCCATGCCTGTTGCGCTCCTCGAAGGCCATAGCTCCTGGCTGGCGTCAACCCGCAGAGAGGGGTGTAAGGTGCCTACCCCAAGACCTGCCACTGCTGCACCCTTGGCAGGAACAAATAGGCAGGGAGAGATCCCTGCCTCGCGGGTATGAGCTGCCTCAAGCTTTTTTAGGACTCCTGCGCCAGCCGCGCATAAAACAGGCCCTGAACGCGAACGGTGCGAGGTTTCAGTGCCCCCTGCTCGGTGCTAGATTGCTGAATGCTCACAAAGGAGCCACCTATTTCTCCGCTGCTGGGATCCACGCGAGCAATGCGCAGCGACATTTTCCCCTGGGAGATCTCGTCCACCTTGCGGTTGGCAGCAAAGTCCTCCTTAGCTGCCTGCAGCCCTACAGCCGTGTCGTAGCCAGTGCTGGAGCCGCGCCCCCGCGAGTCGAGGAAGCTGCTGGTACGGTAGCCAGGCACCAAGAACTCTCCTTCAAAGTCCGTTGAGGGATCGATGGCGGATCCTGGAGCGGTAGCCACCAAGTCTTTCACGCTAAACAAAAAGGGCACCCGCTCGCCGCGGGGTAACTGACCGGTGGTCGGCTGAAAAGTGATCCCATCCACCACTTTGAGCTCCAACCCGCCGTCTTTAGGGGTGACTTCCGCCTTAATCGGTCCCAGCGTGGCCGCCGAGATCATAATGTTTTTGGCCTTGATAAACTCTTTTTCCCCGTTCCGTTTTTCTTCTTCCACCTCAATTTGCACTGGCTGGAAGCAGACATCGGTTAGCTTTAGGGATCCCCCCTTGGGCACCTCAATGCGGCCGCGGGCATCGTCCGAGACCGAAGGGCAAATGGCCGCCTTGCCCGTGTTGCGGATCTGGTCGTAGGTTAGAGGAGCCTTGGCCGCCTCAGCCCGAAAGGCGAAGACGCTCAGACAGAGGGCCAACAGGATGGCGAGTAGGGGACGGTACCGCATAATCAACCTCGAAAAACCTGTTTTGAATCTGCTGGGGCAATTAAACCAATGCCCCCATTGTACGCAATCCTGACATCCTCCCAGCCCTGACCCTACGAGTACAGGGGCTCTTTCCTCCTTCCTCCCGTTGACTTGCCTGCTCGCGTCAGGGGGACGGAGTTCTGTCGGTAGGGTTTGCAACCCTCAACCCGATGCTGACCTCCAGAAGGGAGCAGAAGGGCGGTCTGTCTTCCCCGCAAACCCTCAAGCCTTCCTAGGGCTGTCCGAAGGGCGGGGCGGAAAAGAGTCGCTCACCAGCTTTAGTGTCGGGGGAGTGTCAATACCCCGTCTGCTCTGGGGACAGGAGCCCGGTATCCACTGGGGCAGAGGAAGAGACAAAAGCCTTGTCGTCAGGCACCTGCCTAGGGGGTAGTTCACGGCTAGCCAACTGCTAGTACAGAGCCCAGCCAGCGCTCCCGGATCTGAGCCACCAACTCGCCAATGGGCTGCTGGTTAACCCGGTAGCTGGTGGGATGGGCAATCAGGCGGGCTGTGCTCTCGAAGAGACAGTCCCGTTCCACCAGGCCATTTTCCCGCAGGGTACGTCCGGTGGCTACTAAGTCCACGATGGCATCAGCCATGCCAACAAGGGGAGCCAGCTCCACCGAGCCAGAGAGGGAGATGAGCTCCACCGGCAAGTCCAGGCGGTCGAAATACTCGCGGGCGCAGCGGACAAACTTGGAAGCTACCCGGGCATAGGGAGGCAACTGGGCCGCTGAGGTGTAGGGGCTGTCTTGGGGAAGAGCCACCGCCATGCGGCAGTAGCCAAACTTTAAATCCAACAGGTGGGCTACCTCCGCTTTCCTGCCGGCGTAGCGCTCCCGCAGGACATCGTAGCCGACAATCCCCAGTTGGGCCTGGCCGTACTCCACGTACACTGGCACGTCCTGGTTGCGCACCAGCAGCGCCGCGTAGCGCTGTCCCTTGAATTGGGTGGGGGATTCAATGCGCAAGAGGCGATTGGCCGGATCCAGAAAGCGGCTGAAGTCGATCCCTACCTGCTGCAAACAGCGGATAGCATCGGCTAGCAAAGCTCCCTTGGCTAGGGCAATGGTAATTGGCTGGCCATCTGGAGGGCAATCTCGGCAGTCGCGAGGCTGAGCCGGCTTGAGCTCTGAAGCTGTCGACATGAGGGTTCTGGCGCTGCCCCACTGCAACCATCCTAACGAATTCCCTGGGCCATTACTGGATCTAAACTTTGCCTTGCTCCCGCAACTGGGCAAGAGCACGACACAGCCCTGGGACAGCCTCTGCTGGCCAGAAGCCTTCGCCGCGCCGGCCCTGATGCAACTGTAGGTAAAGATCCCAGGCAGTGGGGCTGCCACTGGCAATCAAAGTTAGCCAGGGGAAAGTTCGCTCCAGAGTGATGCTCTCTTCTGCCATCAGTTGGGAGGCTATGGCTTCCATATCCTGCTGCAGGCAGTACACCCCCTGCCCAAAAGCTTGCCACTCTTCTTGAGTTAGCTCCAGCGCCCACGTTTCTCCCCCCACCAGGGCCACAAACGGGGATCGCGCCGGATCCCAGCCCAGTCGCCAGCCGGCTCCCTTGCGCAGAGGAGGGGGGGTAGAGGGGAAAAAAGCATCCATACAGGGGTAGGCCAAAGAGATGCAGGTAGAATCAACGGGGTGCGTTATCAGCATAAAGCGTCCATGCCCAGTTACCAACCTCCCCCCACCCAGCCTCGGCCCCCCTTGCAGAGTACGCTCATTTCTGGCTTGGGTGTGCTGCTGGCGGCTTTGGCGTTTCGCGCTGCCGGCGCCCCTCCTGGAAAGACTTGGGCGACGGTGGTTACCCCGCAGAACCCGATTTTACGGGTGGGCATCCTGCAGCACTTTGGTCGTTCTGAGAAGGATCAGGTGGAGTTGGCGGCACCAACTGGGTCGCTGCTGACGCTGGAATTTCCCCAGGCCGACGGCAGCACACAAACGCAGCGCACCCCGCGAGTAACCGTTGGGATCGTCAACCGCGCCTTAGCCCATCCAGAAACCGTTTACCGCCTTATCCTCAGCAGTCACAAAAGTTTTGAGAGCGCCGAGGCCAGCGCCAACTATTGGCAGGCTCTAGGGATCCGCACTGAGATTGCTCAGCCCCAGGAATGGCAGGTGTGGGCCAGCCGCGCCTACACTCCCCAACAACTGCTCCAGATTCAACAATATGCGCAAGCAAAAGAGATCCCCCAGGTGCGGCTGGAGGTGCAACAGCGGCGCCAGCAGCCACAGCTGAGCTGGGTGCATGGTTACTTTCGCTACCACCGCACCCGGCTTCGGGTAACCTCGGATGCCGGCTATCTGCAGGTGAACGACCGCTACTATGCTGGCTCGATTACCATTCAGCCTAACGCCTACGGCAGCTACACCGTGGTCAACGCCGTGCCCTTGGAAACCTATTTGCGGGGGGTGGTGCCCCATGAGGTAGGGCCGGGGGCTCCCTTTGCTGCCATGGCCGCCCAGGCCATCTTGGCGCGCACCTACGCCCTCAAGAACCTGCACCGCTTTCAGATTGACGACTACCACCTCTGTGCCAACACCCACTGCCAGGTTTACAAGGGGCTGACGGGAACCCACCCGCGGGCTGACGAGGCCATTCGCCAGACCACCGGTTTGGTACTTACCTACAATGGCGAGCTGGTGGATGCCGTCTATTCCTCTGCCAATGGCGGCATCTCCGCGGGCTTTGAAGAGGTGTGGGACGGTGAGCCCCGCCCTTACTTGCGCCCTCGCGCCGACATTGCCCCCCAGGCGGAGCTGGTCTTTGACTTGCGGCAAGAAGACAACTTGCAGGCCTTTCTGAGGCGGCGGGAGGGTTTCAATGAAGCAGGGGTATCCCCCCTTTTCCGCTGGGAGTTCTCCCAATCCCTGGCTGAGCTAAACGCCCAACTGCGGGCTAACCAAGACTATCTGGGGATCCCCCTGCCTGAATGGACCACCATCCAGAGGCTACAGGTTCTGGAGCGCTCGGTCAGTGGTCGGGTGCAGGCGCTGCGGGTGGACTTGCAGACGCCCCAAGGGCCTTACTCGCTGGTTTTGCGCAAGGATCAGGTGCGCCTGGCCTTTCCCCGCCTCTACAGCACCCTATTCCGCATCGAGCCCCTCAACCAGGGCCAGCAGCTGACGGGCTACCGCTTTATCGGCGGCGGTTTTGGCCATGGGGTGGGGCTGAGTCAGTACGGCGCCTACACCTTGGCCCGGCAGGGGTTGAATGCGGCCCAGATCCTCGCTTTCTACTACCCCGGCACGACCCTGGCCAGTCTGGGATCTCTTTCCCTACCCCTCCCCGAGGCTTTGCTAGCTTTGGACAATGACCAGGAGCACTTCTTGCCCACCTACCAGAAATAGGGTTCGCAATAATGGCAGCAGAACAGCAGGAAGAGCATGCCAGCTATTCTCCGCTTCCGGATCTCGCAGGGCAGGGGATCCCAGAAGCGCTGGAGCCAGCTCGAACGAGGGAGCTGGAGCCCTCTGCCCTCCCGACTGCCCCAGCAGGGTTTAAGTCAGGGTTTGCAGCGCTCATTGGACGGCCCAATGTGGGCAAGTCCACCCTCATGAACGCCCTGGTGGGCCAGAAGATTGCCATCACCTCCCCCGTGGCTCAGACCACCCGCAACCGCCTGCGCGGGATCCTTACCTTGCCCCAAGCCCAGATCATCTGGGTGGATACTCCCGGCATCCACAAGCCCCACCACCGCCTGGGGGAGATCTTGGTGCACAACGCCCAGGCTGCCATTGGGAGCGTGGATGTCGTCCTCTTTGTGGTGGATGGCTCGGTGCCGGCAGGGCGGGGAGATGCTTTTATCGCCGAGCGGATCCCTGCTGCTACCCCCTGCATCCTTGTCTGCAACAAAGCCGATCTCCTGCCCAAAGACGCGGCCAGGCGCCAGGCTCACCAGGAGAGCTACCAAGCCCTGCGGCCCGACGCCCCCGTCGTCTGGGTGTCGGCGTTGGATCCCAGCAGTTTGGCGCCCCTCATCCAGGCTACTGTTGACCTGCTGCCCCCCGGGCCCTATTACTATCCGCCCAACCTGGTAACCGATCAACCAGAGCGATTCATCATGGCGGAGCTTATCCGGGAACAGGTGCTACTGCACACCCGCGAGGAGGTGCCCCACTCGGTAGCCGTGACCATTGACCAGGTGGAAGAAACCCCCACCGTTACCCGTATCCTAGCCACCCTCTACGTGGAGCGGGACTCGCAAAAAGGGATCCTCATCGGCAAGGGAGGAGAAAGGCTCAAGCAGATTGGCCAGGCCGCCCGCCTCCAGATTCAAAAGCTCATTGCCGGCAAGGTATACCTGGAGCTCTTTGTCAAGGTCCAGCCCCACTGGCGGCGCTCCGAGCACCTGCTGCGCAACTTCGGCTATCGGCTGGAGTCCTAGGGGTGCAAGAGGGTCCCGCAGGCGATGATAGTGATGGTAAAGTTATAGGCTGAGGCTGACGACCATGCTGCGACTGTACGGGATCCCCACCTCCGGCAATTGCTACAAAGTGGAGCTGCTCCTCAGGCAGTTGGGGATCCCTTACGAGACGGTTGAGGTCAATTCCAGAACTGGAGAAAATCGCCGCCCCGAGTACCTGGCCAAGAATCCCCTGGGCCAGATCCCGGCCTTGGAGCTGGAAGATGGCACGGTCTTGGCCGAGTCGGCGGCAATCTTGGTTTACCTAGCAGAAGACACCCCCCTCTACGGCCAAACGCGGCTGGAGCGGGCTGAGATCTTGAAATGGCTCCTTTTTGAACAGACCCGCATTGCCCGCTACATTGCCACCACTCGCTTCCTAGTGCGGACTGGACAAGCCGAGGCCAACGCCGAGCTGATTGCCCAGAACCGGAAACTTGGCACGGAGGCTTTGGAGATCATGGAAGGCCATCTGCGGGGGAAAGCGTTCTTCGTGGGTAACCGCTACACGATTGCAGATCTGGCCCTTTTTACCTACACCCATGTGGCTGAGCAGGGTGGCTTCGACCTCAAACCCTTCCCCAACATCCGCGCCTGGTGTGAGCGGGTGCAAGCCACCGAGCGCTTCTTCCCTCTCCCGGGTGCCTAGAACTCCCTAGGCAGCGGACCCTACCTCCCCCTGGGGGGCCGACCGAGTTGGATCTTGCTTCCGAGCCTCTCCCTGAAGCTGCAGCAAGGGCGCCAGTGCCATTGGAGAGCGCAGGTTACCCCCTTGGAGCTACCGGGAGTTGGCGGGCCTTAGCGCCCCTTGAGCTCCCGCTGGATTTCCCGCCGCGTCTCCCGTTCCTTAATGGCTCGCCGCTTGTCGTGGAGCTTTTTGCCGCGGGCCACGCCCAGGTGGGCCTTGATCCAGCCGCGGTTAAGCACCAGCCGCAGGGGAACCACAGTCAGGCCCTTCTGCTCCACCAAGCCCCGCAGGCGGTCGATCTCACGGCGGTGCAATAGCAGCTTGCGGCGGCGGGTGGGATCGTGGTTGAGTTCCTTGCTGGTAGTTCCGTGGGGGGCAATATGCAGGTTGTGCAGCCAGGCCTCGCCATCGCGAAAGAGCGCAAAGGCGTCCTGGAGATTGGCTTTGCCGGCTCGGATGGATTTCACCTCTGTGCCGGTTAGCTGGAGCCCGGCTTCGTAGGTCTCCAAGATCTCGTACTCAAAGCGGGCGCGGCGGTTTTCCACTAGAGTTTTGACGTTGGCATCCACAGCCATAAGCCTTGTTTGCGGTTTGCTCAAGAGAAAAAAGCTGTTGTCTTGCCGCTGTGGAGTCCTAGGGGGAGGCCAGGGATCCCTCTAGCTTGCGCACTTCCTGGCCCACCCGCCGCTCGGACTTGCCGCGCCAGATAAAGCGGAGGGGAGTGCCGGTGAAGTCCAAGTTTTGCCGGAAGTGCTTTTCCAGGTAGCGGCGGTAGTTTTCTTTGAAGAGATCGGGATCGTTGACAAAGAGGAGGAAAGTAGGGGGCCGCTCCCCTATTTGAGTGCCGTAGTAGATCCTACCCTGCCTGCCCTGGCGGTTGGCGGGGGGTGACTGCCAGGCAAGGGCATCCTGCAGCACCTCGTTAACCACAGAGGTGGGGATGCGTTTGCGATGGGCGGCTACCGCCGTGTTGACCTCGGCAAAGATCTTGTGGGTGCGCTGCCCCGTGAGGGCGCTGACAAACAACAGGGGTGCCCAGTCAATGAAATAAAGCCGCTCGCGGATCTCGCGGGTGTACTCGTTAATGGTGTAAGTATCTTTGTTTTCCACCGCGTCCCACTTGTTGACAACGATGATGCAGGCGCGGCCTTCTTCCTCAATGCGGCCAGCTAGCCGCTGATCCTGCTCGGTTACCCCCTCCAGGGCGTCAATGACCAGCAGCACCACATCCGAGCGCCGGATGGCTTTGAAGGCGCGGTTGATGCTGAAAAACTCCACCCCATATTCCACCCGGCTTTTCCTGCGGATCCCGGCCGTGTCGATGAGGCGATAGCTCTGCCCCTCCCACTCCACCAGAGTGTCGATGGCATCGCGGGTGGTGCCAGCAATGGGGCTGACGATGGCCCGCTCGGATCCCACCAGGCGGTTGAGCAGGCTGGACTTACCCACATTGGGCCGGCCGACAATGGCTACAGCAATGGGCTCTGCTTCACCGGCAGCTTCCTCTCCTTCCGGCAGATGAGGCAGCACCGCCTCCAGTACCTCTGCCACTCCGTTGCCGTGGATGGCGGAACAGGGGATCGGTTCCCCCAGCCCCAGCTCCCAAAAAGCTGCCGCCTGGGCCAGGCCCAGTTGCCCTGACTCGCACTTGTTGACAGCCACCACCACCGGCAGGGGTTGTTTGCGCAGCCAATCGGCCAATTCTTTGTCAGCAGGAGTTAGCCCCTCGCGGCCATCCACCACGAAGATGACGGCATGGGCCTCGGCCATTGCCAGCATGGCCTGCTGGCGGATGTGGGGCAGAAACTCACTGTCGTCGCCAAAAACCAGCCCGCCTGTGTCCACCACCCGCAGGCGGCGCCCATTCCACTCCACCTCTTGGTAGAGGCGATCCCGCGTTATGCCGGGCTCGTCGTGGATAATGGCCGCCCGCGTCCCTGCCAGGCGGTTGACGAGACTGGATTTGCCCACGTTGGGGCGACCCACAACGGCAACTACAGGTAGGGGCACGACTCCAATCGCCAAAAGGCCAAAGCTCGATCTCCATCCTAGCCGTTGGTTTTCTTGCTGCCCAAGGCTAGCTCTGCTCTGCATTGCCTTGGGAGCAGCTCTGGCGATAAGCTGTGCAGTTAACCCCAAGTCAGCCCCCTCTGGACTGGTTTTATGAACCTTGCCCCCGCCCAACGCCTACGCAAGCTGCCTGCCTATGTCTTTGCCCGTCTGGATGAGCTGAAGGCCCGCGCCCGCCAGCAGGGGTTGGATTTGATCGATCTGGGCATGGGCAACCCCGATGGCCCCACTCCCCAGCCGGTGGTGGAGGCGGCCCAGGCGGCCATTGCCGATCCTGTCCACCACGGCTACCCTCCCTTTGAGGGCACGGCCAGCTTCCGCCAGGCAATTGCTGAGTGGTACTGGCGCCGCTATGGAGTGGAGCTGGATCCCAATGGAGAGGTGCTGCCTCTTTTGGGATCCAAAGAGGGCCTGACCCACCTGGCCTTGGCCTATGTGGATCCGGGGGATCTGGTGCTGGTGCCCAGCCCCGCCTACCCGGCCCATTTTCGCGGCCCCATGATTGCCGGCGGGCAGATCTACCCGCTGCTGCTGCGCCCCGAAAAGGGGTGGCTCATTGACCTGCAGGAGATCCCGCCGGAGGTGGCCAAGCAGGCGCGGGTGCTTTACTTCAACTACCCCAACAACCCAACGGCGGCGGTGGCGCCCCGCTCGTTTTTTGAAGAAGTGGTGGCCTTTGCCCACCGCTATGAGCTCATTCTGGTGCACGACCTGTGCTACGCGGAGCTGGCCTTTGACGGCTATCGGCCCACCAGCCTGCTGCAGATCCCTGGCGCCAAGGACTTGGCCGTGGAGTTCCACACCCTCTCCAAGACCTACAACATGGCTGGCTGGCGGGTAGGCTTTGTGGTGGGCAACCGCCAGATCATCCAGAGCCTGCGCACCCTGAAAACCAACCTCGACTACGGCATTTTTGGCGCACTGCAAAAGGCGGCCGAGACGGCTTTGGCCCTGCCAGAGAGCTACCTACAGCAGGTGCAGGAGCGCTACCGCCGCCGGCGCGACTATCTCATTGGCCGCCTGGCGGAGCTGGGCTGGCAGATTGAGCCGCCGCGGGCAACAATGTACCTCTGGATCCCGACCCCCCGCACTGCCGATGGCACTCCCGAGGGATCGACGGAGTTTGCCCTGCGGGTGCTGGAATCTACGGGCGTGGTCGTAACCCCTGGCAGCGCCTTTGGGGAAGGGGGGGAAGGCTATGTGCGAATTAGCCTGATTGCCGATTGCCAGCGCTTGGGCCAGGCCATCGACCGCTGGGCGGAAGCCGGGATCCGCTACCTCACCTCCAGCTAGGGAGAGGGGAGTTGGTACTGCTCTACAATGCGCCGGGCAAAGGGAGGGACATGCTGCTCCAGCTTGTGGGGGTAGTGGCGGCGCAGGTAGAGATAGTTGCGGACAAAGTGGGAATCAATGGAAAAGCGGGCATATTCCAGGCCACGGGGCCCAAAGCGCTGGATTGCTGCCCCCAGGATCCGAGCCAGCCACATGGGCAAGCTCAGGGCTTGCTCGTAGGCTTGGATCCCCTGCTGCACTGCTGCCCGCCGGGATCCCTGCGAGATCACCGGTTGGGTTTCCAGCTCTTCCCAAACCAGATCCAAGAGCTCCCGCCCGCGCCAGTTGCGCACCAGCAGCCACTGCCAGCCAAAGGGGGATCCCATGTAGCCCACCACCAGATCTGCCAGGCCGTTGACGTAGTCGAAACAGGTAAGGCAAGAGGGGGCAAACACATCTTTTAGTTCCTTGGTTTTGAGGCCGAAAAAAGGCACCTTTTCCACCGAGCCGTCTTCGTGTTTGAAGTGGATGTGGAAGTCCTGCATGAACTCGTAGTGCACCACCGTTTGCGGGGAGCGGCTGGTGGTTTCCAAAAACTTCTGCAGGCCGGCGCGGCTGACATTGTCCACACAGGGCGTGCCCAGCACGTAAAGCCTCTCTAGGCCCAGCTTTTTCTCCACCGCCCGCAAAGCCTGGATCTGACAGCCCACCCCGATAACCAAGAGGCGCTTGAGACCACTTTGCTCCACCTGCTCCAGGACGGAGAGATTGGGGGATAGGGTTGGCTTGTTAACCCGCGCCGCCAAGACCGCCTCCGGAGTACGCGCCAAGACAGGCCGCGGCTGAAAGCGATCCTGGGGATCCGCCTGCACGCACACCACCCCTTCTACTAGGCCGCTGCTGAGGGCCTTCATGCCGATGCTGCTGACGATGCCCGTCCACTGGGCACCCGGGATTGGATCCCGCCTGCGGGCCGTGTACATTGCCTCATAGACGCCAAAGTAGTCGCTGTCGCTAACGGCAGTCGACTCCGAGCGCAGCGACTCGCGGGATTGCCCGTGGGTTTGCTCTTCCAGGCGGGTAAACTGCTGGTTTAAGAAGGCACAGGCTTCTTTGACGTAGGCGACATAGCGGGTATCGCAGAGGCCGCACTGGCTGCACAGCTCTTTGGCCGGATAGTGGCCGGAGCGGATGGGTCGGGCCGGACGCGGGAAACGGGATCCCATGGGGTCTAGATCGTAGTGGACAGAGGCACCCTGACCGGTTACCTCACTTTATTAGTTTGCTGCCAAAACGACAGACAAGGGCAGAAAAGTTGCCCCGGACAGCAGAGAAGTCCTCTCGGTAGCCCCTCAGCCCCTGCCCAAACCACTTTCGAGGGCCCAGCGGGCCAGCTCGGTGCGGTTGTGCAGGCCAGTTTTGGCCAGCATGTTGCTGACATGGCTTTCGACGGTGCGCTGGCTCACCCCCATCACCTCGGCAATCTCGCGGTTGGACATCCCTCTAGCCACATACTGGAGCACCTTGGTTTCCGTGGGGGTCAGCTCAATTTCCCGATCCAGCTTGATGACCGGCTGAATGCCGACACTTCGCATTTGCAACAGGCGCTCCGTGTGTTTGAGGACGGCTTCCACCTGGGCCACCAGCTCTTCCGCTTCAAAGGGTTTGACCAGGTAGGCGTCTGCCCCCGTATTGAGCCCGCGCACCCGATCGGTCGTTTGCCCGCGCGCCGACAGAAAAATGACCGGGATCCAATCCGTGGTGCTATCAGAGCGAATGGTCTGGACAAAGGTGTAGCCATCCATCTCCGGCATCATCACATCGCAGACAATGAGATCCGGAGTCCAGTGGCGCATTATTTCCAGCGCTTCCCGTCCATTGCTGGCTGCCACCACCTCGTAGCCCCTAAACTCCAGGTAATCCTTCACCAGGAGGATGAGATTGGGATCATCATCAACAATTAGTAGGCGCTTTGGGCTGTTCACGGCTAACCTCGTCGTTGCCAACAAGCCTAGGGGACTAGCTAGATAAATTTCCGGGGATGGGGAGACCGCCAATCTCCGGTCAAGGCTCTACCTTGCTGCTGCTGGTCCTCACTGGCTTGGTAGCTTTCCTTAGAAATATCACAGGCAATACGCAAACAGCAGCCCACTCTAACGATCCCGCAATAACTGGGAGGAGCTGCTTTGTTCAAAGTTGCGTGGCGGGTTTTTCCCATGGCCAGGGGAGAGGGAGCTGGGAGAGAATGTTGACAGCAGCAAGCATGATGGGTAGAGAGGGTGGAAAAGGGTACGCTGGTAGAGTTCCGCCACAATAACGAGCGGCTATTGGCGGTAGTTCAGGGCACAGAAGGCAAAAAGAATCTCCTCCTGGAGGTGCCCTCAGGGCAGGTTTATAGCGTTCACCCCCGCCAAATTACGTTTGCCCTCAACGGCAATTCCAGCTTTACGGTTTCCGATATCCCCAGCTTCTGGCAGGCGGTACAGGCCAAGCTGGATCCCGAAAGCTTGGCTCTGGCTTGGGAATTGGTTCAGGAGGAGCGCCGGCCCCTGAGCCTGTCGGAGATGGCGCAGCTGTTGTTTTCTGACGATTCCCCAGTCTCCACCTATGCTGCCTACCGCCTCTTGAGCGAGGATTACATCTACTTCAAGGCAAAGGGGGAGGGCTACGAGCCGCGCCCGCCGGCGCAGGTGAAGGAAATCCTCCACCAAATTGCTGTTACCCAGCAGCGGCAGCAGGAGCAGGCCGAGTTTGAGGCCCGCCTAAGGGCAGCGGTGGCCCAGCCTGGGCAAAAGTACACTTGGACCCCAGCGGAACGAGCTCGTCTGGAGCTGCTGGAGCGCCTAGCGCTGCAGGGAGCGGCAGCTAGCATTCGCAACTATGAGGATCTTTCCCACAACCTTACCCCCTCGGATCGCGAGCGGGCCTCCCACCTGCTGCGGCTACTGGGATTCCCCGACACGCCGCAGGGGGCTTTTGAGGCTTTGGTGGCTTTGGGCCTGTGGAGCCGCCACGAGAACCTGGCCTTGCGCCTCACCGGGATCCCCACCCAGTTTCCTAAGGAGGTGGAGCGCTACACCCAAACTTTGCTGGGCGGCCCTCCTCCCTTCCTGGATCCCCATCTGCGGCGGGATCTCACCCATCTCCACACCTACACCATTGACGACGCCAGCACCCGCGATATCGACGATGCCCTCAGTGTTGAGTTTTGGTCGGAGGAGGAGATCAAGCTCTGGATCCACATTGCCGATCCCAGTTGCTGGGTGCAGTGGGGGGATCCTCTGGATCTAGAGGCCCGCCGGCGGGGTACCAGTGTCTATTTGCCCGAGCGGGTGATCCCGATGTTTCCACCGGAGCTGTCCACCGGCCTAATGAGCTTGGTGCAGGGGGAGGTGCGGCCTGCCCTCAGCTTCGGCATCTGGCTGGGATGCGACGGTGCCGTGCGCAACTACGAGATCTGCCTTAGCCAAATCCAGGTCAACTACCGCCTCACCTACGACGATGCCGACGAGATGCTGGAGTTGGGGGCAGAGGCCCAATTGACGGCCATTGCGCGGGCAGCCCAGTGGCGCTACGCCTGGCGGATGGCTCAAGGGGCCATCCAGATCGGCCTGCCGGAGCAGGACATTAAGGTCATTGACGAGACCCCCCACCTGCGCGTTATCGAGGATACGCCGGCGCGGCAGATGGTGGCGGAGATGATGGTGCTGGCCGGCGAGGTGGCCGCTCGCTTTGCTTGCCAAAATGGGATCCCAGTGCCCTATCGCCTGCAGCCGGCTCCTGAGCTCCCCCCGCCGGAGGTTTTGGATCTGTATCCCCAGGGGCCGGTGAGATCCTTTGCCATCATGCGCTGTCTATCGCGGGCAGAGGTGGCCACCCAACCGGGGCGACATACGGGGCTGGGTCTCGATGCCTACTGTCAAGTAACTTCCCCCATTCGCCGCTACCTGGATCTGGTGGCCCACTACCAGATCAAGGCTTTTTTGCGGGGGGATCCCTTGCCCTTGACCGAAGCCGAGGTGCAGCAGTTGTTGCTGGCCATTGAGCCGGGCACTGCAGAAGCGGTTCAAGTGGAGCGCAAGTCCAAGCGCTACTGGAGCATCGAGTACCTCCGCCAGCGACCGGGGCAGATTTGGCGGGCCTTGGTCTTGGGCTATCTGCGGGAGGAGGAAAACCTCGTCATGGCTCTGCTGGAGGAGATTGCCTTTCGGGTGCCGGTGCGCCTAGAACGCCAGGTTCCTCCGGCAACTTGGATTGAACTGGAAGTCGTGCAGGCAGATCCCCGCGCCGATGTGATTGAGTTACGGGAGGTGAGGGACTTTGTTCCTTGACCTGTTGCTCACGTCAAAGGGGCAAGCAGCTGATACAACAGAGGGAGATCCTCCCTGTTCTTCAGGAGAAATTCCATGACCCCGCGGCCTTCCGGTCCGCCGCCAATTGTCTACATCTTCTTGATTGCCCTCTTGGGGGGTGGTGGCTGGTACGCCTATCGCTCCGGCCTATTGGACTCCTTCCTAACTCGAGGGAACGTGCCTTCTGTCCCCGGCCAGATGCCGGCTGCCCAGCCCCAAGCCCCGACAGCACCCAACCTTCCCCAGGCGCAAGCCCCCAATCTGCCTGCCAGCTCGGTTAACCTGGATACTTCCCTGCCCAACCCGGCGGTGCTGCAGATGGATGGCAGTGTCACCATGGTGCGCCTTGTCTTGGCCTTGAAGGCGGGCTACAGCCAGCGCAACCCTGGTATTCCCATTACCTACGGGATCCCCGATGGCAAGCCCAATGGCTCTAATGCCGGCCTCAAGGCCCTCATGGAAGGCCGCATCCAGCTTGCTGCCAGCTCTCGTCCCCTCAATGCCAGCGAGGTGCAGGCGGGTTTGCAGGCGATCCCGGTGGCCAAAGATGCCCTGGCGGTGGCGGTGGGGGTAAACAACCCTTACAAGGGCGGCCTGACGCTGCAGCAGTTGGCCGATATCTTCCAGGCCCGGATCACCAACTGGAGCCAGGTGGGGGGGCCGGATCGCCGGATTCGTGTTCTTAACCGCGCCCCCCAGAGCGGCACCTACACTGTCTTCCAGGAGCTGGTGCTGCTGGGGCTGCCCTTTGCCCCCGACAACCCGCCCTACTTCACCACCGCCACCCAAGATGTCACCACTCCGCTTCTGCGAGCTTTGGGGGAAGATGGCATCACCTACAGCACTGTGGATCAGGTGCAGAACCAGCAAACGGTAAGGATGGTGCCCATTGATGGCCAAATGCCCACTCGCGAGGCCATTCAAAGTGGCCGCTACCCGCTGGCTCGCAACGTATTTTTGGTGGTGCCGCCAAAAACCAGCCCCGTGGTGGCTGACTTCATCAACTACGCCCTCTCCGACCAAGGCCAACAAATTATTGGCCGCACCGAGTTCATCCCCCTGCGCTAGCTAGCCTAGCGATTGGCTCGGTAAAGCAGTCCCAGCCCCACTGCGGAGCAGATGAAGTTGGGCAACCAAGCTGCCACCTCCGGCCCCAGCGTCCCAATCTGCCCCAGCGCCTGGCTGACAAACAGCAGCACGTAGTAGGCAAAGATAATCAGCACGCTGAGGCCCAGGCCCAGAGAAGAACTGGTGCGCTGGGGGCGCAGGCCCAGAGGCGCCCCAATTAAGGTAAAGGCCAGACAGGCAAAGGGGATGGCGTACTTTTGGCTAAGGTTGACCTGGAGGCGGCGTACCCTTTGCAGATCCCCCGAGCTGGCGAGGACTTCGATGTAGCGGCGCAGCTCTTGAATGTTCATCTCCTCGGGGCTGCGAACCTCCTGGGCCAGATCCAGCGGCGCCCGCGACAGACGCAGCTCCTGCCGAGCAAAGGTGGCGATGTTGCGGTAGGTGCCGTCGGGCGAAACGAGGTAGGTGGTGCCCTCTTCAAACACCCAGAGGTTCTCCTGGGGATCCCAGCGCCCCCGTTGCGCCAGGAGAATTTGGCTGAGAGCCTCGTTGGAAAAATCGAGGACAATGACGCCGCGCATCTGCTGGCCATCGAAGCTGCGGGCATAGAACTGACGGGTTAGCCCTTGCCGGCGGGAAAAACTGCCGTCCGGCTCGGGCGTAAGGATCTCGCCAAACTCTTGGTAAAGAATGTTCTCGCGGCGAAAGTCCGGATCCCGGTTCAAAGCACGGTTTAAAGTCAGGGCCGCCTGGCGGTTGCTCACCGGCACCACCAGCTCGTTGAAGAGAAACGTTAACGTCGTCACCAAGAGGCTGAGGAGGAGAGCAGGCACCACCAGACGGTAGAGACTCACGCCGCAGGCCCGCAGGGCAGTGATCTCGTTATCAGCAGACAGGCGCCCATAGGCCAGCAGTGTTGCCAGCAACATGGACATGGGGAACGTCAGGACGATGATCCCCGGTGCCCGCAACACAAACACTTGCAACGCTGCCGAAAGGGACAGCCCCGCCTCTACCACCAGGCGCACCAGCTCAAACAGGGATCCCACTGCCATCACCAGGGTGGTAAACGCCCCCACCCCAAAGAGAAAGGGCAGGAGCATCTCGGAGATGAGGTAGCGATCCATCAGACCTACCGCACAAACAATGGAGAGTCTGGGGCAAGACTGCTCAACTGGACAAGGAGTAGGAGGAAAAGAGAGTTTCACGCAGCCCAAGGAAGTAGTAGCTAGGACAGCCAGCCCTTCGGGAGAGTCGAAGGCTGTTAACGACTTTAGACCAGAACCCTAAGCAACAAAATTGCCTCTCTTTCTCAACCCAATCCGCCTATAATTGGGCTCCGACTAAGCTTCGGCCTTGAGGTACCTTCCGTATGGCTTCCTCTTCCCTTAAGGCTTTGCTAGAGCGGCTCCTGGAGCTGCGCCGGCAAGTGGTCGAGGGATCCCAGACCTACCTGGCCGCTTGGGGCTGTTCTGCGGATCCTCCTCCAGCCATTTGCAACCTGGCGCGCTACCTAGCGCTGCGCCAACACGATCTGCGCAACCTGCAATTAGAGCTGGCTGCTGTGGGGCTGTCCTCGCTGGGGCGATGCGAATCGCGGGTTTTGGAAAACCTGGATGCGGTGATTGCTATTTTGGCAGCCACGCAGGGCCTAAGCCACAAGGGGCCCAGCTACGAAGAGTTTTACGCTGGAGACATGGCGCTGGAGCAGCACACTGCGGTTCTCTTTGGCCCTCCCTCGCCCCACCGCCGCGCCCGCATCATGGTAACCCTGCCCAGCGAAGCTGCCGAGCAGCCAGAGCTGCTGCTGCAACTGTTGCAGCGGGGCATGGACGTAGCACGAATCAACTGCGCCCACGACGAGCCCTCAGGGTGGGAGAAAATGGTGGCCCACCTGCGCTGGGCCGAAGCCCAGACCCAACGGCGCTGCAAGATTTTGTTCGACCTGGCCGGCCCCAAGATCCGCACTGGCCCGGTGGCCATGCCCCCCGGCAAAGCCAAGGTGTACTGCGGGGATCGCATCCTGCTCACGGCAGCCATGCCGCCAGTTAACTCTGACATCTCCTGCCAGGTGGCTTGCACCCTGCCGGAGGTTTTGGCAAACCTGCAGGTGGGAGCAACTGTTTGGATCGACGACGGCAAGATTGGCGCCCGCGTCGTGGGGATCGAGCCGGCGGGCGTGGTGCTGGAGGTGGACAAAGTTGCTCCCCAGGGCAAGAAGTTGCGAGCCGAAAAAGGCCTCAACTTTCCCGACAGCCAACTCCCAATCCAGCCCCTGACCGAGAAAGACCGCCAAGACCTGGACTTTGTGGTGCAGTATGCCGACCTAGTGGGCTATTCCTTTGTCCAGCAGCCGGCGGATTTGCAGGTGCTGTTTGCTGAGCTGGAGCGGCGCCAGGCTCGGCCTGACTTGGGGTTAATCCTGAAAATCGAGACCCGACAAGCGGTGAAAAACCTGCCGGCTCTCATCGCGGCGGCTGCTAATAGGCCGCTGGGGGTGATGATTGCCCGGGGAGATCTGGCCGTGGAGATGGGCTGGCTGCGCTTGGGGGAGATCCAGGAGGAACTGCTGTGGATCTGTGAGGCCGCCCATGTGCCCGTGGTGTGGGCTACGCAGGTGCTGGATCAGCTCACCAAAAAGGGCTTGCCCTCCCGGCCTGAGCTTTCCGATGCGGTGATGTCTGCCCGCGCCGAATGCGTCATGCTCAACAAAGGTCCCTACCTGCTGGAGGCGGTTGCCCTTCTGGATGAGCTGCTGGCCCGCATGCAGGCCCACCAGCACAAGAAAAGCCAACGCCTGCGGGCTTTGTATTCCTGGCAGTAGAGGAAGCTCATTAGAGGCGGAACTTCTCCCCCAGGTAATACTTGCGCACCAAGGGATCCGCCGCCAGCTCCGCTGGTGTACCCTTGGCCAGGATGGCACCCTCGTTGAGAATATAGGCCCGGTCGGTGATCTCCAGCGTCTCCCGCACGTTGTGGTCAGTAATCAAAACACCGATGCCCCGCTGCTTGAGCTTGGCCACCACCTCCTGGATATCTGCCACCGCAATGGGATCCACCCCTGCGAAGGGCTCATCCAGCAGCAGGAATTTTGGCCCGTGGATCCCGGCAGCCAGAGCGCGGGCAATTTCGGCGCGGCGCCGTTCTCCCCCCGACACCTGCAAGCCCAAACTGTGGGCCACATGGGCAATGCGGAACTCCTCTAGCAGGTGGTTGAGGCGCTGCTGCCAGAGGCGGCGGGGCACCCCCGTCTGCTCCATAATCAGCAGTAGGTTGTCTTGGATGCTGAGGCGGCGGAAGATGCTGGGTTCCTGGGCCAGGTAGCCAATCCCCAGGCGGGCGCGGCGATGCATTGGCAGATGGGTAATATCTTGGTCATCCAGCCAGACATGGCCTCGGTTGGGCTGGATCAAGCCGGTCATGATGTAAAAGGTGGTGGTTTTCCCCGCTCCATTGGGCCCCAGCAACCCAACAATTTCTCCTTGCTCAAGGCTCAAGTTGACATCCTTGACCACCTCGCGGCGGCCATAGCGCTTACAGATGTTTTCCAGTCGAATCTGCATAGACCAGCACAGGGTTGCTGTTCAATGTTGACTGATCCTGGAGGGCTAGTTCCATAGAGGCTTCTCCCTTTTCTCCCCAGGCTGCTCCAGACCTGCATGGGAACTGGGAGATCCTCGCCGCCTGCCGTAGCTGCACGCGCTGCCTCCAAAGGGGAGGCTCGGTATCCAGCAACCTCGACTCCGATTGTCGCTGTCGCCGCTGCGGTTGCTCCCTGCGTTGCCGTCCTCTCCCCTCCTGGGAAAGCTTGCCTGTCGCCCGGCTCAGCTCGAGGAAAGGCAAGCCGAACCCTCCTCCTTGGCTGGCAATCCCCTGGAATTCAGTTTTGCTGGGACTGGGGCAATCAACCGCTGGCTGTGGATCGCTTTCCCCCATTTGAGAGAGTGGCCGAAGCCAGCAGATACCACTATCATGGGACCAACGCAGGACAACCCCGCTCCGCTGGATTGTCTTCGTCACTCCTCGAGATGAGGCCTGGTTACCATGAATCTCCATCTCAAAGCTTCCGCCGCTTTGGCGCTGCTGACCACGGCTGCTGTCGCTTCCGCTGCCGCTGCCACACCTCCTAACGCCTGCTTCCTACGCTACCTACTGGCCTCCAAAGCCTGCCCTAACTGCCGCCTAGGATCCCTTGAGCTGAGCCACCTGGATCTGGCGGAAGCCAACCTCCAGGGCGCCGACCTCATCGAGGCCAATCTAGAGCGCACCATCCTGACAGGCGCTAATCTTAGCGGTGCTTATCTGGTGGGAGCCAACTTGCGGCGAGCCCAGTTGCCTGGCGCCAACCTCAGCGGTGCCTACCTGGAGGGAGCGGACTTGCGGGGTGCAGATTTGCGGGGGGCCAATCTCTCCTTCGCCTCCCTCTACGGCGCCGACTTGCGCGGGGCCGATCTGCGCAATGCCAATCTGGCTGGAGCTGACCTGCGCTTTGCCCGCACCTGGGGCGCCCGCCTGCAGGACGCCATCCACGAGTAGCGCAAAAAGCCAAGATAGCTCCACTGCCTGTTTTCCCTCTCAAGGAGAAGGAGCAGTTAGAGGCGAGGATATACTGCGGATGGCGAGACTCGAACTCGCATGGCAAAGCCACACGCCCCTCAAACGTGCGCGTATACCAATTCCGCCACATCCGCGCTAGCTTGACTCCCACTATCCTAGCAGCAAAAAGGCTGGGGTGTTAAGGGGCCGGCAACTGGACAGCAAGGCACTAATCCTCCGTCCAAAACCGCTCTGAGAGGTACTTGTCGGCCCCATCGCAGAAAATGGTGACCACAACCCCACTTGAAAGTTGGCGCGCCACCTCAAGGGCAGCCACCACATTGGCACCAGAAGAGATGCCTACTAGTAGCCCCTCCTCCAAGGCTAGGCGCTTTACCATCTTCTGGGCAGCTTCAGTGGAAACCTCGAGGTGCCGGTCCGGCAAGCTGGGATCATAAATCTCTGGCTTGAGAGCAGTCGCCATGTGCTTGAGGCCTTCAAGGCCGTGGAAGGGGGAGTCGGGCTGCATGGCAATGATCTGGATATCAGAGCGGTACTCCCGCAGGCGCCGCCCTACCCCCATGCAGGTGCCGCTGGTGCCTAGCCCGGTTACAAAGTGGGTGACCTGTCCCTGGGTTTGCTCCCAGATCTCCACCCCTGTGGTCTCGTAGTGGGCCTGCCAGTTGGCGGGGTTGCTGTACTGGTCGGGATAGAAGTAGAGATCGGGGTTTTCGGCATAGAGAGCACGAGCTTTCTCGATGGCCCCATCGGAGCCAAGGGCTGGATCCGTGAGCACTAAGTCCACGCCGTAGGCAGCGAGGATCTTCTTGCGCTCTGGGCTGGCGTTGGCCGGTAGGGCCAGCTTCACCTTGTACCCCAAAGCTGCCCCTATCCAGGCATAGGCGATGCCCGTGTTGCCGCTGGTGGCATCCAGAATGATCTTGCCAGGCCTCAGCTTGCCCTCGCGTTCGCCAGCCCGAATCATGTTCAGGGCCGGGCGATCCTTGACCGAGCCCCCGGGGTTGTACCACTCTGCTTTGCCATAAACTCGTACCGCTGGCGGCAGATCAGCAGTAACCCGTCGCAGGCGAATAAGCGGTGTGCGTCCCACCAACTCAATGGGGCTCTCCACTGCAGGGGGCAAGGGGCGAGAAGAAAACGCACTCGGGTACAAGCGGGATCCCTCGCTAGACGAGCACTGGACTGGATAACCATTGCTCATCTTATCCCGGGGTTTACCAGTTCTGGCCTCTTCTGGGCTTCCCCGCTTCCTCTAGCTAAGATGGGGGTAGGGAAGCGAGCGTTCTAGGCAACAGCAGAATGCGGAGCGGCAGGGCAGAAATCGGCATTGTAACGGCGCGACAATTTGACCGCCGGCGAGGCCAGATCCACGTTTACGACGGCGAGGGCAAAGGCAAGTCGCAGGCGGCGCTGGGGGTTGTGCTGCGTTCAATTGGCCTGGGCATTGAAAACTCGGCCCCCAGCCGAGTGTTGCTGGTGCGGTTTCTTAAGGGACCGGGTCGCACCTACGCAGAGGATGCAGCAATTGCCGCTCTCCAGCGGGGCTTCCCCCACCTCATTGATCAGCTGCGCACGGGGCGGGGCGAGTTCTTCGGCCCCGACGAGATCACCAAGTTTGACCGCCAGGAGGCCCGCCGCGGCTGGGATGTGGCCAAGGGAGCACTGGCCTCAGGATTTTACTCGGTGGTGGTGCTGGACGAGCTAAACCCGGTGCTGGATCTGGGCCTTCTGCCGGTGGAGGAGGTTGTCAGCACCCTCAAGCAAAAGCCGGAGGAGATAGAGGTGATCATCACTGGGCGGGGGGCACCCAAAGAAATTATCGACCTGGCCGATCTGCACTCAGAAATGCGCAGCGTCCGTCGGGCGACGGATCCCCAGAACGGTCAGCCCCCCCTCAGCGGCATTGAGATTTACACCGGCAACGGCAAAGGCAAATCCACCAGCGCCCTAGGGCGGGCCCTGCAGGCCATTGGGCGTGGCATTAGCAAGGATCTCTCCCACCGCGTCCTAATCATGCAGTGGCTCAAAGGGGGGACGGGCTACACGGAAGATGCGGCCATTCGGGCCTTGCGGGAGAGCTACCCTGACCTAGTGGATCACCAGCGCTGCGGCCGCGATGCCATTGTCTGGCGGGGCAAGCAGCAGGAAATCGATTATGTAGAGGCAGAGCGGGGCTGGGAGCTGGCACGGGCGGCCATTGCCTCTGGGCTTTACAAAACCATCATTCTGGATGAGCTCAACCCCACGGTGGATCTGGAGCTATTGGACGTGGAGCCGATTGTTGAGGCTTTGCTGCGCAAGCCGCGGGATACGGAGATCATCATCACAGGGCGCTGCCATGCCCCCTTGCCCTATTTTGAGCTGGCCTCCGTCCATTCGGAAATGGTGAGCCACAAGCACTATGCCGAGCAAGGAGCCGATCTGCGGCGCGGGGTGGACTATTGAGCAAACTTAAAGATGGAATCCTTGACAGCGCTTAGGCAAGGCAGCGGATTCCTGGAGGCCAGGGTACTGGCCCAGTTGCTACTTGCTCTTTTCCAGACGGAGGTGTGGGTGGAGGGCAAGGAGCGGGTTCCCCAGGGTCCGCTGCTGGTGGTCAGTAACCATCGCAGCTTTTTGGATGCGCCGGTGCTGATTACTGGGCTGGAGCGGCCAATCCGCTTTGCCTGCCACTACTACCTCTCTCAGGTGCCCCTCTTGCGGGAGGTAGCCTTTGCCCTGGGTTGTATCCCCCTGCAGCAGGGATCCGGGCCCCAGCTTGCCTTTTTTCGCCAGGCTCAGGCCACGTTGGCAGCAGGCGGAGGAGTGGGAATTTTCCCGGAAGGGGCAGAGCAGATTACCCGCGAGACCTCACCCCAGGAGCTGGGCCGGTTTCAGCCGGGCTTTGCCCACCTGGCCTTGGCTGCCGGGGTAGACCCTCTGCCAATTCTGCCGGTAGCGGTGTGGGCCCAACACGAGTGGCGGGGGATGGACATCCCCATGGCTTTTTTCCGCTGGTTTGACCCCACCGAGCCCAGGTTTCAGCAGGCGGGGGGGCATCCAGTGGTGATCTATCGTCAGGTGGTGGTGCGAGTGGGATCCCCTCTTTGGGTGGAGGGAGCAAGGCGCTACACCTGCCGCCAGGAGCGGCTGCAGGTGATTCAGGAGTTAACGGCAGCCGCCCGGGAACAGGTGCGCTTGGGATTAGTAGAGAGATGAAAAAGATAAGTGGCGAGGCAGCAGCCTCTAGCGGGATCAGGCCGGCGCCGCAGGCAGGCAGCCAGGAGCGGCCGCTGCTACTGTACCTGCCTGGCCTGGATGGCACGGGCCGATTGTTTTACCGGCAGGCGCAGGCTCTGCAGGCCGAGTTTCGCGTCCGCCCTGTGAGCTTAAACCACCCCGAAGCGGGGCATAGCTGGGAGAGCTTGGTTGAGTGGGTGGGATCCCACCTGGAAGAAGGAGCCTATTTGTGCGGCGAGTCTTTTGGAGCCTGCCTAGCGTTGGCCGTCGCCGCCCAGCAGCCCCAGCGCTGTCGCGGCCTGATTCTGGTCAATCCGGCTTCCTCCCTGCGGCGCCGACCCTGGTGGTGGGCGGGTCATCTTCTCCTGCCCTTTTTGCCGCCGGCGCTCTATCACCAACTCGCCGAGCGGGGGCTGGGATTTTTGGCGGAGCTGAGTCAAATGGAGCCGCCGGATCGGGAGCGGTTGCGCCAGACTGTGCATAGCATCGCTCCAGAGGTGGCTGCCCAGCGCCTAGCCTTGCTGGGATCCTTTGTTGTGGAAGAGCTTCCCCTGGAATCGATGGCCCTGCCGACCTTGCTGGTGGCGGGGGGGCGGGATCGCCTCCTGCCCTCGGTGCAGGAGGTGCAGCGTCTGGCGGAGCGGCTGCCCCAGGCCCAGGTGGAGATCTCGCCTTGGAGCGGCCACGCCTGCCTTCTGGAGCGGCAGATGAATCTGCGGCGCTACTTGCTCAAGCCCGATGGGGTTTTTGCTCCCCTGCTGAGTCGTTGAGAATGGAAAGGGCTCCCCAGAGGTCGCCTATCCGCCCTTGGCAGGAGGGATCTTTCCCTTCTCGATCCAGCCAAAGGGCTCTCAAGCCCGCTGCTGTGGCCCCTTGATAGTCTTCGCGGTAGCTGTCGCCGATGTGGCAAGCGGCTTCGGGGGGGATCCCCTGCGTCTCCAGGGCAGCTTGGAAGATGCGGGGATCGGGCTTGGCATAGCCCACCTGGGTGGAGAGGGTGAGGCTGGAAAAATAGCCCTCCAACCCCAGTGCCTGCAGCACCCTGGGCAGGCGGCTGTCGAAGTTGGAGATCACCCCCAGCCGGATCCCTTCCCCCTGAAGAGCCTGGAGAACTGGTAGCGTCTCCGGATACAGCTCCCAGGGATCCGCCCCGGCAAAATACTCGAAAAGGTGGGCAAAAAACGCCGCAAAGCGCTCCTCCCCAAAAGCAGCCAGGGATCCCACCCCCGCAAAGGTCTGGCGCACCACCTGCTGCCACCAGGCCCGCTCCCAAGCCAGCAAAGAGGATCCCGATAGACCACCACAGGCCGGCGGGGGAGCGCTGGCAAAAGCTTGAGCAAAGGCGCGATC
This sequence comes from Synechococcus sp. H70.2, assembly GCF_047462275.1. Taxonomy (NCBI): domain Bacteria; kingdom Bacillati; phylum Cyanobacteriota; class Cyanophyceae; order Synechococcales; family Synechococcaceae; genus Synechococcus; species Synechococcus sp. H70.2. The sequence goes on from NZ_JANSIU010000001.1 coordinate 88,831, forward strand.
CAGGGCCTGCGGATCCACCAATACCCCATACGCTGCTGCCACCTGGCTATAGGCTTGGCCAACGCTGCCCCGCACCCGCAACAGCGTGCCCACGGCATCGAAGAAGATGACCCTCGGCCTCACTGCTGGCTCTCGTAGCGGGCGTAGGCCTCCACAATCCGCTGCACCAGCGGGTGGCGCACCACATCTTGCTGGTCAAAGTAGCAAAAGGCTACCCCCTCCACCCCGGCCAGGATGCGCTCCGCAGCGGCCAACCCCGAGAGGCGATGTCTGCCCAGATCCGTTTGGGTGAGATCCCCGGTAACCACCATGCGCGACCGAAACCCCAGCCGCGTGAGCGCCATCTTCATCTGCTCCGGAGTGGTGTTCTGGGCTTCGTCCAAAATGATGAAAGCGTTGCTTAGCGTGCGGCCGCGCATGTAGGCCAGGGGCACCACCTCGATTACCCCCTGCTCCATAAGCTGAGGCAGCTTGGCCGGCTCGATAAACTCAAACAGGGCATCGTAGAGAGGCCGCAGATAGGGATCCACCTTCTCTACCAGATCCCCTGGCAAGAACCCCAGCTTCTCCCCTGCCTCCACCGCCGGGCGTGTCAGGATCAAACGCTCGTACTCGCGGTTTTGCAGGGCTGTGATGGCCACAACGGCAGCCAGATAGGTTTTCCCAGTGCCTGCCGGCCCAATGCCGAAGCAGAGATCGTGGGTGCGAATGGCTTGCACGTACTCCTGCTGACGGGGCGTTTTAGGCCGAATCAGCTCCCCCTTGCGGGTGCGGGCCAGAACACCTGTTTGCACTTGCCGATAGGCCTCAGCTTCCTGGTTGGAGAGGGCGCGGAAGGCTTGTTCGGCATCAATTGCAGTTACAGGGTGGCCAGCTTGCCAAAGGGGCCTCAGCAATTCTAGCCACTGCCGCACTTGCTGCCGCTGTTGAGGGGTCCCCTTCAGGTAGAGATCCTGCCCCCGCAGGGTTACCGAGGCGCCGCTGCAGCGGCTAATCCATTTCAAGTTAGCCTCCTGCACCCCCGCTAGGGACATGGCCTGTCGAGGACTTGACAAGGAGATGATCTCAAGATCGATGGCGGCGGAAGAAGTCGAGGTGTTGTGCATGCCGCGGGCGCTGTGCACCCTAAGACCTGTGATGGTGATCCTATCAGAAGCAGCGGCCAGGGCGCTCTGGGTTCTGGCCAGCCTTGGCAAAGGGTTTGACGCCGGGAGACTCCCCCGGCAGCAGCGTTTGATTACCCTCCCCCGACTAACTTGGGGGATTCTTACCCAGCCCGCAAACGGAGCTGCAAAGGCGTTCTTCACCAACCCTCCTCGCTTCCCAAAGAGCCATCACCTGTTGGGTTTTTCACCGGAGTGGGGTAGCTCATCTCCATCCAAGAAGCTTGTCTGGGAACTGTGCGCCTCATCCACCTCAATCCAGAACGCTAGCAGAGTGGGGCTATGCGCTCCTTCAACTGGCCTGTTGGCACAGGCACTTTTGGTTGTGAACCTTTCCTGAGTTGCAGTCTTGCTTCCCAACCCAAGATAACTTTCCCGATCCCGTAAGGGGGACGGAGTTACCCAGCGAGCAGCTTTGTGGACGGCATCCCGCCTCCTACGGTTTCTTTGCTTGGTCACGCGGTCAAGCTGCCGAGACCAAAAACCCTGCAGCTTTTCAGTTTTGAGCTTAGCAACCTGCCTGTTGTCCCACTGGTTAAAGAGTTGACCTTGCGCCCGTCAAGAAATTACTAACGCAATGACTCCCATCATTGGTAAGCAACTAAAGTTGCTTTTGGGCTTTTCCGCCCCACACTAAAGTGCTGGGCTACCAAGCCATCCCCTGGGTAAGCGACGCCAAGGGCAACTCCAGTGGAGGGATCCCCCTCGAGAACAGTTGCCAGCTGGGAGCCCATCTTCTACAATAGGTCAACTAGCAGCCGGGGTTCAGCTTACTGCTGACTCCGCGGGTATGGAGAGGTGGCTGAGTGGTCGAAAGCGGCTTCCTGCTAAGAAGTTACGGGGCCCAAAAAGCTCCGTCGAGGGTTCGAATCCCTCCCTCTCCGTTGCGATAGCTGGGAACTGGCCACCTCTGCTGGGGATGGAGAACAGCGATGGGCCTGGGGTGGCTTTTAAGTCAGTGGGGGGTGGCGCTCTGGCTCAATCTCATCTTGGTGGTGCTGGCCCTGCAGAGTCCCCAGAAGGCCTTGACGCGAGCTGGGGTGTTCCACGCCGGCCTGCTGGGCCTGTTGGTGTGGGGGGGCCTAGGGTGGCGGGGCTATGCGGTGGTGGCTGCCTACTTTTTGGTGGGCACAGCCGTCACCTGGCTGGGGATCCACCGTAAGCAAAGGCAGGGGATTGCTGAGAAGCGAGGGGGGGCACGAGGCCCAGAAAATGTCTGGGGCTCTGCTTTGACCGGGGCAGTATGTGCAGTGGGATACGCTTTCTTCCCCCACCCCCTTTGGTGGCTGGGATATAGCGCCAGCTTCGCCGCCAAGTTGGCCGATACCGTCAGCAGCGAAGTAGGAAAAGCCTATGGACGACAGACCTTTTTGCTCACCACCTTTCAGCCGGTGCCGGCAGGCACCGAGGGAGCTGTGAGCCTAGAGGGATCCCTGGCGGGGGTGGCGGCGGCAGCAGGGATGGCCGCCCTGGCCTGGGGCATTGGCGGAGAATGGGTGGGAGGGGATCCCTGGTGGCTGGGCGCCTGCTGGCTAGCTGGCCTCCTAGCCACCTTGGCAGAAAGCTGGATGGGAGTGGTGCTGCAGCCTCGCCTAGCTTGGATGGCCAATGAGGTGGTTAACGGCATTCAAACAACCCTAGCTGCTCTTCTGGCGGTGGGGTTGGGAGCGCTCCTGGGGATCGGGTCGTAAGAAATTCCTTTGCAGAAAAAAAGGGAGGAGCCCTTCGGCAGCTCTCTCCCCTGTGGATGTCAGATGCGGCCGGGGGCTTTGGCCAGCTCTTAGCGCAAGCCGCTTGGCTTGTAGACTAAGAAGCTAAGCACTTGGCACTGCTTGATGTTGTCAAACCCCACTACACGGATGAAGCAATTGGGGTAAGCACTACGGCAGGCCTGGAGCTCTGTTAGCACCTCCTGCGGGGAAGTGGCGCCAAACAGCGGCAGCTTCCACAAGGTCCAGAAGTGGTCGGTTGGCTCGGAAGACTCGTTGAATTCGATGGCCGGGATGTAGCCCTGATCCAGGATGTACTGCACCTGCTTGAGGATCTGCAGGTCCGTCAGGGGTGGCAAATAGGAGAAAGTTTCGTAGCGGCGCTCTTTCGGTAGGGTTTGCATGACTGAGATTACTCCACTTCAGATGTAGGGTTTTGTAGAAAGGAGCCTGCCTCCGGGTGGGTAACAGGCAGGGATCCTGTTGCTGAGGTCAGCCGTTCCAGGTGGTTGCGGCGGTGTTCCATGTTGGCCTGTTGAATGCCAGTTCTGGCCATTTCTGGCAGGTAGTCCACCACCTCCGCCGCTAGGTGTTCCCGAACAGTCATGATGCGGTAGGCCAAGTCGGCCCGCTCTGCCAGCAAGGCCCGCAGGTAGGCCTCCCCATCTTGGAAGCTTTGCCGAGCAGAAAACTGCTGCAGCCAGAGGGCCCTGGGAGGATCCGTCTCGCTCAGTTGGGCCAGCACCGTGCGCATCGCCTGATAGGTCAGGTAGCTGATCAGCGTTTTGGCCGTATCCTTGGCAATCTGCTTTACATCCATGACCAATCCGGGGGACGGGGCAAACAGGGGGCAAGAGAAGCTGGAGATCCCTTGCCCCCGAAAGACTCTTAGAGCGTATCGACGGGCTTGAATTCGAACTTGACCTCTTTCCACAGCTCGCAGGCAGCGGCCAGTTCTGGCGACCACTTGGCTGCTTCGCGGATGATGTCGTTGCCCTCGCGAATCAGATCTCGGCCTTCATTGCGGGCCTGGATGCAGGCCTCCAGAGCCACCCGGTTGGCCGTCGCGCCTGGAGCGTTCCCCCAGGGGTGACCTAGGGTTCCGCCACCAAACTGCAGCACAGCGTCGTCCCCGAAGATCTCCACCAGTATGGGCATGTGCCAAACGTGGATCCCACCGGAAGCCACCGGCATCACCCCCGGCATGGAAGCCCAATCTTGGGTGAAGAAAATGCCACGGGAACGATCCGCCTCAACGTAGTTTTCTCGCATGAGATCCACAAAGCCCATGGTGATGGCGCGGTCGCCTTCCAGCTTGCCCACCACCGTACCGGCATGCAGGTGGTCGCCACCCGACATGCGCAGGCACTTGGCCAGCACCCGGAAGTGGATGCCGTGGTTTTTCTGCCGGTCAATCACCGCGTGCATGGCGCGGTGGATGTGCAGCAGAATGCCGTTGTCGCGGCACCACTTGGCCAGACTGGTGTTGGCCGTAAAGCCGGCGGTGAGGTAGTCATGCATGATGATGGGGGCACCAATCTCCTTAGCAAACTCCGCCCGCTTGAACATCTCCTCGCAGGTGGGCGCCGTCACGTTCAGGTAGTGCCCCTTGATCTCGCCGGTTTCTGCCTGCGCTTTATGGACCGCTTCCATGACAAACAGGTAGCGATCCCGCCAACGCATGAAGGGCTGGGAGTTGACGTTTTCGTCGTCTTTGGTAAAGTCCAGCCCACCCCGCAGCGCCTCGTACACAGCCCGCCCGTAGTTTTTGGCGGAAAGGCCTAGCTTGGGCTTGATGGTGCAGCCCAGCAGTGGACGACCATACTTGTTCAGCTTATCCCGCTCTACCTGGATACCGTGGGGAGGGCCCTGGAAGGTCTTCAAGTAGGCTACGGGAATACGCAAGTCCTCCAGCCGCAGCGCCTTCAAGGCCTTGAAGCCGAAGACATTGCCCACAATCGAGGTGAGCATGTTGGTAACTGAGCCTTCCTCGAAGAGATCCAGCGGGTAGGCGACGAAGCAGAAATACTGGTTCTCTTCGCCAGGAACCGGCTCAATGTCGTAGCAGCGGCCCTTGTAGCGATCCAAGTCAGTGAGCAGATCGGTCCAAACCGTTGTCCAGGTGCCTGTTGAGGACTCAGCCGCTACGGCTGCCCCCGCTTCTTCCGGAGGGACGCCCGGCTGAGGCGTAACTCGGAAACAGGCCAGGATATCAGTATCCTTAGGTGTGTAATCGGGGGTGTAATAGGTCAGCCGGTAGTCCTTTACCCCCGCTTGGTAGCCGCTTTTGGTTTTGGTTGCTGAGTAGGCCACGTCAATCCCCCTCTACACGAATGACAAACTCTGCAAAGTTGAAAAACAACACCTACAGCCACTCAAGACAGGCAAGGGAGCAGAGGTAAAAATCCTGCTCCTGGAGTTGCCTCACAAGTGGGGGGCTCAACTTGTGCCTTAATCCCCCTCCCTTAGGCAGGGGAAAGATCTGAGCCTTACCCCTAGAACTTCTTCCATCGCCAGCTTTGACACGTCGAGCCTAGAAAATTCCCTGGGGATATTTCCAGCTCCTGTCGCAGCTGCGATTTCGACGATGCAACTCTACCTTAGGTTTAATCCTAAGCTATCATCTGCGATGAGAGGCAGATCATTACTTTCTTTATGAGTTTGATTAGTTTACTTAAAGCAAGCCAGGCCCTCTCTTGGCAGCAAGATAGATTTCTTTAACTCTCTTCACATCTTTCTGAGGGGGATCCCAGCTCCCCCGACAGGGCGCTGGGCAAGGAAGTTTCCGGCAGCCAGGGGAGCTAGGAAACGGTGGTCAGGGAGGGCTGGGGCTTCTTGGTGATTACCTGGTCGATGATGCCGTATTCTTTGGCCTGTTCTGGGGTCATAAAGTTGTCGCGGTCAGTATCGCGCTCGATGCGCTCCAGCGGTTGGCCGGTGTGGTAAGCAAGCAGACTGTTGAGACTGTTTTTGATAAAGAGAAGCTCCCTAGCTTGGATCTCGATGTCAGTGGCTGGACCCTGGGCTCCTCCCAGAGGTTGGTGAATCATGATGCGGGCATGAGGAAGGGCAATGCGTTTGCCTTTGGCGCCCCCTGCCAGCAAAAAGGCTCCCATGCTGGCTGCGAGACCAATGCAGATGGTGGAGACGTCGGGTTGGATGTGCTGCATGGTGTCGTAAATGGCCATGCCAGCATAGACAGAGCCGCCGGGAGAGTTGATGTAGAGGTAGATATCTTTCTCGGGGTCTTCGGATTCCAGGTAGAGCATCTGGGCCACAATGAGGTTGGCAACATCGTCATCTACCGGCGTGCCCAAGAAGATAATCCGATCCCGTAGCAAACGCGAGTAAATATCAAAAGCGCGCTCGCCGCGTGCAGATTGCTCAATAACGGTGGGAATCATGCTAGTCCAAGCGATGGGTCATTCCTATAGATAGTGTAGTTTAAGCCTCTGAAGAGCTGCCCCTCTCGCCACTTGAGTAGGGCAGGACCTGGATCTTTATTATCCCCCTCAAGAGGTGAGGTGTACATGGATGCGATCTCCGATGAACCTCTCCTAATTGCTGGATTGCTGGGCCTGGCTCTCCTGGGAGTCCTGATCTTGGCCGGGGCAGGAGGCCGACTAGCAAGAAACGTAAGTTGACAGAACTAAACCCGCCTCTTTAGAATCAAGATCGCCCTGCTTCCAGATGCCCCCATCGTCTAGAGGCCTAGGACACATCCCTTTCACGGATGCGACAGGGGTTCGAATCCCCTTGGGGGTATAGGGAAACGACTAAGCGCAAGTGTGTCCCTAGAAGGCTGCTCTTTAGCTCCAGAGGTGGCCTCCAATGGCTATAGATTTCTTGGCTAGGGAGTCTCTGACAGGGATCAGCGGCTACTGGCTAGAGCTTCCGCTGGCGCAGCGCTAGCCACCAGATCGTCTTTGATCAGCTCTACCAGATCCTGAAGCTGACGAATGGCTTCTGCTCCTTCCAGCTTCATCAGCTCTCGCTCATCCCGCATCTCCGTCCAGCTGATGGAGCACTCGGAAACCAAAAAGCGAATCAGATGCCCTTCCCGCAAGCTGACCATGAAGGAAGCGCTCTCAAAGGAGGTTCCGCAGGTGTAGCAGGAGGCTGGGTAGCCCCGCTTCTCCAAAGCAATGGCCAGGGCCTGCAAACTCATCACCAGGTCTTGAACGTAGCTGCGGTATTGTTCCGCCAACCGTGTGAACATTACGCTCCTCCTTCGTCCTCGGCTCGACAAGGCCCCCTTTTGGCCGCAGACGAGCCGCATAGTAATAAATACTCATGCCAGGCAGTTAAGACATATGTAGCACAGCAATGAGCAATCCTCAAGGAAGGGGCTCAGTCTAGGAACCAAAACTACCCAGCGCCAGACAGGATGATAGGCAAGCCCCAGCTGCATGAGAGGTTGTATTTAACACTTCTCTCAAAGCAAACACCAAAGTTTACCTTAGTTCAAAACTCTTACCCCTCGCAGTGGGAGCAGATCCCTGCCTCAGTTTTTTCCTAGCTCAGGGCAAGAGGGAGGGCAGTGGAGGAATTGCTACGGAGATTCCCTCGAGCGGTTACTGCGCCACCCCACTGACTAAAGGCACTGACTCCAGCCTACCTTGACCTAAGCTAGCCATTGGGCAACTCCCCTTGGCAGCCTCTTAGGACAATACCGAAAAAATGCAGAAGCAAGAACCGCCTGAGAGGGGAGGAGACTAGAATTGAAGTGGGCAAGGTGTATGGCAAACAGCTCAAAAAAAGAAACGGCAGAGTTGCTAAAAGCTCTCCCGTAGGCGAGTCGTTTGTCCTTCTCTTTTGCAAAGATTGTTGTAGCTTTTGGCAGTCAACGGGGTGTCACCTTGCTCTATTGCCAGTCTACTGGCGAAGTTGTCAGGCGGAAGAGCCGGGAGGATTGTTATGGTAGTGAGCGCGCACCGTTCTGTAGCTTTGTCTACAGAATCGAAGGCCGAAAAAAGCGGAGAGCGTAAAGTATCTGAGCAAACGATAGCGAGAGATTTTGTCCCGGGACGGTGGCAACGCTGCATTGATGTCCGAGATTTTATTCAGCGCAATTACACTCCCTACACCGGCGATGAAAGCTTTTTGGCGCCGGCCACTGAACGCACGCAGGGGCTGTGGGCCAAGGTTAAGGATTTGATGGCGCTGGAACGGGAGCGGGGGGTTTTGGATGCTGACACCGACCTTCCTTCCAGCATCACCAGCCACCCGCCGGGCTATATCGACCGGGAGCTGGAGCAAATTGTAGGTCTGCAGACAGACAAGCCCCTGAAGCGGGCCATCCTGCCCTTTGGCGGCATCCGCATGGTAGAGACGGCCCTCAAGGCCTACGGCTACGAGCTGGATCCAAAGGTTAAGGAGATCTTTACCAAATACCGCAAGACCCACAACGACGGGGTCTTTGACGCCTACACGGAGGAGATGCGCCGCTGCCGCCGCTCTGGCATCATCACCGGCTTGCCGGACGCCTATGGGCGGGGTCGCATCATCGGTGATTACCGGCGGGTACCTCTCTACGGGGTGGATCGGCTGATTGAAGACAAGGAGGCGCAAAAAGCCAGCCTAGACCTGGACACGATGGATGAAGAGACCATCCGCCTGCGGGAGGAGCTCTCAGAGCAGATCAAAGCCCTGCACGAGCTCAAGGAAATGGGGGCCAGCTACGGCTTTGATCTCGGCCGGCCAGCAACCAATGCCCGCGAGGCCATCCAGTGGCTGTACCTAGCCTACCTGGCAGCGGTCAAAGAGCAAAACGGTGCCGCCATGTCCCTGGGGCGGGTCTCCACGTTCCTAGACATCTACATCGAGCGGGATCTGCAGGCCGGGATCCTCACCGAAGAAGAGGCCCAGGAGCTCATCGACCACTTTGTCATGAAGCTGCGCATGGTCAGGTTTTTGCGCACGCCAGAGTACAACGAGCTCTTCAGCGGCGATCCCACCTGGGTAACTGAGTGCATTGGCGGCATGGGGCTGGATGGGCGACCTCTGGTCACCAAGACCAGCTTCCGCATGCTGCACACCCTCTACAACCTGGGGCCGGCGCCGGAGCCCAACCTAACGGTGCTCTGGTCGGAGCGGCTGCCGGAAGCCTTCAAGCGCTACTGCGCCAAGGTCTCCATCGAAACCAGCTCCATCCAGTACGAAAACGACGACCTGATGCGCCCCTACTGGGGGGATGACTACGGCATCGCCTGCTGCGTATCGGCCATGCGCATTGGCAAGCAGATGCAGTTTTTTGGGGCGCGGGTAAACCTGGCCAAGTGCCTACTCTATGCCATCAATGGCGGTCGGGATGAGATCTCCGGTGAGCAGGTGGCCCCGGCCTACGCCCCCATCACCTCTGAGGTGTTGGAGTACGACGAGGTGTGGCCGCGCCTGGTGCAGATGATGGCCTGGCTGGCCAAGACCTACGTCAACACCATGAACATCATCCACTACATGCACGACAAGTACTGCTACGAGCGCCTGGAGATGGCCCTGCACGACCGCGACATTGTGCGCACGATGGCCTTTGGCCTGGCTGGCCTATCGGTGGTGGCGGATTCCCTCTCGGCCATCAAGTACGCGCGGGTGCGGGCAATTCGGGACGAGCGCGGCCTGGTGGTGGACTACGCGGTGGAGGGCGACTTCCCCAAATATGGCAACAACGACGACCGGGTTGACCAGATTGCGGTGCAATTGGTGCAGACCTTCATGGCGGAGCTGCGCAAGCACAAAACCTACCGCAACGCTATCCCCACCCAGTCCATTCTCACCATCACCTCCAACGTGGTCTACGGAAAGAAAACTGGCAACACCCCCGATGGGCGGCGGGCTGGCGAGCCCTTTGCACCGGGGGCCAACCCCATGCATGGCCGCGACACCAAGGGAGCGGTGGCGTCGCTGGCCTCCGTGGCCAAGCTGCCCTACGACGACGCGCTGGATGGCATCTCCAACACCTTCTCCATCGTGCCGGCGGCCCTAGGTCGCACGGCCGAGGAGCGGGTTGCCAACCTGGTGGGGCTGCTGGACGGCTACATGCGGGATGGCGGCTTTCACCTCAACGTGAATGTCCTCAACCGCGAGACCCTGCTGCACGCCATGGAGCACCCAGAGCTCTACCCGCAGCTCACCATCCGGGTTTCCGGCTACGCGGTGAACTTCATCAAGCTTACCCGCGAGCAGCAACTGGATGTAATTAACCGCACCTTCCATCAACACTTCTAAACGAGGGGGCGGGGGATCCCGGAAGGCTGCCCCTAGCCGGGTGAAGGATCCCCCCTCCCCAAGCAAGGAGGTTCAATGAACTATAGCGTTGGGGATTTGGTTAGAGACTACGCGGCGGGACGGCGAGATTTCCAGGAGATCGAGCTGCCCCAGGCCGACCTACAAGGGATCCACCTAGCCGGTGCCGACCTGCGCTATGCCGATTTCAGCGGCGCCAACCTGGCAGGCGCCAACTTGCGGGGGTGCGATCTCAGCTTTGCCGATTTGAGCGGCGCCAACCTATCCAAAGCCGACCTGCGGGGATGTCTGCTTTTTGGCAGCAATTTCCGCGGTGCTCTCTTGGAGGGGGCTTTGCTGGATCACGCCGATTACGATGCCTATACCCATTTCCCGGCGGGCTTTGATCCCAAAGCCCATCGCCTGCACAACCTCTCGGCAGAGGCCTCCCAGTAGGAGGCCTTTCCATTGGTTTTCAACCGTTAAGAAAAACACAGTCTGGGTAAAGTCCAAACCGTGATCTGCACAACATGGCCAGCAATTGGGAAGAAAACCTCAAGATTAATTGATATTTTGCAAAAGCCATTGAGGATAGAAGTATGGATACCCCGCTCAAGCCCTTGACGCCGATAACCGGCCGCATTCACTCGGTCGAGACCTGTGGCACGGTAGATGGGCCAGGGATCCGCTTTGTCATCTTCCTACAGGGCTGTCCTCTGCGCTGTCTGTACTGCCACAATCCCGACTGTCGGGATCCCAATGCTGGCCAGGTGGTGACGGTGGACTCCCTCATGGCGGAGATCCAGCGCTGCCGCAATTACTACCTCAAGGGTGGGGGAGTCACGGCTAGCGGGGGGGAACCGTTAATGCAACCCAACTTTGTGGCCGAGATTTTCCGCCGCTGCCACGAGCTGGACTTGCACACGGCGCTGGACACTTCCGGCTACGCGCCCTTGGGGGTGGCCAAGCCAGTTTTGGCCCATACGGATTTGGTGTTGCTCGATATCAAGTCCTATCTGCCGGAGCTCTATCGCAAAGTTACCGGCGTTTCGCTGCAGCCCACTCTCGATCTGGCTCGCTATTTGGATCAGATTCAAAAGCCCACCTGGATTCGTTTTGTTCTCGTTCCTGGACTAACAGATCCTGAGGAAAACATCAAGGGCTTGGCTGAGTTTGTGGCCACTCTATCCAACGTGGAGCGGGTGGAGGTTTTGCCCTTTCACAAGATGGGGGAATACAAATGGCAGCAGTTGGGACTGCCCTACACCCTCAGCGATGTCCAGCCGCCCACCCCGGAACAGATCAACCACGCTTTGCAGATCTTTCGCGAGCGGGGATTGGTGGCGGTTTAATGGCTGCTAAGACTTAGTTTATTGCCGTAGCAACAGTAACAAAAACAGAGTCAATCCCCATTTGCATCAGCTTGATCCCAAAGTCATCTCTAAAATTCTTAGGCTGCCCCTAAAGTAGCGCTAGGTTGAACTTATAGGCTAGGAGCTGGCCAACTCTGGCAGATGGAAAAATAGAGGAGGGATCCCCAGTGGAAGTGCGCGTAACCTACCAAAATGGCGTTCAATTTCAAGCCGAAAGCCGCGGCCATCGCATCCTCAGCGATCAGCCCTTGGACAACCACGGCCAAGATCAGGGAATGACGCCGCCGGAGTGGTTTTTGGCCTCTTTGGGTGCCTGTGTTGGCTTTTATGCCCTCAAGTATCTGGAAGCGCGGCAGTTGGATCCTCGGGGGCTGGAAGTGGTTGTTACTGCAGATAAAGTTGAGCACCCCAGCCGCTTAGACAACATTTGCATTCGCGTTCAGACGGGGATCCCCCTCGACGAAAGGCAGCAAAAGGGCCTAGAAAAAGCTGTCGACGCTTGCATCATCCACAACACCCTCACCCATCCCCCAAAAATGACCACCGAGATCCAGGTTCCCGCACCTGTGGGCGCTTAGCCGGCCAGGGAGCCTATGGAGTTTTCCAGCAATTTCTAATGGTTGCCTCAACTCTTAAGCCGTATGGATGTGATTTTGGAGGGATCCACCTATGCCTGTTACCAATCTCGAGGAACTGGAAGCCTTAATCCAGCAGGTGAAAGCTGCCCAGGCTGAGTATGCCACCTTCACCCAGGAGCAGGTGGATCGAATCTTTCACAAAGCTGCCCTGGCAGCCAACAACGAGCGGATCCCCTTGGCCAAGTTGGCTGTAGAGGAGACCGGCATGGGCATTGTGGAAGACAAGGTGATCAAAAATCACTTTGCCTCTGAATACATTTACAACAAGTACAAACACGAGAAAACCTGTGGCGTCATTGAGCGGGACGAGAGCTTTGGCTACGAGCGCATTGCCGAGCCGGTGGGGCTTTTGGCGGGCATTGTGCCGGTCACCAATCCCACTTCGACGACTATTTTCAAAGCCCTCATCACTCTGAAAACCCGCAACGCCATCATTTTTGCGCCTCACCCCCGCGCCAAACGATGCACCATCGCCGCGGCCAAAGTGGTCAAAGAGGCGGCTGAGGCGGCAGGCGCGCCTGTGGGCTTGATTGGCTGGATTGACGAGCCCACGATTGAGCTTTCTCAGGCTTTGATGCAGCATCCGGAGGTGAAATTGATCCTGGCCACCGGCGGCCCCGGCATGGTCAAGGCGGCCTATTCCTCCGGCCACCCCTCGCTGGGCGTGGGGGCGGGCAACACGCCGGCGGTCATCGACACCAGTGCCGACATTCCCATGGCCGTCAGTTCAATCTTGCTCAGCAAAACTTTTGACAACGGCATGATCTGCGCCTCGGAACAGGCGGTGATTGTGGTGGAGGCCGTTTATGAGCAGGTGAAGGCGGAGTTTTGCCATCGAGGGGCCTACTTTTTGGATCCGGAACAAACGCAAGCGGTGCGCCGCATCCTCCTCAAGGATGGCCGTCTCAATCCAGCTATTGTCGGCCAATCGGTGCAGACCATTGCCGCTCTGGCCGGGATCCAGGTACCCGAAGGCACCAAGCTGCTGATTGGGGAAGTGGACAAGGTGGGGCCCGAAGAGCCGTTTTCCTACGAAAAATTGGCCCCTGTTTTGGCCTTCTACCGCGCCAAGGATTTCCACAGCGCCGTCGAGGTTGCTGTCCAAGTGGTCAATTTCGGTGGGCGGGGCCACACCTCTGTTTTGTATACCGATCCCGCCAACCAGGACGATATTGCCTACTTTGAGCATGCCCTCCAAACAGCGCGGGTGCTGATCAACACCCCCTCTTCCCAGGGGGCAATTGGGGATCTCTACAACTTTAGGCTGGATCCCTCGTTAACTTTGGGCTGTGGCACGTGGGGGGGCAACTCCGTCTCCGACAATGTGGGGCCGCGCCACCTGCTCAACATTAAAACCGTGGCCTACCGGCGGGAAAATATGCTCTGGTTCCGGGTGCCGCCCAAGATCTACTTCAAGCCGGGATGTCTACCGGTGGCGCTGCGGGAGTTGGCCGGCAAAAAACGGGCTTTTTTGGTGACCGATAAGCCCCTCTTCGAGCTGGGTGTGCTGCAGCCGGTTACCCGGGTTCTCGAGGAGCTGCAGATAAAGTGGGATGTCTACCACGATGTAGAGCCGGATCCCACCCTCAGCAACGTCAACCGCGGCCTGGAGCAGTTGCGCCAGTTTCAGCCGGATGTCATCATCGCCGTGGGCGGCGGATCCCCGATGGATGCGGCCAAGGTGATGTGGCTGATGTACGAGCAGCCCCAGGTGGAGTTTGAAGGCCTGGCAACGCGCTTTATGGACATCCGCAAACGGGTCTACGAGCTGCCGCCGCTGGGGCAAAAAGCCCAACTGGTCTGCATCCCCACCACTTCCGGGACGGGATCCGAGGTAACGCCCTTTGCGGTGGTGACCGATGACCGGGTGGGGATCAAGTACCCCCTGGCCGACTACGCCCTCACCCCCAGCATGGCCATTGTCGATCCGGATCTCACCCTGAAGCTGCCCAAGAAGCTGACGGCTTACGGCGGCATCGATGCCCTCACCCACGCCTTGGAAGCCTATGTCTCGGTGATGGCCAGCGAGTTTACCGACGGGCTGGCGCTGCAGGCAATTAAGCTGCTGATGACCTACCTGCCGCGGGCCTACGAGAAGGGAGCTGAAGATCCAGAAGCGCGGGAAAAAGTCCACTACGCCGCCACCCTTGCCGGCATGGCCTTTGCCAACGCCTTTTTGGGGGTGTGCCACTCCTTGGCCCACAAGCTGGGATCCACCTTCCACCTGCCCCACGGCCTGGCCAATGCCCTGATGATTACCCACGTCATCCGCTACAACGCCACCGACGCCCCCTTCAAGCAGGCCATCTTTCCCCAATACCGCTACCCCAACGCCAAGCACCGCTATGCCGAGATTGCCGATTACCTGCAGTTGGGGGGAGCCAATGATGATGAAAAGGTCATGCGCCTTATCGAGGCCATCGAGGAGCTAAAGCGGAAGCTAGGGATCCCGGCCAGCATTCGCGAGGCCCTCGGCGAGAGCGAGCAGGCCTTTTACGACCGTCTGGAAGCGATGGCGGAGCAGGCTTTTGATGACCAATGCACCGGCGCCAACCCCCGCTACCCCCTCATTCAGGATATGAAGGAGCTGTACGTCTTGGCCTATCGGGGCTGCCGGGTGGAGGCTGCCCTCTACCACCAGCCGGAGCCGGCTCTGGTTTAAGGTCGGCCTTCCTCCCCGCCAAAACGTGCTTCTCCCTCCTTGCAACGGCTATGGCTACGCTGCACCGCCCCGATCCCAGCCTGGACATCTGGAAGGCCAGATCCCACCCCTTAGATCCCATTTTTCTGCCCCGCTCGGTGGCGGTGGTGGGGGCAACAGAGCGCGAGGGCAGTGTGGGGCGCACGGTGCTCTGGAACCTGATCAGCCACCCCTTTGGCGGCACGGTCTACCCGGTCAACCCCAAGCGGCACCAGGTGTTGGGCATCCGGGCCTACGAGCGGCTCTCTGCTCTGCCGGAGCCGGTGGATTTGGCCATCATCGCCATCCCGGCAGCCGGGGTGCCGGCGGTTATTCAAGAATGCGTCGAGGCCGGCGTCAAGGGGGCCATTGTCCTCTCGGCAGGCTTTAAGGAAATTGGCCCGGAGGGGCTGGAGCTGGAAAAGGCCATCCAAGAGGCTGCCCGCGGCAAGCTGCGCCTCATTGGTCCCAACTGCCTGGGGATCCAAAATCCCCACACCGGCCTCAATGCCACCTTTGCTGCCCAGATGGCCCGACCCGGCAACGTGGGGTTTATCAGCCAAAGCGGGGCCCTCTGCACCTCAATCCTGGACTGGAGCCTGCGGGAAAATGTCGGCTTTAGCGCCTTCATCTCCCTGGGATCCATGCTGGATGTGGGCTGGGGGGATCTCATCGACTATCTGGGCGAGGATCCCCACACCCACAGCATTGTCCTCTACATGGAGTCGATTGGGGACGCGCGGTCGTTTGTGTCGGCGGCCCGCGAGGTGGCGCTGAGCAAGCCGATTATTGTCATCAAGGCGGGGCGTACCCAGGCGGCGGCCCAGGCGGCAGCTTCCCACACGGGATCCCTCACCGGCAGCGACGCGGTTTTGGATGCAGCCTTCCGCCGCTGCGGTGTGCTGCGGGTGGATCACATTGAAGATCTCTTCGACATGGCGGAGGTACTGGCCAAACAGCCCCGCCCGCAGGGCCCCCACCTCAGCATCCTCACCAATGCCGGCGGACCGGGGGTGCTGGCCACCGACGCCCTCATCCGCGCTGGGGGATCCCTGGCCCAGCTTTCTCCCCAAACCCTGGAGCAGCTTAACTCCATCCTGCCGCCCCACTGGAGCCACGGCAATCCCATTGATATTTTGGGCGATGCCGGGCCGGAGCGCTTTGCCCAGGCGCTGGAGATCGTGCTGCGGGATCCTGCCAGCCAGGGCTGTTTGGTGATCCTCACCCCCCAGGCAATGACGGATCCCACTGCCACTGCTGCCAAGGTGGCAGAGACCTGGCGGCGCAGTGGCTCCCGCCAACCCATCCTGGCCAGTTGGATGGGGGGAGACCTGGTGGATGCCGGCGAGCAGATCCTTAACCAAGCGGGGATCCCCACCTACCGCTACCCGGATCAGGCGGCACGGGTATTCAGCTATCTGTGGCGCTTTAGCGACAACCTCAAGGCCCTCTACGAAACTCCCACTCTGCTCCCTGCAACAGCGGTCGAGGGCGAGAGGGTGCAACAAATTCTCGGCCAAGCCCGGCAGCAAGGTCGCCGGCTCTTAACCGAGGTCGAGTCCAAGGAGATCCTGGCCGCCTACGGGATCCCGGTGGTGCCCACGCGGGTGGCCAAGAGCCCGGAAGCAGCGGTAGAGGCCGCCGCAGAAATGGGCTACCCGGTGGTGCTGAAGCTCTACTCCCATACCCTCACCCACAAGAGTGACGTGGGCGGCGTCCAGCTCAACCTGCCCGATGCCGAAGCGGTGCGGCGGGCCTTCGCCCAGATTCGCCGCAACGTCAGCGAGAAAGCAGGGCCAGAGCACTTCCAAGGGGTGACGGTGCAGCCGATGATCCGCACCGACGGCTACGAGCTGATCCTGGGCAGCAGCGAGGATCCCCAGTTTGGGCCGGTGTTGCTGTTTGGCAGCGGCGGCCAACTGGTGGAGGTGTTCCAGGATCGCGCCATTGGCCTTCCCCCCCTCAACACCACCTTGGCGCGCCGCCTGATGGAGAATACCCTCATCTACAAGGCCCTCAAGGGGGTGCGGGGGCGCCGGGCCGTCAATCTGGAAGCGCTGGAACAGCTTTTGGTGCGCTTCAGCCAACTGGTGGCCGAACAGCGGCAGATCCAAGAGATCGACATCAACCCCCTGCTGGCCTCGGGCGAGCAACTGCTGGCTTTGGATGCCCGCGTCATTTTGCGCTCGGAGCAGGAACCCCCCGTACCGTTGGCCATCCGCCCCTACCCCAGCCAGTACAGTTGGCCCTTCCGCGAGGGCATCACCATCCGCCCCATCCGTCCCGAAGACGAGCTGCTGGTGATCCAGTTTCACCGCCACGTCTCCGACTACAGCATCTACCTGCGCTACTTCCACCCCATCAAATACAGCGCCCGCATCGCCCACGAGCGCTTGGTTCGCATCTGCTTTAACGACTACGACCGGGAGATTGCTCTGGTGGCCGAGCGGCAAGACCCAGAGCCCCACCTCCTCGGCATCAGCCGCCTCTCCAAAAAACACGGCCTTCCCGAAGAAGCCGAGTTTGCCCTGCTGGTAGCGGATCCCTACCAAAGACAGGGGATCGGCACGGAGCTGCTGACCCGCCTGATTCAGGTGGCCCGCTGCGAAGGGATCCGGCGCCTCACCGGCGAGGTGCTCAGCGAAAACGAGGGCATGCGCCGCCTCTGCAGGCGCTTGGGGTTCCAGCTGCTCCCTTCTCCAGAGGATCCCGGCCTCCTCAGGGCCACGCTGGATCTTGCTGCCGATGCGGCGCTTCCCACCCCCTGCCCTGCCTAGGGATCCCTGGCCCTAAAGACGGCCTGCCGACCGGCTGACCGTAGAATGGATCCCTGCCGTTCAACCTTTTTGGGGAGAGCGGAATGGGGGTGGCTGTGAAGAGGGAAGGGACAGGGGGGATCCCCTCACCTGTCGCGGTGGCCTGGTCGGGGAGAGTGGGGCGGTGGCTGGCGGTGGGATCCCTCCTCCTAGGACTTCTGCTAGGGCTGGGCGGCTGCGGGGTGGGATCCCAGGGGGAAGTGAGGATTCTCCTAGCTTCTTTTGCCGTAACCCGCGACGCCTACCGGCAGATCATCCCTGCCTTTGAGGCCCACTGGCTGGCCCAGACCGGCCAACGGGTGCGTGTAGAAAGCAGCTACGCCGGCTCGGCCACGCAAGCGCGGGCGGTCATCGAGGGGCTGGATGCCGATGTGGTGGCCCTGGCCCTGGGCCTGGATGTGGAGCGCCTTGTGGCTGCCGGTCTCATTCGACCGGGCTGGGAAAGCCGCACGCCCAACCAAGGGATCGTTACCCGCTCGGTCGTGGTGATTGTAACGCGGCAGGGCAACCCCCACGGTATCCGCTCTTGGCTGGACCTGGCCCGGCCCGGCCTGCAGGTGATCACCGCCAACCCCAAAACCTCAGGGGGTGCCCGCTGGAACTTTTTGGCCCTCTGGAGTGCTGTTCCGGAGCCCCAAGCCCTGGCCTTCACCACCCAGGTCTACAAAAATGTCCGCGTCCTGCCACGGGACTCGCGGGAGGCTACGGATGTCTTTTTCCAAAAAGGGCAGGGAGATGCCCTGCTCACCTACGAACAGGAGGTGATCCTGGCCGGTCTGCGCGGCCAGTCCTTGCCCTACGTGGTGCCGGATCCCAACATTTCCATCGACAACCCCGTAGCCGTGGTGGATGCCACGGTGGAGCGCAAAGGAACCCGCAGCGTGGCCGAAGCCTTTGTGAACTACCTGTTTACTCCAGAAGCGCAACGGGCCTTTGCCGAGGTGGGTTTCCGTCCGGTGGAGCCGACGGTGGCGCAAGAGTTTGCCTGGCGGTACCCTCCCATTGAGAGGCTGGTAACTGTTGCCGACCTGGGGGGCTGGGAAGCAATCCAAAACCGCTTTTTTGCCGATGGGGCTGCGTTTGACCGCATCCAAGCCGGGCTGTAGGGAGCCTCCCTTGTTTTGCATCCCCATTCAAGGTATCCTGGGAGCTGTATCAACGGTTTGTTGACAGGTTTACCGTAGATTAGCTGCAGATTTCACCTCCCTTACCCCTAGCTGCAGCACCATCCGGCAACCGAGCCAGCAACTCCTTAGACCAACCACTAGCTAGGCAGAACCTATGGGCATCACCATTGCAGGGGTATCGAAGCGTTTTGGCCAGTTTCAGGCCCTCCACCCTACGGATCTCATCATTCCCACGGGATCCCTGGTGGCTTTGCTGGGGCCGTCGGGTTCTGGCAAATCTACCCTGCTACGTCTCATTGCCGGCCTGGAAAAGCCGGACACAGGGCGGATCTTCCTCACGGGGCGGGATGCCACCCATGCCAGCGTCCAGGAGCGCAACGTTGGCTTTGTCTTCCAGCACTACGCCCTGTTTAAGCACATGACGGTGCGGCAGAACATTGCCTTTGGCCTGGAGATCCGCAAGCTGCCACGGGCTGAGATCCAGGCGCGGGTGGACGAGCTGCTGGAGCTGGTGCAACTGTCAGGGTTTGGGGATCGCTACCCCTCACAGCTTTCAGGAGGACAGCGCCAGCGGGTGGCCCTGGCCCGTGCTCTGGCGGTGGAGCCGCAGGTGTTGCTTTTGGATGAGCCCTTTGGGGCGCTGGATGCCAGGGTGCGTAAGGAGCTGCGCCAATGGCTGCGGCGCCTGCACGACGAGGTGCACGTTACCACTGTGTTTGTTACCCACGACCAAGAGGAGGCCATGGAGGTGGCCGACCAAATTGTGGTCATGAACCAGGGGCGGGTGGAACAGGTGGGATCCCCGGCTGAGATCTATGATCATCCGGCCACTCCCTTTGTCATGAGCTTTATCGGCCCGGTCAACGAGCTCTCGCCTCGCTCTGTATTGTCCTGCCAACTCCCTGAAGCCCAAGCCGGCCCGCATCGACTTTTTCTGCGCCCCCACGATGTCCAAATCGAGCTCAACCCCACCAGCAGCGGTGTCTCGGCTTGGGTCAAAGAGATCATTCACCTAGGGCGGGAGATCCAGGCGGAGCTAATTCTCAGCGATGGCGGCTCCCTCTGGGCCCACCTCAGCCGCGAGCAATACGCCAGCCAGCCGCTGCACATAGGGCAGCAGGTTTACGTGCGCCCTAGGGTAATCAAAGCCTTCCCCATCAAAAAAACGGAAATGACAGCCATGCCTGTGGGAGCGTAGGGAACCTTGCTGCAAGCGTTGTCTCAACTGTCTTGGCCGTGGGGGCTGACCCTGGGCTATCTCTTCCTGATGTTAGTCTTGCCCCTGGCTGCCTTGATTACCAGGTCCAGCACCCTGGGCTGGGCAGAGTTTTGGCGGATTGCAACCGATCCCCTAGCCCTCTCTGCCTATGAGGTTACTTTTGTAACTGCCTTGCTGGCAGCCCTCGTGAACGGTGTGATGGGCACCCTAACCGCCTGGGTGTTGGTGCGCTACGCCTTCCCCGGCAAAAAGCTCCTCGAGGGGTTAATTGATCTGCCCTTTGCCCTGCCCACGGCTGTGGCCGGTCTCACCCTGGCCACAGTCTACAGCAGCAACGGTTGGATAGGATCCCTGCTGGCTCCCTTGGGAATTCGCATTGCCTTTACCCGCTTGGGGGTGGGGGTGGCAATGCTGTTTATCTCTTTTCCCTTTGTGGTGCGGACCGTGCAGCCGGTGCTCCAGGAACTGGAACCAGAGGTGGAAGAAGCTGCCTGGAGCTTGGGCGCCTCCCGCTGGCAGACCTTTCGCCGAGTGGTGTTGCCGCAAATTCTACCTTCTATCCTAACAGGGGTGGCGCTGGGGTTTTCTCGCGCGGTCGGTGAGTATGGCTCCATCGTCATTATTGCCGCCAGCATCCCTTTCCAGGACTTGATTGCGGCGGTGCTGGTCATCCAAAGACTGGAACAGTACGATTACGCCGGCGCCACCGTGATTGGAACAGTGATGTTGGTGATCTCCTTCCTATTGCTGGCGGTGATTAACCTTCTGCAAGGCTGGGCAAGTCGCCATGAAACCTAGGGAAGTTGCACCACCCGCCAGCCCTTGGCTAGCTGGCCTGCTGATTGGGATCGTCTTGCTCTACGTAGGTCTGCTCATCGGGATCCCGCTGGTGAATGTTTTCTACCAGGCCTTTCGGGAAGGGATCCCCACTTTTTTTCAGCACCTAGGGGAGCGAGAGTTTCTCAGTGCGGCCCGCTTGACTTTGCTGACTGCCCTGGTTGTTGTGCCGCTCAATACTCTTTTTGGCCTCTGCGCCGCCCTAGCCTTGGCCCGCCGCCGCTTTCCAGGACGGGCCTTGCTGCTTAGCCTTATTGACCTGCCCTTTTCCATTTCGCCGGTAGTGGCCGGCCTGATGCTGGTGCTAATCTTTGGCCGTCAAGGTTGGCTGGGATCCTGGAACCTGCGGGTCCTTTTTGCCTTTCCGGGCATTGTGCTGGCCACGGCTTTCATCACCTTGCCTTTTGTGGTGCGGGAGGTACTGCCCGTCTTGGAAGAGACCGGCACCGAAGAGGAAGAGGCCGCCAAAACCCTGGGAGCGAATTCCTGGCAGATCTTTTGGCGCATCACCCTGCCCAACATCCGCTGGGGCCTTCTGTACGGCGTCATCCTAACCAATGCCCGTGCCATGGGGGAGTTTGGCGCTGTGGCGGTGGTCTCGGGCAACATCGTTGGGCGCACCCAAACCCTACCTCTGTTTGTGGAAGATGCCTACCGCAGCTATGCCACGGGCTCAGCCTATGCAGCAGCGGTGGTGCTCTCCTTGCTGGCAGTGGTGACCCTAGTAGCCAAGGAGCTGCTGGAGCGGGGATCCCCTTCCCGCCGCATCTTCTAGACATCTTTTGGGATCCTTGCAAGCAAGCAACCGGGAAAATGAAAGGTTTCTGTCCGTCGTCAGCGCTAGGCAACGCCGTCACGAACGCGCCGCTCTGACTCCCCTCTCCCTGAGGGAGAGGGACCGGGGGTAAGGGCCATGGCCGCCATTGGCCAGGTTGACGCTCCCACCCCCTCAAGGCGGGGGATTCTTGTCAAGGCGCTGTCAAGGACGCGTCTGGACAGTTCCGTGGGGCTTAACGTAAGGTGCGGAATTCCCCACCGTCTATACGGTGGGGATGGATAGCACCCTCTGACTGATTCTGGATGTATTGCTTCACAATTTCTAGGCAGCAAATCATGCCAAAGCCTAGCCCTTCCCAATACACTTTAGTGACCAGTATTTTGTTACAAACACTACGTGCAGGTGAATTCTAAAAACTGCCTCAGCGTCGCTTCTTAGTCTGCCCTTCTCGATGCTACACTTACTGTGGCCTCGACTAAGTCACAAAAGGTGACTGAAACTGTACTGGTAATCAAGCGGCAGACCTTTCGGCTGTACCCCAACAAAACCCAAGAGCGGGCTTTGTTGTCTGCCCGCCGTTTGCACTGCTACCTCTACAACGCTTGCGTTGCTCACCGACGCTATGAGTATCGGCGCAACCGCCGGACGGTTACTTACCTTGAGCAGCAGAATCTTCTGCCAGAGTTCAAGCAGGCGTGGCCGGAGTTTGCTCAACTCAACTCCCATTCTCTGCAAGCTACGGTCAAGCGGGTAGATTTTGCCTATCAGCGTTTCTTCCAGGGACTAAGCAAAAAGCCTAAGTTTAAGCCAATCAAGCGGTATTCTGGCTGGACATATCCTAGCGCTACGGGGTGGAAGGTCAATACTAATGGTAAGCACGGCACCGTTACTCTCAGGGACTTGGGCATTACCCTGAGGATGCGGGGCAAAGCCAAGGAGTGGGGGAGGCCTACCACGCTAACTATTGTCTACAAGCCAACTTTGCGGCAGTGGTATGCTTCCTTCACCGTAGAGGTGGAAGTACCTCGGTCTAAGTTTGGTTCCCATTCAGATTTGAAGTATGAATCTATCGTTGCCTACGATTTGGGTACCGAAACGGCCATAACCTTATATGACGGGAGTGAGTTCTATGAGGTTGCTAATCCTCGGTTTACGCAGAGGAGTGAGGAGAAAGTTCGCAAGATCGCCAAACTTAAGCGACGAAAGCGTGCACCCAGGAAGGGGGTGAAGGCTTCTAGGAGATGGAAGAAAATCAACCGACTGGAGGCTAAGCTCAAAGCCAAGGTTGCCCGCCAGCGTAGAGATTGGCAACACAAGGTTACCTCAGAGATTGCGCGTCGTTATGACATCGGGGTAACGGAAAAACTCGACGTCAAGGGCATGACCCGTAAAGCTAAGGGTAAAGGGAAGAAGCGCAAGGCCGCACTAAACAAGTCTATTTTGTCGGTGGGGTTTGGTACGCTGAACCAAATGCTGACCTACAAAATTGAGCAGAAAGGTGGTCTGGTCTTGTTTCTTCCCACACAAACCCTCAAGCCGTCTCAGCGCTGTCCGCAGTGCGGTGCTGTTCACAAGGAGTGGGCAGACCTGAGTAATCGCTACCATGTCTGTTCTGCCTGTGGGTTTGCGATACCGCGGGACAGGGGGACGGTGATGGTACTGTACAACGTTGCCGCTAATCGGCAACCGGGGTTGGGAACCAGCCTCGTGAGTCTTGGATGCTTCAGCTCTACTTCAGAGACCCGGTACACGGGATCTATGAAGCAACTGGGGCAGAGGAAGAGACAAAAATCTCACCGTCAAGCGGATGGGGAAACCCCACCCGCCTGCGCGGTGGGGTAGTTCATACAGACTCAGGGAGGAGCTCCGGCAGCGGCACCCCCGTTCCCCCCAGGCCACAGTAGCCGCGTGGGTTTTTGGCCAGGTACTGCTGGTGGTAGTCTTCGGCGTAGTAGAACTCTGGAGCCTCCAAGATCTCAGTGGTGATCCGACCGTAGCCGTGGGCGCTCAAAGCCTGCTGGTAGAGATCGCGGGTTTTTTCCGCCAGCTCCCGTTGGGCTTGGGAGTAGACGTAGATGCCGGAGCGATACTGGGTGCCCACATCATTGCCCTGGCGCATCCCTTGGGTGGGATCGTGGTTTTCCCAAAACACCTTTAAAAGCTGCAGGTAGCTAATCTGGCTGGGATCGTAAACCACCCGCACCACCTCATTGTGGCCAGTCAAGCCGGTGCAAACTTCCTCATAGGTGGGGTTGGGGGTATACCCGCCCGCATAGCCCACGGCAGTGGTAAACACTCCGGGCAACTGCCAAAACTTGCGCTCGGCTCCCCAAAAGCAGCCCATGCCGAACATGGCCAGCTCCATGCCCTCGGGAAAGGGAGGCTTTAGGGGCGTGCCCTTGACGTAGTGCCGGTTAACGATTGCCATTGGCTCGGAGCGGCCCGGCAAAGCCTCTTCCGGCGTGGGCAGGGTCAGTTTCTTGCTCAGTTTGCCAAAACCAAAGAGCGCCATGGCGGTAGCCCGATACATTCGTTAACACCTACCAGCCTAGCGCAGGTAGCCGCTCTTGTCTCAGGGAAGGATTGGCAAGGAGCGGCTTGGGGATTTTAGACTGCCAGCTCTACAACCACAGGGGCATGGTCGCTGGGCTTCGGTAACCGCCGCGGCTCAAGGTCAATCCAGCAGGCAATAGCCTTGTCCTGAAGCAGAGGGGAAAGGTAAAGGTGATCAATGCGCCAGCCGCGATTCTTCTGAAACCCTCCGGCCCGGTAGTCCCACCAGCTAAAATGGCCGGGATCCGGGTTAAACTTGCGGAAGGCATCCTCAAACCCCAAAGCCAGGATCTCCCGCAGGGCCTGCCGCTCCGGCTCCGAGGCCATGATTTCTCCGGCTTTGCTGGGATCGTAGATATCCCGATCTTCCGGGGCAATGTTGAAGTCGCCACAGAGAAGAATCGGCTGCCCTTGGTCGAGGGCCAGCTGGAGGTACTCTTTCAGGCAGGCCAGCCAGCGCAACTTGTAGGCGTACTTGTCAGATCCCACCGCCTCGCCATTGGGCACATAGAGGTTGAGGATGCGGATGCCGCGGTAGAGGCCGCCGATAAGCCGCTTTTGCTCGTCCAGCTCTGCTGCTGTCGGCAGCAGGGCCCCAAAGCCGCGCTCTACTTTTTCCGGCACCTCCCGGCTGATGAGGGCAACGCCGTTGTAGGCTTTCTGCCCGTACACCTCCACATGAAAGCCCCGCTCTTCGAAGGCGGCCCGGGGAAAGTCTTCATCCACCACCTTGGTCTCTTGCAGGCAGAGCACATCCAGGGATCCCTGCTTGTCCAACCAAGCCAAAACCTGGGACAGGCGGGTGCGGATGGAGTTGACATTCCAGGTGGCTACTTGCATCCCAGAAGGTTCTCTTAGACCACAAGTTGAGCTAGGCCCAAGGGGCGGATCCCTTGCGGCGAAACCTCGACCCGGTAGGGCAGCACCTCAACCCCCGTTTGCAGGGCCTGGTAAAACAGACGGGCATAGCGGGGATCCCGTTCTGCCCCGGGGGCAAACTCGGTGCAATCGGCGCGGTTAATCCAATACAGCAGCAGAGCCCGCTGCCCTTGCCGGCGGATCTGGATCAAATCTTCCAGGTGTTTTTGGCCGCGAGTTGTCACTGTATCCGGGAAGAGGGCGCGGGATCCCACCGCCCAGGTGGTGTTTTTAACCTCTAGGTAGGCCAAGCCAGAGTCTCCCCTGAGCAAGAAGTCGATTTTGCTTCTGCCGCAGGTGACTTCCCGTTGCCAATGGGAAAATCCCGCCAATTGGGGAAACCAGCCGCGTTCCAGCCCCCATTCCACCAGGCGATTGGGGAGGCCAGTGTTGATCCCTACCCACACCTCCCCTACTTGGATCATCTCCCAGGTGTAGGCCAGCTTGCGCTGGGGATGGGGGTGGTAGGAGAGGTACACAGCTGCCCCCACCTGGCAGACTCCCGTCATCGGGCCAGTGTTGGGGCAGTGAGCGGTTACCTGTTGCCCGTCCTCTAGTTCCACCTCCGCAAAGAAGCGTTTGTAGCGGCTGCGCAACACCCCTTTGTGGAGGGGAGTGGGGAAGCGATAAGAGAGCAGACCTCCCCGCCCAGGCTCGGCTAAGTATTTTTCTTTAGGATTTTGGAAGTCTTCCAGGGGGAGGTGATCTTCTACGCTAGGGTAATGGCGTAAGCTAGGGCCCTGCTGTGCCAATGCCTTGCCCTCCTGACCCTTGGCAATATTCTACTTTCTCTACCCCTTTGCCAAAACTTGGAGAAGAAAACTCGAATGTTGCGTCTTGATCCTGAGCCTGGCTTTCAACTTCCGGAGCCTTTCCAGGACAACCGCGGGCGCGTAGCCATCTTCATTGACGGGGCCAACCTCTTCTATGCTGCCCTGCAGATGGGCATTGAGATTGACTACACCCGCCTCCTGAAGACGCTCACCGGTCGTTCTCCCCTTTTGCGCTCCTTCTTCTACACCGGCGTTGATCGCAACAACGAAAAGCAGCAGGGGTTTTTGCTCTGGATGCGCCGCAATGGCTACCGGGTGGTTACCAAAGAGCTAACCCAGCTCCCGGATGGATCCAAGCGGGCCAACCTAGATGTGGAGATTGCCGTGGACATGTTGTCGCTGGTGCGCTGGTATGAGACAGCGGTGCTGGTGAGCGGCGACGGCGACTTGGCCTATGCCGTCAATGCCGTTAGCTATCAGGGAGCACGGGTGGAGGTGGTTAGCCTGCGCTCCATGACCAGTGATCAACTCATCAACTTGGCGGATCGCTACATCGACCTAGAATCCATCAAGGACTACATTAAGAAGACCAACCGACCTTCCTACCTCTACCGAGGAGGGCTCAGCAACGACGAAGAGGACGAGGGGTAGTTTGCCGCCAGCCCCCTGGCCCGGGGGAAAGCGTTACGGCGATGGCCAAGAAAAGGGGATTCAAGTCCCGTCCCTCCGGCGGCGCTGTTGGCTTGCGTGGGCTGGAGCAAGCCGGTAGGGGGGGAGGAGGTCAAGAACTGGCCGGGATCCCTTGCAACAGGTAAACGGGGTTGAGGGGGGCAAAACGAGTGCCCTCCGCCAGGGCTGTTGAGCGGGAGATCTGGACATGCTCCAGCCGCACCTGCCAGCCCCGTGAGCGCAGCCACTGTAGAGCTTCGCTGCAGGTTTCCAGGGTGGCGAAGTTGGCCACCAGGATTCCCTCAGGCCGCAAGCGGGCCGCCACTACGGGCAGGAGCTGGGGGATCCCTTTGCCACCTCCCCCCAGCAACACCCGATCCGGATCCGGCAGGTCAGCCAGCGCCTGGGGCGCTGCCCCCGGGATCACGTGCAGGTTCTCCAGGCCGAAGCGTTGGCGGTTGCGCTGGATAAGACAAATGCCCGTGGCATTGCGCTCAATGGCATAGACCTGGAGCTGGGGCGAGAGGCGGGCAATCTCTACAGCCACCGAGCCGGTGCCGGCCCCAATGTCCCAAACTACTCCCTGCCGCGGCAGCTGCAGCGCCCCCAGGGTGAGGAGGCGGATGGGCTGTTTGGTGATTAGGCCGGGCTGGTCGGGAAAGGTGTGGAACTGATCGTCGGGGATCCCGACTAGGGGCCAGCGACGGGGATCCGGTTCCGACTCAACGCGCTGCAACACTACCAGGTTGGGGCTGGGGAAGGTGGAGGCTTTCCCTGCAAGGAGGGGCACAATCTGCTCCTGGGGGGATCCCAGTTGGCTGCATACCCAGGCCTGGTAGCGCACTGGCAGCTGCAGGTCGGCAATGAACTGGGCTAGGCCGGCTGGCGTGTGCTCGGGATCGGTAAGCACCACAATCACAGGGGATCCCTGTTTGAGAACGGGTTCCAACAGCTCCATTCCCCGTCCGTGCAGGCTGAGGATGGTGGCCTCCTGCCAGGGGATCTGCAGGCGGTTGAGGGCCAACTGCACTGAGCTCACCTGCGGGTAGAACGCCAACTGCTCCCGTGGGAAATACTGGGTCAGCAGGCGCCCAATTCCAAAAAACAGGGGATCCCCGCTGGCCAACAAAACCAGCGATCCCTGCGCTAGTTCCTTCTGCAGAAGCGGGATCCAACTTTCCACCGGTCCAGTAAGCCAGACCTTGCGAGCGGGATGGTCGGCAAAGTGCTGCAGCAGGCTAGGGGGCCCGGCCAGGGTTTGGGCTTGGGAGAGAGGCCGGATCCCCCAGGAAGCCACGGAGCCGTCCCCCGCTACGCCTACCACTGCCAGCTGAGGTGGCCGGTCAGCCATTGGGCGTTCGAGAGGTGGATTGGGGGAGTGCAGACGTAGCTCCAATTCTAGTGGGTTGAGGAGGGGAGGCGGCGGGCGGCTAGCAGTAGAGCATTGACAATGGCGGCAGCCACCGGGGATCCACCCTTGCGGCCCTCCACCCGAATCTGGGGGACATCCGTTTGGGCCAAGGCTTGCTTTGCCTCCTCCACGGCCACAAAGCCTACCGGCACCCCAATCACGAGGCTGGGCCGGAGCCGCTGCGCGCGAATCTCCTCCACCAGCGCCAACAAGGCGGTGGGGGCATTGCCAACAACAAAGATGGCCTCCGGGTAGCGGCGGGCCACCTTAATCATCCCCTGAGCAGCGCGGGTTTGCCCCACTGCAAGGGGCTCCTCCACCCAGTCTAAGGCGCAGTGGAGCGGGATCCCCTGGGCCTCAAGGCCCGCTTGGATCCCGGCGGCCACCATCCTGACATCCACCACCACCGGCTGTTTTTGCCGCAGGGCCGCCAGCCCCGCCTCAACTGCCGTGGGGCTGAACACAAAGCGATCCCGCAGCTCGAAGTCAGCGGTGGCGTGGATGGCGCGGCGCACAATCTCATAGGGGATCCCCTGCCAGGGGTGGGGACCGATCTCTTGGTCGATCTGGCGAAAGCTGGCCGCCGTAATGGGGTCTATCCAGCCTGTCTCCTCGCTCATCTCAAGGCACCCCGACGCAGTCGCTATGATGGGTCTATCCACTCTAGCAGTGGGGCTTTTGTTGTTAACTTGCTCCTCCCCTAGACTTGAAATGCCCTCTCCCCCCCAAGCAGCTGACACCAGGGATCCCCTCTCGGGCTTGCCTCGCTATGGCCATTCCCAAACTTGGGTCTGGCGGGGCTGGCCCATTCACTTCACCTACACTCCTAGTCGCGCTCACACCCCCACTGGCCAGGTAAACTTGGTGGCGGCGCCGGCCCTTCTAATCCATGGCTTTGGAGCTTCGGTAGGCCACTGGCGCCACAACATCATCCCCCTGGGAGCCCAGCGCTCTGTCTACGCCCTCGACTTGCTGGGATTTGGGAAAAGCGCCAAGCCGGAGATCGCCTACAGCGTTGACCTGTGGGTGGAGCAGGTGTACGAGTTTTGGCACGTCCACATCCAGCAGCCCCTGATCCTGGTTGGCCACTCCCTGGGCGGGCTGGTGGGGGTGATTGCCGCTAGCCGCTATCCCCAGATGGTGAAGGGCCTGTGCCTGATTAGCTGCGCCGATGGGCCCCACCCCGAAGAGTTGCCCCCTCCCTGGGATGTCCTGGTGCGAGCCCTCTGCGAAGGGATCCTTGCCTTGCTGGGGTGCCCGCTCACCTATCCCCACCTCTTTCATTGGCTGCGGCAAACTGAGGTACTGCGGGCCTGGATCAAAAACGTCTACAAGCGGGATGAGCAGGTGGACGACGAGCTGGTGCAGATCTTCCAAGCGCCAGCTTTTGACCTGGGGGCAGCCCATGTGTTCTTGGACAGCCTCAGGGCCATCCTCTGCCGCCGCTTCGACAGCCCCAGGCGCCTACTGCCCGCCCTCAAAATGCCCATTCTCCTCCTCTGGGGTCAAGAGGATCCGGCGGTGCCCAGTTTTTTGGCGGATCAGTTCAAGCGCTGGCAGCCGGCTCTTACTTTGGTGAAGCTGCCAGGGGTAGGCCACTGTGCCCACGACGAGCTGCCCCACTGGGTCAATGCCCTCCTCAGTGAGTGGGCGGCCAGCCTGGAGACCCCTACTAGCCTGCCCCGCCGTCTGTCCAGGGATCCCTTCTTGGCCTAGCTAGCCGATTGGGCCAGGAGCACCGGGAGTATGCCAGGATAAAAAGTGCAGCTTTGCGGCCTAGGGGAGGCCGCTTTCTTTTCCCGGAGCAGCAAGATGGCAGTTTACGAAGGGAATTTTGTTCAGACAGGCGATCTGCGTCTAGCCATTGTTATTAGCCGGTTTAACGATTTAATTGTGGGCAAGTTGTTGGAGGGGTGTCAGGATGCCCTGAAGCGGCATGGCCTAGATGTCAGCCCCGAGAGCCGCCAGGTGGACTACTACTGGGTGCCTGGCAGCTTTGAGGTGCCGCTGGTAGCCCACCAACTGGCCCAGTCCCGCCGCTACGATGCCATTATTTGCCTGGGGGCGGTGATCCGGGGGCAGACCCCCCACTTTGACTATGTGGCGGCAGAGGTGTCCAAGGGGATCGCGGCAGCAGGCTTCCGTACTGGGGTGCCGGTCATTTTCGGTATCCTCACGGCCGACACCCTGCAGCAGGCGCTAGAGCGGGCTGGGATCAAAAACAACAAGGGCTGGGAGTATGCCATGAGTGCCCTAGAGATGGCTACCCTTATGCGGCAGGTGGCTCCCCTTCTCCAAGAGAGCAGAAACGGCGCCAGCTCTCGCCCTCCCTTGCCTGGGCCAGCAGAAGCTCTGCAGACGGGAGCCGGCTGGGAGAGTGCTGCCTACTAACGGCGGGTAAGCCGCGTCAGCACCTCGTTGGAGCGCTGCACAAAGGCCCGCGCCGCTGCTGGGTCGAAGCTCTTCTGGGTAATCAGCGCTAGGTCATAGATGTGGTTGCAGATAAGGTTGACCAGCTCTGGATCCCGCCCCTCCTCGGCCAAAGCTTGCAGGTTTTGGATCAGGGGGTGGGCGGTGTTGAGAACTAGGGTGTGTTCTTCCAAAAACTCCATTGGCTTCTGTTGCAAGATAGCGTTCAGCTCTTGCAGCCGCCGCAGGGTTTCCGGCAGTAGGATCATGGCCGGAACCGACTCTGACTTAAGGGCCTCGGCCCTGATTTGCAGCTTTTCTTTCCCCAGCGCCTGACGGAAAAGATCCATCAGCTTTTCGCTGCGGGTTTTCTGAGTTGTGGGGTCAACAATCTCAGCAGCCTTGTCTTTATTGATCAGGGCTTCATCCAACTCCGAGTCCACCCGCTTAAATTGGATCCCTTCTTCCCGATACTCCCGCTCCAGGAAGCTGCTGAAATGGCTGTCGATCCAGCTATCTAGCATGATGACTTCTAGGCCCTGGGAGCGGTGCAGGTCGATGTAGGCACTCTGGGCTGCCTCGTCGGTGGCGTAGTAAACCCGCTTGTTCTGTTTCTCCCGCGTGCGCTCCAGGTATTCTTTGAGAGTCACGTACTCCGGTTTATCAGCAGGGGATCCGGCCACTCGGAAGATGAGAATGTCTTTGATCTGGGCAAAGAACTTGTCATTGTTCATGGCCCCAAATTTCATAAAGAGGCTGATATCTGGCCAGACCCTGACGTACTTTTCGTAGTCTTCTCTGTAGAGCTCGTTGAGGCGATCTGCCACCTTTTTGGCGATGTGATCCCCAATGCGCCTAACGGTGCGGTCGTTTTGTAAGAAACTACGGGAGACGTTGAGGGGGATATCGGGGCTGTCGATGGCGCCGCGCAAGGGCAGGAGAAACTTAGGGATAACCTCCTCACAGTTATCCTGGACAAAAACTTGGTTGCAGAAAAGTTTAACTTGACCCTTAGTGGGATCAATATCCGGGCGCAACTTGGGGAAGTAAAGGATCCCTTGCACAATGAAAGGATAATCTGTGTTGATGTGGACCCAGAAGTGAGGATCCTCCTGGAAAGGATACAGATAGCGGTAAAACTCTAGGTAGTCTTCGTCTTTAAGTTCTGAAGGAGGAATTTTCCAGAGAGGCTTTTGCCGGTTGATAACCTCTCCGTTGAGCTTGATGGGAACAGGAATAAAGTCGCAGTACTTGCGCACCAGTTCGCGGATGCGGCCTGGGTCCAAATATTCCTCACTATCGGGGGTTAGGTAGAGGGTAACAGTGGTGCCGATGGCAGAGCGTTGGGAAGATGAGAGGGTAAAATTGGGGCTGCCGTCACAGGACCATTTCACAGGGGTGCTGCCAGGCCGGTAGGAAAGGGTGTCGATCTCCACCCGCTGCGCCACCATAAAGGAAGAATAAAAACCCAGCCCAAAGTGACCAATGATGACCTGGTCCGCCCCCTTGTCCTTGTACTTTTGAATAAACTCTTCAGCGCTGGAGAAGGCCACTTGGTTGATGTATTTTTTCACCTCTTCGGCGGTCATGCCGATGCCAGTGTCGCTTACGGAGAGGGTCTTGGCCTCTTTGTGGAGCGAGATGACAATCTCTGGCTCTGGGGGATCCGTCACTTCGCCAGCCAGCTTGGCCATTTTCAGCTTGGCAATGGCATCAGCAGCGTTGGAGATCAGCTCCCGCAAAAAGATCTCGCGATCCGAATAGAGAAACTGCTTGATGATGGGAAAAATGTTCTCCGTGTGGACCGTGATAGCTCCCTGTTCCAGGACGGTCATAGGCAGGTTGCCACTTGAACCAACTTAGAACCAGCTTAGTTCCAATCTACCAAGAAAACTAAGCCTTAAGCCTCACCCTCCTGGTATACGCGGTTTGCCTTCCTAGGGCCTAGTAGGACAGCTTTGGACGCTGCTGTTTTAAACCCAGCACGCTAGCAACTGTTTTTGTGTCCCTAGCGCCAGGAGGAAAACTGGGATCCCCCTCGACAATTGGCACCCAGATCAACTGGCCCTAGAGCTGAGCTCCTCTATGCTGGCTCTGGCCCTGGTTTATCTCGAGGGCAAGCTGCTCTGCCCAATCTTGACCCAGACGAATGGTGATGTCGGAGTTGAGAACTCCCGTGGACTCCACCCGCAGCTCTCCTAGCCCAATGGCAGCGCGAACCTGCATAGCTCCCTCCCGATCCCCACTTTGGGCGAGGATCTCCGTGTGCGGCAACACCTGGGGGCTGTCTTCGACGGCAAAAGCTTGGGTGTAGCCCTGTCTAATCAGTTCTTGCACCATGCGGCGGGCCATCCCCGGCTTGCCGGTAGCGTTTTGCACAGCTATGCGCAGGTGTTGCGGCGGGATGGGGGCCACTTCTGCCTCCAGGCCAAAATGGGTGGCGGCCACACGGCGGATCCCGGCTAGATCCGGCAGCCAGTAGCTGGTGGCAAATTCTCCTGGTTGGCTGAAGCGGCCCGGCAACAGCAGGAGATCAATGCGATCCCCGCCGTAGGTGAGAAGGAACTTGGCCAAGCTCAAGACTTCTTCCCAAGTAAGGTTGGTATCCAGGTGGGTACGGACAACCTGCAAAACCTGCGGGATGCGCGGCCAGACGGCAGGGGAAAGCAGTTCCCGGCTGAGGGCCCGCAGCAGCTCCTGTTGCCGTTGCACCCGGCCGATATCTCCCAACCCCAGGTGGTCGCGGCGAAAGCGGGCAAAGTGTTGGGCCTGTTTCCCGTTGAGGCGGTGCCAGCCGGGTTCTAGGTTAATAAACAACTGCTGCGTGCGATCCACGTACTGCATGGGCTCCGGTACGTAGACCTCCACGCCACCCACTGCGTCGATTATGGCTTCCAGGGCCTCAGTATTGAGGCGGACGTAGCGGTCAATCGGAATCCCGCCCAGCAACTGGCTCACCACCTGAGCGGTTAGGGCAGGGCCTCCCACCAGGTTGGCGGCGTTGATCTTGGCCACGCCGAAGCCGGGCAAGCGCACGCGGGTGTCGCGAGGGATCGACAACACGGCAATCCGCCGCTCCTGGGGATCAAAGCGAGCAAGAAGGATGGTGTCGGAGCGGCTGTTAAAGCGTGCCACCCCCGATCCCGAGAGGGTGGGATCTGGCTTGTCGGTGCCAAGGATGAGAATGTGCAGGGACTGATCCAGGGCAGCAGCCCGCAGGGCATCCGGTCGGAAGACTGCCTGGTCCTCAGCACTTAGAGAAGGGGGGAGAACCGGACGGGGCAGCATGGCCGCTAGGAAAGCCCCCGCAGAGCCGGACACCACAGCCGTAACGACCAGCAACGGCCAGAGGATCCCTTGGCGAGTAGCCTGTTGAGGAGCGGTGCGGATACGGTCGGGGCGGGGTGGGTAGTGAAAGGAATACATCAAGTCAACCCTGGCCTTGCGAGCACGTCCAGGAAGAGAGCTACTGTCTAGGTGGTGTTCCAACCACGCCAGCCCAAGGCCATGTTACCCTATTTGCAACCTCCAGAACTGTCTGGGCCTCTGGAGCTTGGGAGGGTAAGACTGCGGCAACCGCTGCTGGAGCTAGAAAAGCCAGCGATCTACCTGTGGCTAGAGGAGGTGCCCCCCTTGGAGGCGTTGCTCTCTCAGCTTGACTTGCTTTCCCTCGAGGAACGGCAGCGGGCAGAGCAACTGCACCTGTTGGAGGATCGGCGCCGTTTCCTGGCTGGTCGTCTGTTGCTGCGAACCTTGCTCAGCCGCTACACTGGCATTCCGCCCCAGGACATCTCCCTTGACCGCACGGCTAGCGGTAAGCCCTATTGGCGGGATCCACCCCTACCGCTGCAGTTCAACCTCAGCCACTCCCAGCAGGGGATCCTGGTGGGCTTGACGCTGCAGCGTCGAATTGGTGTGGACTTGGAGCAGATCCGACCCGTGCCTTATTGGCAACGCATTGCCCAGCGCTATTTTTCCGCCGCTGAGCAAGCCCACCTCCTTGCCTGCCCACCGCCAGAGCGGGACGCAGTTTTTTTGCAGATGTGGACCCAAAAAGAGGCTCTCCTGAAAGCCATGGGCGTGGGCCTGGCTGGTGCCAGAAGGCTGGCCAGGGATCCTGATCCCGCCTGGCTAGTCTTGCCTCTCCGGGTTGCCGAGGGCTACGTTGCGGCTGTAGCCATGGAACAAGGCAAGGAAAGCGCTGCAGCGGCACCCCCCACTCTGTGGCTTAGTCAAGGGCTGCAGGGCGCAAGCCAGGAGCTGGTGGCAGTCCAGCCCGCTGCCAGGGCAGGTCTCCCGTCTTTCTCTTGAGCTGCTATCTTGGGGTTTCCAGGGTGTTGGTTAGTAGGGGTTATGCTGCGTGGGCTGCGCTATCTCCTAATCCTGAGCTGCTGTCTGTGGATGTTGAGTGGCGGCCTCCTTTGGCCGGCCTGGGGGCGGGATCTGTCACGGCAAACGCCGCAGGACAAAACGGTTGAGCTGGGCACGGCCGACAACCAGTTGGTGTTTGTGCCTAAGGAGCTTTTTTTTCGCAACGGCAACCTCTACCGGTTGCGTTTGAGCAATCCCAGCCAATTGAAGCACTACTTCAGCGCCAAAGACTTTGCGGATGCTGTTTGGACGCGCAAATTGGAGGTGGCTGGGGTAGAAATTAAAGGGCAGATCCGAGAAATTGAGCTCAAGCCAGGCGCGGCAGTGGAGTGGCAGTTTATCCCCCTCAAATCTGGGGTTTACTCCCTGGTTTGTACCATCCCTGGCCACGCTGAAGCAGGCATGATTGGCCAGATTACCATTGGTGACTAGGCGGTTCCCGGGGCTGGCCGGTTAAAGAAGAGGCTGCCAGGCAAATTGACGAACAATCCCTTACCACCTATGGCGCAACGCTGGACGGGACAACCGCAGGCGCCGTCTGCTCGCAAAGCCCGGCCCTCCCTTTCTGAGCAACTCCTTGGCCACCTGCTGGCGCTGCTCTCCCTCACTGCTGTCCACGGGATCCGCTACTACAACGAGCCACAACTGACCGTCGGCAGTCGCTCGCCGCAGACATTTATCGCCCCTGCGGCGGCAAAGATTGAGGATGTGGAGGCCACCCAGGCGCGGCAGGCCGAGGCGCGACGGCGGGTGGTACAGGCCCTCAAGATTAACCCTGCTGCCAACGAGAGCATGCGGCAAAACCTAGAGGCCCTCCTGGCTGCAGTGGAAGCCATTCGGCAAGAGGCTGGCCCCTTGCCCTACGTTTCCGTTCAGTTGCTCTCCCTGCCTACCCAGATCTATCTGCGCCAGCTGCCATCGG
Organism: Synechococcus sp. H70.2; assembly: GCF_047462275.1. Lineage (NCBI taxonomy): Bacteria > Bacillati > Cyanobacteriota > Cyanophyceae > Synechococcales > Synechococcaceae > Synechococcus > Synechococcus sp. H70.2. The sequence continues at coordinate 124,418 of NZ_JANSIU010000001.1, forward strand.
AAGAATGGGAGGCCCTGCAGGCGGCAGTGCGGCAAACGGCCATCCGCACTCCCTCGACTGCTCCGCCTTTGCCGGCAAAACCCTCCGAGCGGCCAGAGCAGCTTCCCCCCGATCAGCGGGCCCGGCAAGAGCTCATTGAAGTTTGGCAGCGAGCCTGGCTGGACAGGCCGGCTCCAGAGGTGATGGATCCCTACACCCAACTGATTGCTCAGGTGGAGGCGGCCCAGCAGCGCTATCGGGCAGCCCTGCCGGCTCTGGAACAGCTCACCCCCCCTCTTCCTGCCCCAGTTCTCAACTTAACAGAGGCTGAGTGGCAGCAGCTCCAGAGTCTGAGTCGGCGGGTTTTGGAGCGGGTGCAGAAGCTCGGCATTGTGGATGGGCTACCGCGCGAAGTGCGGGCTGAAGGGATCCAAGCCCAACTGGATGAGCTGACCTTTCCCGGCAGCGCTGCCCAGCGGCAGGAGCTACAGGGGCTGGTCTATCAGTGGCTGCAACAGGTGCTCATTCCCAACCTGGAGGTAGATCCCCAGCGCACCGAGCAGCGGATTCGTGCCGAGCTGGAAAAAGTCGAGCCCGTCCTGATCTCGGTTGCGGAAAACCAGGTTATCGTGCGGGCAGGCGAGCCCATTACTCCTGAGGCGTTTCTGATCCTGGACCACTTTGGCTTTACCCAGCGCCGGATGAACGGCTGGGGCCTCGTGGGAGTAGCTGGCCTCATGGGTCTAGGCTTGGCTGTCTTTGTGCCGCTGCAGCGACGCCTGAAGCCGGGATTGCGCCGCCGCGATCGCCTGTTGATTCTGCTGCTTTCCTTAACAGCGCCCCTCTCGGCGGCTTTGTCCCAGCTGGAGTTCAACTCTCTACCAGCGGTGGGATTGTTGCTGGGCAGCTTCTATGGGGCGGGGCTGGGCTTGGTGGTGGTGGTAGGCCAGGCGTTGTTTTTACCTCTAGTTGCTGAGGCCACCTTGCTTGGCTTCCTGCCCTTGCTTTCTGCCAGTGGAGTGGCCTGTGCCCTGGCTGGGCGGGCCCGTTCCCGGGAAGAGCTGGCCTTGTTGGGGGGAGGGGCGGCGGCAGTGCAGATGCTAACCTATGGAGCCCTCAGCTTGGCTACCCGTGGCAGCCTTGACCTATTGGCCATGGCTTTGGGAGGGGGGATCACGCTGGGGTGGAGCATTGTGGCCCTGGGAGCCAGCCCCTACCTGGAGCGCCTGTTCGATCTGGCCACCCCCATTCGTCTCATCGAGCTAAGCAACCCCAACCGCCCCCTGCTGCGGCGGCTGGCGGCAGAGGCCCCTGGCACGTTCCAGCACACCCTGTTTGTAGCCACCTTGGCGGAACGGGCGGCCCAGAAGCTCAATCTCAACGTGGAGCTGGTGCGCACAGGCACCCTCTACCACGACATTGGCAAAATGCTGCAGGCCCGCTACTTCATCGAAAACCAGATGGGCGGCCTCAACCCCCACACGCAACTGGACGATCCCTACCGCAGCGCTCAAATTATCAAGGCCCATGTCAGCGATGGGCTGCGGCTGGCCAAGCAGTACAAGTTGCCCACCGCCGTCCAGGCTTTCATTCCTGAACACCAGGGAACGATCTTGATTGCCTATTTCTACCATCAGGCTCAGTTGAAAGCGGGAGGCCAGCCGGTTCCTGAGCAGCCTTTCCGCTACGATGGCCCGATCCCCCAAAGCAAGGAGACAGGGGTGGTGATGCTGGCCGATGCCTGTGAGGCGGCCCTGCGCAGCATGACCCTGAGCGATGGCTTTGGCCCAGAGGTGCTGGAGCGGGCCAAGGCTGTTATCTGCAAAATTGTCCAGGCCCGTTGGCAGGATGGCCAACTGGTCGACAGTGGCTTGACACTCGAGGATCTGGAGGTAGTGGCCGAGGCCTTTGTGGAAGTTTGGCGAGAGTCCAACCACGAGCGCATCCCCTACCCCAGTTCCCCACCGCTGCCGGAGCCCAACTCTGCCCAGGTCGAGGTGCCCCTATTGATCACCCCTTCGCCGGGATCCTCCTAGAGGCGCTGGGTAGGTGGAGAGCCGTCTAGCTCTAGGGGTTATCCCTCGGTACGATAGGGGATCGTTAGCGCGCCGGTGGCGCGGAGCAGTCTTGCCAAGCAAGGCAGCTGAGCATTTCTGCTGGATCCGCGCTCCAGCTCCTGCTTGGGATGCTTTTCGGTGTTTTTTGGGGTGGTCGGCTGAATGCCTCATGGAGCTCCTGCTTCGTCCAACCAGCTGCAAGTTTCGGCAGCCCCTATTCAGATCCCCCCTCCGTCTCAGCCCAGCCCTGTGCAACTTTCGCTGGTCATCCCCACCTACAACGAGGCCTCCAGCATAGGCAGCCTAATCCGGCAGGTGTGTACCCATCTGGACAAAATCCTGCCTGGGGCCTACGAGCTAATTGTGGTGGATGACAATAGCCCCGACTACACGGCCAAAGTGGCCCAAGAACTGCAAGAAGAATTCCCGCAACTGCAGGTTATCTGCCGCCACCAGGAACGGGGCCTGGCTACCGCCGTGTTACGGGGATGGCAAGTTGCCCGCGGGGAGGTACTAGGGGTGATGGATGGCGACTGGCAACATCCGCCGGAGATTCTCCTCAAGCTGTGGCCCCTCATCCAAGAGGGAGCAGACCTGGTGGTGGGCAGCCGCTACGTGGAGTCGGGAGGAGTGAGCCACTGGAATTTGGGCCGGCGCCTCGTCTCTCGGGGAGCTCAAGCCATCGGGCTGGTTTTGCTGCCAGGGATCTTCAGGCGGGTGTCGGATCCGCTCAGTGGCTTGTTTCTGGTCCGACGCCAGGCCATTGCCGGGATCCCCCTCAGTCCCAAGGGCTATAAGCTCTTGATCGAGGTGCTGGCGCGGGGCCGGGTGAAAACCATTGCTGAAGTCGGCTACGTCTTCCAGGAGCGCCAAAACGGCGAGAGCAAAATCCAGCTGCAAACCTGTCTTCAGTATCTCCACCATCTCATCCACCTGCGCTTCTCGCTGGGACAGGTGGGATCCTTTTTGCGCTTTAGCACGGTTGGCCTGTCTGGCACCTTTGTGGATATGACGTTGCTGTATTTGCTCCACGATCCCAGCAACTTAGGGTGGGATCTGGCTATCAGTAAATTCATTGCCTCTGAGGTGGCCATTCTCAACAACTTTCTCTGGAATGACCTGTGGACGTTTCGCCATGTCACCCAGCTACAGCCAGGCCTCTGGAATCGTCTGAAGCGATTGGTCAAGTTTAATGTTATTTGCTTAATTGGCCTGCTGCTTAACTCTTCGTTGTTGATCTTGCTGAGTGAGCACCTAGGCATTCACTACCTGCTGGCTAACTTAATGGCAATTGGCATTGTGGTCTTTTGGAACTTCTACCTTAACGCCAAGCTCAGCTGGCGAGCGCCAAGTTAGACAGTGGCGGTGGCTAGGGGGAATTGGGGCGGATCCCTTCCAGGGCAATGATCTCCTGGATTACCGAGCGAGCCACGGGAGCTGCCGTTGTCGAGCCAAAGGCATCCTCCCCCTTAGGCTCGTCGATCACCGCCAAAATCACATACTGCGGCCGAAGGGCTGGGAAGTAGGCCACAAAACTGGTGATGCGCTTGCCGGGCAAGTAGCCTCCCTGGGGCCCAACTTTCTGGGCAGTGCCCGTTTTACCGCCAATCTCATACCCCTCGATCTTGGCCAATTGCCCGGTGCCAAAGTCCACCACATCCCGCATCTGGATGCGCACTGCCAACGTGGCCTCCTCCGACAACACCCGCACGGGCGTCAGTTGGGGAGGGGCCCAAACGAGGGTGTCGGTATCCTTCTCCACCAAGCCGCGCACCACATGGGGCCGCACCTTTAATCCGCCGTTGGCGATGATGCAGTGCAAGGTAGCTAACTGCAGAGGAGTGAGGGCTATCCCCTGGCCAAAGGCGACGGTGGCCCGCTCCACCGGCACAGTTAGAAACTGCCGCAGGGGTTTCAGGCGACTGGGGGGCTCAAAGGGCAGATCCACACCGCTGCGCTCATTGAGTCCTAGCCGTAGAAGGGCATGGTAGTACTGGCGGGGATCTAGCTTTTGCATCAGGTGCACCATGCCCACGTTGCTAGACAGGCGCAGAATCTCGGCAACACTTATCCAGCCATGGGCACCCCGCTGGCGGTAGTCGTGGTTTTGGATGGGCCAGCGGCCAATCCAGATCTGCCCCGCGTCGTAAACCCGTTCCTCAGCAGTGAAGGCTCCCGCATCCAGCCCAATAGCGATATTGATGGGCTTGAAGGTGGATCCCGGCTCGTACAGGTCTGTGACGGCCCAGTTGCGAAAAAGGGCGGGGTCGTACTCGAAGTAGCGGTTGGGATCGTAGGTAGGTTCACTCACCAGCGCCAGGATTTCCCCCGTCTGGGGTTGGAGGACAATCACTGTGCCCCGCAGGGCTCGAAACCGTTCCAGTTGCGTTTTCAGGGCAGCGCGGGCAGCCCGCTGCAGGCGCATGTCTAGGGTCAGTTGCAGCACCGTCTCGCCAGATTGCAGCAGCCCTTCCGGCACCTCAGCAGCCAACAACTGGCCGTAGCCATCTCGAGGAACGGTAACTGGCTGAACTCTCCGCTCCAGCAGTGCCTGTTGAGAATACTCCACTCCCGCCTGGCCCCGGTGGTCCAGATCTACATAGCCCACCACCTCAGCGGCCATCTCCTTTTGGGGATAGACCCGCTGCCGTTCGCTCACCAGCTCCAGACCGTCCAGATACAAGGCCTGAATTCGCTCCGCCACTTCTGGGGCCAGCCAGCGCTCCAGCCGTACCGAGTGAGTAGCCGACAACTGCTGAGTCAATTCCTCAACTGGCCGCCGCAGCAGAGGAGCCAGAGCAGTGGCAATCTCCTGGGGGGTGCGCTTGCCAAAAAGGCGAGGGTGGGCCCAAAGGGTGTAGACGGGCCGATCCACAGCCAAGAGCTCCGCCTGCTGGCGGGCAAGGGAGTGGCGATCCACAATCGAGCGGCGGGGGAGGAAGGGTCGGAGCTGAGCCCGCTGCTGGGCCTCGGCTCGCTGCTTTAGGGTTGGCCCCTGGTGGTGTTGCAAATAGGCCAAACGGGCCCCCACTCCCATCAGGGCGATGGCCAAAGCCAAGCCCACTACCGCAAGGCGGAAGTCCAGTTGTTGGCCTGTTGGGATCTGATCCCCCCAAAGCCGCGCCAGGCGAGCTCCCTCAGCCCGGTGGCGGCGCCAGCGGGCAAGTTGCCGGCTGTTCTGTAGAGGTTGCCGGCCCAAGCCGGCCCTCGACTTGTCCTCCACTGCTGCCGTTGGGTAGATACCACCGTTAGTTTGCCGCCCATCCTCTCTTCTGGCCAGCGTTTTAGCGAGGGGCGGCTACCCTTTAGAGCGGATGTTTGAAAGGTAGGTGGAAGGGAGCTGCTTCCCCCCTGAGCTCGATTAGCTTGCAGTTGCACTTCTTGCAAAGTTTGCCAACGATTTTGGCCAGCCGCGCTAGCCTTTTGCTGGTAGCAGCGGCAGCAAGGACGGCTGCAAGAGAGCTGTCTTTGTCGAAGACCTGCGCAATAAGGACCGACCTGCTAAGCCGCAGCAGGGGGCTAAGTTGTCCAAGCCTTGGCTCCTGCGGGGGGCTTCTAGGCCGCGTGGTTCAACTCTACGATGGCGCTAGCCTAGGCCTTTGCTCATCAAGCAAGTGGGCCTAAGAAACGCGAATCTGGGGCAACCTAGAGGAAAAGCCCCCACGGGGCGCCTGGGGGAAGCTGTAGCCCCAACTCCAAGGCCTACGGCCTACTGAGGCGAGGGGATATTTAAAGCTGCGCCGCACTCTCGGCGGCGGAGCTCCCCACAGCTATAGCCCCAGGCAGGAATGCCGAGGCTTGCGCTCTTTTCTGGTCAGCGGGCTGTAGGTCGTAGCAAGCTAGGGGAGGGCTGAGTTTGTTGAGAACGCCATGCCCAAAGCCTACGCCTCTGCCAGCCTACGCCTTGGAATCGCTGCCACCCTGCTGCTGGGGAGTCTGGCCAGCTGGCGCCAGGATCGCCTCTTGGCGGTGATGGGCCTGGCCAGTGCAGCGGCAATTTCTGCCTTCACCCGCCCAGCCCTCTTGGCCTACAACCGCGGTCGCGAACGGTGGCTCAACCGGGATCTGCTAGGGGCCATCCAGCAGCTTAGCCTGGCGCTGCAGCAGGATCCCCGTCTAGCCAATGCCTACCTCCTGCGGGGTCAGGTTCACCTCGAGCTCGGCCAGCCTCCCCAGGCGCTGGCGGACTTCGACCAAGCGGCCCAGTTGCTCCCCCACCGCCCAGAGCCCTATTTCTACCGCAGCCTCATCTGCCAAGCGCGAGGGGATCTGCAAGGGGCAACCGCCGAGTTGACCAAGCTAGTGCGGCTGCAGCCCCGTCCTCCCCACCATCTCCGCCTGGCTGAGCTGTACCTGCAGCAGGGATCTCTACCTTCAGCTCTGGCTCACTTGGATGAGGCAATTGCTCGCGATCCCACCTGGGCGCCCGCCTATGCCTGCCGCGCCAAGGTGTACGGCTACCTGGGGGAGTGGGAGGCAGCGGTAGCTGACTGGTCCCAGGCCATCCGCTGGGATCCCTCGCCAGCCCATTACTATTGGCGGGGCGTCGCTTACACCTGGGCTGATCGCTATTTTGAAGCGATTGCTGACTTCAGCCGCAGCCTAGAGGCAGAGCCCGGCCAGCCCTATGCCCTCTACCTCAGGGGCAATCTTCTCTACGAGCTGGGGGAGATCAAGGCTGCCCTCGACGATTACGAGCAGGCCTTTCGCCTAGAGGCCGGCGGCCATCCCCTTGCTCTTGCGGACGAGTACGGTCTCTACGGAAGGGGACTGGCTTACCGGAACATGGGAGACCCCGAGACAGCCATTGCCAGTTGGCAAGCTGCCTTGCACCTTGGCTGCCAGCGCCACAACCCGGTCCTGCAAGAGCAGGTCCAGCGGGCTTTGCGGCAACTATGAGGATGAGGAGGGATCCTAGGCTGGCGGCTGCGAAATTGGCGTAAAATTCGTACCAGCTCATCGCCCCTCCTTCTGTGGCTGCCGTGAAACACACCCTCAGCGCTCTTGTGCAGGATCAGCCCGGGGTCTTAACCCGCATTGCCGGCATGTTCGCCCGCCGGGGCTTCAACATTGACAGCCTCACCGTCGGACCCACCGAGCGGCCTGGGATCTCTCGCATCACTATGGTGGTGCAGGGAGACGAGCACGATGTGGAGCAGCTAACCAAGCAGCTTTACAAGCTCATCGAGGTTCTAAAAGTAACGGATATTACCCACGTCCCCTGTGTAGAACGGGAGCTGATGCTGGTCAAGGTCAATGCCAGCATTGAGACCCGCTCTGCCATCCTGGACGTGGCGCAGATGTTCCGGGCCCGCATTGTGGATGTGGCGGAAGAGTCGTTAACGTTGGAAGTCACCGGGGATCCAGGCAAGATGGTGGCCATCATTAAGATGTTGACTAGCTTTGGCATTCGGGAGATTGCCCGCACCGGTCTAGTGGCTCTCACCCGCGAGTCAGGGGTCAATACTGAGTACTTGAAGCAGCATCCCAGCGCTGCTGTTGTCTAGCGGGCTTGGCCAAGACAGTGGGGAGTTGGAGATGCTAAAAGAAAGGGCCACGGTAAGTTGCAGGCGTTGCCGGCTGAGTCTTCTGGCCATTGTTTTGTTGGGGCTCCTAGCAGGCTGTGCTCCCAGACCACCCAAGTCGGTTGTGCAACAGGCCTTGGCCTACCAGCTGACTCACCTGGCGGGGCCGGTTGCCTCGTTGGTGGGCAGCGATCGCTTGGCAGAGCATCTGGAAGTGCAGGATGTCCGCATCCAGCGGGATCGCCGGGAGCCTTTGCTCTTGACTTCAGGAGAAACCCTGGAGGGCCACCACCTCAGCGGCACCTACACCCTCCTTGTGAAGCCACCGGGATCCCGCCGCCCCTACCGCCGCAAGGGGGATCCCTTCCAGCTCACCTTGGCCCGTCAAAAAGTCAAACAGGCAGAGTCCCAGGGCCCAACTGAGCAATGGCTGTTGGCCTATGCCTCTGCCGGTGGCAAGAGGTGGGAAGTCGTCAATTTCTTGCCCCAGCCAGCGCCACCGTCAGAGGTGTCCCCTGAGGAAGCAGAAACACCCTCTTCTGGAGCCTCAGCGTCGTAACCTCGCCTAGCGCAGCGTGGCTGCCCCCCAAACAAACAGCCCATCCACCACCAGGGTATTCAGCACTGCTCCGGCAAAGGCCCAGTGGTGCAGTCGCCGGGATCCCTGAATGACCCCCAGGCCAACCCCAAGGAGCAGAAGGCCCAAGCCAATGCCCCAAGCCATCCCCAAAGGGGTGGCCATTTTGTCGAGTGCAGCCCTAAAGGGGACGGCCGCTTGCTCCAGCCGCTCCAACTGCATCGCCTGCCGCCACTCCGGCCCTAGCCCTAGCAAGTGAATGTAAAGATCTGTCACTGCCGTGCCCCACAGGGAGCCGAGATAAAACCAGGTGCCGATGGGGGCAAAGCGTTGCCGTGCCCCCCACCAGACAATTGGGATCCCTAAAGCTTCCACCGGCATGTGCCAGAGGGGCTCCCAGCGCAGCCAGCCCCAGTAGAGGGAGCCTGCTAGCCAAGTCAGCGTGAAGCCATAGAGCAGATCCCCCCAGACGCGGGTGCGGGGCCGTGAGTAGAGCCGCAAGCTAAGGCCCAGCCAGCCTACAGCCATCGCCAAGCTCAGCCAAGGGGCAGAGCGCACTAGGGGCGCTTCCACAAAAACGGGTAGGCCCACCAGCATAGCCGCCGCTCCTCCAACGGCGTGGTGAGACCTAAGGGATCCAAAACGCTTTTCCGCAAGAAGGGGTAAAAAAGGTGGAGAAGGCAAAGCGCGATATTAAGAAACTTCACAGCAGTTAACATAGCACCTTTTCTGCGCTCTCCTCCGCCTAGTGGGTCCTAGCAGCCCTCGCAGCAGGGATCTTGGCGGGTCGAGGCGGCCTGAGGTTGGCAGGGCCTCTCCAGAGGTGGCAGGGTGGAAAGGAAGCTGCTGGCTAGAAGAAATCCTATGGACTTGCTGTTGGCCGGAGATATTGGGGGTACCAAGAGCAGCCTCAGCCTCTTCGATGCCCAAGATCTCAATCACAGCCTCTACCACCGCCGCTACGCCAGCCAGAGCTATCCCCACCTCACCCCACTGGTGCTGGAGTTTCTGGCCCAGGCGCGGCAGGAGCTGGGGCGAGATCCCCAACCGGTTGCTGCCTGCTTTGCTGTGGCTGGCCCAGTGATGGAGGAAAAGCAAGGGGACGGGGGCCCACAAACGGCCAAAATCACCAACCTGCCCTGGAGCCTGCACTCAAGCCAATTGGCCGGAGAGCTGGGGATCCCGCGCCTAGCTTTGATCAACGACTTCAGCGCCGTAGGCTATGGCGTGCTAGCGCTGAGGGAGGGGGAGCTGGAGACTTTGCAAGCGGGGGAACGGCAGCCGCGGGCGCCCATTGGAGTCATTGGAGCGGGCACAGGGCTGGGGCAGGCCTACCTCACCTGGGGAGAAGGTGGCTACCAGGTCCATGCCAGCGAGGGAGGACATGTGGACTTTGCCCCGCGCACCCCTCAGGAATGGGAGCTGCTGCAGTACTTGCAACAGCGATACGGGCGTGTCTCCACCGAGCGGGTGGTCTCCGGCCAGGGGATCGTAGCCATCTACCAGTTTTTGCGGGATAGTCGCTGGGCCCAGGGAGAGGAGCAAGTGCTAGCCCAAATTGCCGCCTGGGAAAAGGGGGCCGGTTGGATTGATCCAGCCGCTGAAATTGCCAATGCCGCCCTGGAGGGACGGGATCCCCTCGCTAGGGAGTGTTTGCGGCTGTTCATTGGCCTCTACGGAGCGGCTGTCGGCAATTTTGCCCTGCACCTGTTGCCCCGCGGTGGCCTCTTCCTTGCCGGTGGGATTGCCCCCAAGCTCTTGCCCCTGTTGAGGCAGGGGGAGTTTCTGGCAGCCTTTTTGGATAAGGGGCGAATGCGGCCACTGTTGGAGCAGCTGTCGGTGCAGGTGGTGGTCAACGAGCAGGTGGGTTTGAGGGGGGCTGCCCGCTATGCTGCTACTTTGCTGTAGGTGACCCCCTCTCCCGCGGGGGGAGGTTTAAGCAGGACAGGAACTGGCTGCCCTGCCTAGGGCCCATTCCCCCTGGCAAGGGTCCTCTTTTCTGCTGCCAAAAACAGTTGGGCCCGCCAAAAGCAGGCAATGGATTTGCTGTCCAAATCGAGGCCAAAACGGGCCCTTTCTGTAAGTTCATCAGGAGAAAACTCGACAACAGTAATGTCTTCGTCTTCATCCCTGGCGGGAGGAGAATCCAGCACTTCCAGATCCCGCGCTAGATAGGCATACATAATCTCGCTGGAATAGCCGGGGCAGAGATAAAATTGGCCGAGCGAATCCCAGCGGTGAGCCCGCAGGCCAGTTTCTTCTTCCAGCTCACGGCGAATGGTTTCGTCCGGCTGTTCCCCCGGCTCGACAGTACCGGCAGGAAATTCGTAAAGGTAGGAGGCGACAGCAAAGCGATACTGGCGAATGCAGACAAACTTGCCTTCGGCAGTCACTGGCACGGCCACCACGCCACCGGGGTGGATGAGGTACTCCCGCTCTCCCTCTGTCCCGTTGGGAAAGCGCAAACGCTGGCTAACAAAGGTGTACTTGTGGCCTTGAAAGCGCAGGCGCTCGCTGAGGATCTGCGATGGAACTTGCATAGCCAAGATTTCCTAAAGTAAAGAAGGTAGAGCCGCCCTTAGCCCGGTAGCCTCTGATCCTAGGGCAACTGGGCAGGTCAGAGGGATCCGCTCTGGGATAGATCCCAACTTGCAGGCCATGGTTTACCCTCCCTTGAAAGAGTTTCTTGCCCTCACTGGCCAGGGCAACTTCATCCCGGTGTACCAGGAATGGGTAGCGGACTTGGAAACGCCCGTCTCTGCCTGGTACCGGGTCTGCGCTGGGCAGCCCTACAACTTTCTGTTGGAATCAGTGGAGGGGGGGGAACAGGTGGCCCGCTACAGCTTCCTCGGCTGCGCTCCCCAGTGGGTGCTAGAGGTGCGCGGGGACCAGGCCCTGCAAATCCACCGCGACGGTCGGCAGGAGCAGCACCAGGGGGATCCGTTTGCCATCTTGGCCCGCTGCCTGCAGCCCTATAAGCCAGTGCACCTGCCGGAGTTGCCCAGCAGCATTGGCGGGCTCTTTGGCTACTGGGGCTATGAGCTCATTCGCTGGATTGAGCCTAGGGTGCCTATCTATCCCTGGCAGCCGGGAGATCCTCCTGACGCCATCCTAATGCAGGTGGACAGCATCCTCATCTTCGACCAGGTGAAGCGCAAGATCTGGGTGGTGGCCTTTGCCGACACGCGCCAGCAGCCGGCGGAGCAGGCTTACGCCCAAGCTTGCCAGCGGGTGGAAACGTTGGTGCAACAGCTTAGCGCCCCCCTTTCCCTCTCCCACCTTAGCCTTAACTGGAAGCCCCACCTACCGGATCAGATTCCTCCCAGCACCCTCAGCCGCGACGCCTACTGCCAGGCAGTGGAGCGGGCCAAAGAGTACATCCGCGCCGGCGAGATCTTTCAGGTGGTCCTCTCGCAGCGCTTCACCACTCCTTTTGCCGGGGATCCCTTCCAGCTCTACCGCTCCCTACGGCTCATTAACCCTTCCCCCTACATGGCATTTTTGCAGTTTGGCGATCTCTGCCTTGTCGGCTCCAGCCCGGAGGTGATGGTCAAGCTTAGCCGCGTTGGGGAAGAGCGCATTGCCACCGTGCGTCCCATTGCTGGCACCCGTCCCCGCGGCGCCACCCCTGCCGAAGATCGCCAGTTGGAGCAGGAGCTGTTGGCAGATCCCAAGGAGCGGGCGGAGCACGTCATGCTGGTGGATTTGGCCCGCAACGACCTGGGGCGGGTCTGCCGCCTGGGATCCGTGCAGGTGGACGACCTAATGCAAATTGAGCGCTACAGCCACGTGATGCACATTGTCAGCAACGTGGTGGGGCAGTTGGATCCTCAGTACAGCGCCTGGGATCTGCTGCGGGCCACCTTCCCTGCCGGCACGGTGACCGGTGCCCCCAAGATTCGCGCCATGCAGATTATCCACGAACTGGAGAAGTGCCGCCGCGGCCCCTATGCCGGCGCCTACGGCTACTACGACTTTGCTGGCCAACTGAACACTGCCATCACCATCCGCACCCTGCTGGTTCACCGCGGCCGGGTGAGCGTGCAAGCTGGGGCAGGCATCGTGGCTGACTCCGAGCCAGAGCGGGAGTACCAAGAATGTTTGAACAAAGCGCGGGGCATGCTCATGGCTGTAGCCAGTTTGCAGGAAGGCCAGGGTGGCGCAGCTGCGCTCTAGCGCTGCCGCGGACCTCAGTGGGACGGAGTCCTTACTGAAGAACAGGGGCGAGCAACCCAAGCCAAGTACTCCCCTTTTACCTCCAGCCAGCCACCCCCAGGATAGTCGGGGCTGCGGCTACGGCGACCTGCTTTGAGGAGCCGGATCCCCGCTTCCACTTGCTCAAAGGTAGGGTGATGGGGGATCAGCAAAGACAAAAACTTAAACATGACCTGCCGCTGCAGGGCGAGGGGAGCAGCTCGCAAGGGATCCCGTCGCAACCCTGGTAGGGCTGGCTCGTACACCTGCGGCCACAGTTGCGCAGCTTGCGCCACCACCAGTTCATGTTCCGCTTTTAGCAAGGTGGCGGCCCGATTCAGGGCTTTTTCTACCTGAGGGTTAAGGTGCTGCTTGAGATAGGGCATCACCTCCAGGCGGATCCGGTTGCGCCCGTGCGCCAAATCTTGATTGCTGCGATCTGGCCAGACCGGCAGTTGGTACTGACGGCAAAACTCCTCTGTTTCCCAACGGAAAAGGCCCAGCAGCGGTCGCACCAACCAGGCAGAGGCCGGATCCCGCTCGTCTAAACGCCGCTGCCAATCCAGGCTGGCTAGCCCAGCCGCTCCCGTGCCCCGCAGCAGGTTCCACAAGAACGTCTCTGCGCGGTCACTGGCTGTGTGCCCTGTAACCACGGCCTGGCAATTCCAGGCGCGCGCCCATTTATCCAACTGTTGGTAGCGCCAAGCCCTGGCCCCCGCTTCATCCCAGCGGATGGGATCGGCAGTTTCGACGGCGTGGGGCAGGCCCTGCTGTTGGAGCCACTCTTGCAAAAAGTGGGCACAGGCTGTTTCCTCCTCCGACCAGCGGTGGTTGCAGTGCAAGACAAAAATCTGCCAGTTCCAGCGCGGCTGCAGATCGCGCAGGATCTGGAGCAGACAGAAAGAATCCTGCCCCCCGGAAAAGGCCACCAGCAGCCGCTGGCCGGGGCAAAGCAGTTGCCGCTCTCGGATGGCACACTGAACCCGCAGGTGGAGAGGAGAGAGTCTAGCCACGGTGGGGTACTGCTCCCAGGCAACCCGCTTCTAGACTTGCTAGGCTAGGGCCCGCGTGAGATGGGAGGCCACCGTCTGCACAGCTGCAATGCTGCGCTCGTAGGCCATCCGCGTTGGCCCCAGCAAGGTGACCGTCCCCAGGGGCGCCGAGCGACGGCGATAGACCGAGGCGATCACCGTGCAGTGGCGCAGGGATTCCAGCGGATTCTCGCTGCCAATGTAGATGATCACAGGGATGTTGTTGTGGGAGGGATCCCGCTCGGGATCGGCAGAGGAGGAAGGCTTCTTGGCCAGCGGGGCAGAAAGAGCAGCCCCGTCCTGGCAAGCTGGGGTGCTGGCAGCATAGAGCCCAATCATCCCCTGCAGTTGCTCAGAGCCCTCCTCAATCAACCGGGCCACTGCTTGCACCCGCTGCGGCTGGGAAAACTCTGGCTGCCGCATCAGCTCCGTCATGCCTGCACTAAACACAGGCCCCAAAGAGGGCCGTAGATAGCGCTGAACCACCAAACGCAGCAGTTGCTGCAGCCAATGGCTGTAAGCGCGAAACTCTTTGTCCAGCTCTAGCCAGCTCAGGTCCTGCAGCTCGGCAAAGGTCTTGCCCCGCAGCTTGAGGGTGAGAAAGTTGCTAAGTAGCTGCAGCTCGTCTTCCAGATCCTCGTAGCGGTTTTCAGGCCGTTCCGGTGGACTGACCAAGGCTGAATGGGCTTGATAGGAATCGGTAACCACCACCACCATCACCCGAGCTGGTCCTACCGACAGCAACTGCACGTGGTGAATGGCTACCACTGGCCCCTGAGGTGGGGTGATGAGGGCAATGCAACCGCTCACCTGGGCCAAAAGCTGCGCTACTCGCTGGAGGAAACTGTCGAGGTCGTCTCCCAGCTCACGACTGACCTGCTCCAGCAACTGCTGCAGCGCCGGATGGGGCTCTGGAGCGTCGTTGGGGATCCCCTCCATGCAGCCGGAGGTCAACAAATCGTTGACATAAACCCGATAGCCAAAGTCAGAAGGGATCCGACCGGCAGAGGTGTGGGGCTGGAACAGCAACCCCGCCTGCTCAAGGGTGGCTAAGTCGTTACGAATGGTGGCTGTGCTTACCCCAAAGTTATACGACTGAGCCAAAGTCTTGGAACCGACAGGTTCAGCCGTCGCAATGTAGCTGCGCACTGTCGCCCAGAGAATCTTCCGCTGGCGGGGAGTCAGTTCGAGTTTCATGGCTACTCAAAAGAACTTAGTCAACCCGTATCTCAAAGCAGACTGCTAAGCAACCGGTAAGTTCGCTTGCAACAAACCCATTGAGGGCTGAGAGGCCAATCTATGGGATACCAATCTAAACGAAACTTTAAGTCTACCTAATACTCCGTATTGATAATTAACCTGGTCCTCGTGGACTGCCTAGCAAAGGGAGCAGCAGACTCCCAAGAGGGAAAAGCTGGGGTCACCCTAGGTTTTTACCCAGGGCAGCTACCTCTATCCTTTGTAACCTTTTGTTCCGAGGTTACTCCAGCAGCACGGCCTTAGCAGCGGCTGACCTTGGGATGACTGCAAGGGGGAAGACACCGCGCCGCATTATGCCTCCCAAAGTGGGCGGCTTAGGGCAACGCCACTGAGGCTTGGATAGGTTCTTTTTCCAGCTCTGGCCAGGGAAATTGGGACCATCCACCTTTGGGAGTTGTCGGATGTCGGATCGCGAGAGCCTCTTGGGGATGGGGGTACAAGGCTTGGGACTTAACCTTTCCGGGCTGGCGCTGTTGGTTGCAGCAGGCACTGCCTTTGGGCCTCTCAGTTGGACAGGGGTGGTGGCGGTGATGCTGAAGCTCATTGGGGATAGTCAACTGCTGTGCGGCTACTGGCATGGGCAGAGCCGGCGGCAAGAGGGAGAAGGGGAGTTGCTGCAAGCAGAGGCAGAGACTTGAGGGATCCTATCGCAGCTGGGCCACCGTTACGCCCGTACCCCCATCCTGGGGAGCTGCCGCAGCAAAGCTCTGAACGCGCGGGTGATGCTGGAGGTAGGCCTGGATACCAGCCCTGAGGCGTCCCGTGCCGTGGCCGTGGATGATCCAAACCGGGCCAGGAGGGGCTTGGGCAAAGTGCTGTTCCAGAATCGCCTCGGCATCGGCTACAGTTTTCCCCCTTAGGTCAAGGGTGTTGCGGCTGGTGCGCAGGTTCAGGGGAGCAGTGGTGGGCGGAGGGGAGGGAGGAGCTTTGGGGCGCTGGCGCTGTTTGGCCTGATGTTCATCGATGGGATCCAACTGGCCCCGCGGCACCGTGAACTTGAGGATGCCGCTGCGCACCACATACACCTCCCCTTCGACGGCAATGACCTCTCCTGTCTGTCCCAGGCCCCGCAGCCGCACCCGATCCCCCACCTGCGGCACAAACTCGGTGTCCACAGGTAGAGGTGCCGGCAAGTAGCGTTCGCGGATTTGCTGGAGATGGGCGGTTACCTGGCGGGGATCGTCCCCCTGTTGCAGCTTGCGAATGGCGGCGGCTACCTCTTGGCGGGCAGCAGCCAGCAGAGTTTCCAGCCCCTGGCGCTGCTGGTATTCCAGTTGCGCTTCTCGCTCGGCCAGCCGCTGGCTGCGCTCTTGCATTTGGCGGTAGAGGGTCTCTAGCTCTTGGTGCAGGGATCCCACCTGAGCTAGCCGCTCTTCCAAGTGAGCCCGCTGCGCTTCCAACCCAGCAATTACTTTCTCCAGTTGGCTTTCTCCCTGCAGATACCGCTGGGCCCGCTGCAGGATCTCCGGATCCAATTGCAGCCGCCGGGCAATGGCAAAGGCGTTGGAGCGGCCCGGGATCCCCCACAAAAGGCGGTAGGTAGGGGCCAGCGTAATCTCGTCAAACTCCACCGAGGCATTTTCAAAGCCGGGGTGCTGGTACTTGAGAGCTTTTAGCTCGCCGTAGTGGGTGGTGGCCAGGGTAAGCAGGGCTTTCTCTGAGAGATACTCCAATAGCCCAGCTGCCAGGGCAGCGCCCTCCGTGGGATCTGTGCCCGCCCCCACCTCGTCCAGCAAAACAAGGGCCGGCTCTGGACGCGATTGCAGGGTTTGCACAATGCGGCTAATCCGCTGGATGTGGCCTGAAAAAGTAGAGAGGTTTTGCTCCAAGGATTGCTCGTCGCCAATATCGGCATAGACCCCCTCAAACCAGGGCAGTTGGGGTGGATCCTGAGCTGGCAGGAAGATCCCTGCCTTGGCCATCAGCACCAACAGGCCCAGGGTTTTCAAGGCCACGGTTTTGCCGCCGGTGTTGGGGCCAGTAATGACCACAGCGCGGATAGACTCGGAGAGGGTGAAGTCAATGGGCACCACCTCTGGGCCTTTGCCTTCCTGACGGACCTGCCACCAAAGCAAAGGGTGTCTAACCTGGCGCAGGCGCAATCCAGCGGCAACGAACTGGGGACGGTTGCCCTTCAACCACAGGCTATAGCGGGCGCGGGCCAGAGCTAGCTCCAGCCCAACCAGCACCGCTTGCAGATGCTCCAAGTCGGCGGCTACGGATCCCACCTGGGCCGAGAGCGCCGCTAAGATTCGTTCTTCCTCCGCCTGGATCTGGACCTCGGTTTCTCGCAGGCGGTTGCCCAGTTCCACCACAGCGTAGGGCTCCACGTAGAGGGTGGCCCCACTGGCAGAGCTGTCGTGGACAAGGCCGCGGATGAGATCCCGGTGGGTAGCCTTCACCATCAGCACAAAACGCCCCTGCCGCTGGCCAATCAGGGTATCCTGCAGCGCCTGGGGGCATTGGCTCATCACCTCCCGCAGGCGTTCTTGGATCTGGCTGTGAAAAAGGCGGTGCTGACGGCGCAAATCGGCAAGGGCTGGGCTGGCGCTATCTCTCACCTCGCCGTGCTCATCCAGACAGCGGAAGATCTCCTGCTCCAGCTCAGGGTAAGTGCGCAGTGTGCTCACCCACTCCCGCAGGCGGGGCAGGCGCTCGTCAGCATCGATGAGGCGACGCAGGCGGCGAGCAGCTCCCAGCGTTGTGGCAATCTGGACCAGCTCTTCCCCGCTCAGGATGCCCCCTCGCTCGACCCGTTCCAAGGCCGGCAGCAGGTTGTGGATCCCCTCTAGCGAAACCCCCCCTGGCTGGCTGCCATCCAGCCGCATGGCCTCCTCCGTTTGATCAAGCCAGACCTCACTCTCCTCGCGGCTGCGCCAGGGATCCAGCTCTAGACAGGCGCGGCGGCCTAGGGGCGTAGCAGCAAAAGTGGCCAGATGTTGACAGAGGCGGCGCCACTCCAATAATTCCAGGGTTTCCTGGCGGAGGGAGGAATCAGGCTCAGAAGAAACCAGAAGAGAAGGGATAGCCGGGGGCATTACTCAGCGATTTGAGGAATACCGAAGACGCAGTTGCTCCATCTCGCGTAAAAACCGCCGCTGGTAGTTGAGAAAGGCGGTATGCCACTCACGGAAGCGCCGCTCGCCATCGCGCACCAACATCTGTCGGTAGTGCTCGGAGTTAAGGCGGGGCCGGGCCGAGTTCATGGGGTGGGGATCAAGAACGCTCTGCTTCCATTGTGGCAGGCGCCGGAGCCAAGGGGAGAAACTCCCGCCTTGCCAGTTCTTCTGCCCCTGCAGGCAGAGGCTTGAGCAGCCAGGGAGGACAGCCTTGCCATACTGGAAGGTGTGGCCTGGTCAATGCTCAACCAGCAACCTGAGACGCTGTGCGCAAACGAGTAACATTGATTTTCCCGCGGCACTTGGTGAATGTGCCTGTTACTTACCGCCTGGCCAAGGACTTCGACGTGGCCGCCAACATCGTGCGTGCTAGGGTGAGTCCCAACGAAGTGGGCACCCTCGTGGTGGAGCTCTCCGGAGATATTGACCAAGTAGAAGCAGGGCTAGAGTGGGTGCAGTCGTTGGGGATCGAGGTAGCCGAACAGGCCAAGGAAATTCAGATTGACCCGGCTTTGTGTGTGGACTGCGGCTTGTGTACAGGCGTTTGCCCCACCGAGGCGCTGAAGATTGCCGCTCCTGACTGGAAACTGGAGTTTCTGCGTAATCGCTGTGTTATGTGCGAACAATGCATCTCTACCTGCCCTGTCGGGGCCATCAGCACGAGTTTATAGCCATAAGGCGAAGAGCCGGCTAAGCCGACAAGTTTATTCGCTATTACAATGCTGTAATGTAACCCCGATGCGGGCTGGATTGGCACTGGAGATGCTTTCGACCCCAACGCTCATTGGCTTGACCTATGCTGCCCTAGCAGTTCTCTACCTGCTGGTGCTGCCGTTCTTGTTTTTGGTGTACGTGGACAAGCGCTGGAACTACAGCGGTGCCTGGGAAAAGGTGTTGATGTTTTTCCTAGTTTTGTTTTTCTTCCCCGGTATGGTGCTGGTGGCTCCCTTCATGACGTTTCGGCCCAAGCCGCGTTCGCTCTAGAGCCCGCCCTTCTGCAACCTACCAGCTATGCGCAGACGGGATGTTCTCGGCATTGGCCTAGCCCTGCTCTTGGGGGGAGGACTTTTCTACGGGCTGTTGCTTTGGGCCGGCTTGGATACGGGCGCGGCGCAGCAGGTGTCAAGCATGGTGTTTCTGCTGGGGTGCCTGGGCTGGACTGTGGGCTACCTGAAGCGGGTGTTGAGCAGGGAAATGACCCTGAAGGCCCAGTGGGCCGCTTTTGAGAGGCAGCAAATCCAAGAGAAACTTCACTCCCTCTCCCCAGAGGAGTGGCAGGCCTTGCAGGCCGAGCTGGGATCCGAAACCGAAGAGAAAGCTGAGGTTGGTTTGCCCGAGCAAGGCAAGCGCTGAAGCTGCCGGACAAACTGTACCCAAAAATCTGCCGCAAATTGGTGGAGTTTCAGCTACCCGAGCGGCGGGGTCGGCCCAACCCTACCTGTATGGCTAGTTACTGTTTTTCTTGATTGGGAATGCTAGCTTGCGCCCTAGGCAAAGTTGTGAACTGAGGCGAGCCGTTAACTCGTGCAGGTTTCCCCTTTTGCTCACCTAGCTCTGCTCACCGTGACCAAGACCGTTTTGGTGGCTCAGGGTCAGCCTTGGCAGGCCCAGCTCTGGAAGTCGGTGCTGGAGTCTCAGCGCCATGCCGTGGTGCTGGTTTCTCCTCAGGCAGATCTGGTGGAGGTGGCGGCAACTCATCCTCCGGATCTGATGGTGGTGGATATGACGACGGGGCTGTTTAACCCCTATGCCTTTTGTCGAGAGTGTCGGAGCCGGCTTCCGGATATCCCTGTGATTCTCACTCATCACCCCCGTCGCCGCATTGAGCCGGCAGAGCGGCGCTGGGCCATCTCCCAGGGGGCAGCCGAGGTGATCCCTGGTTTGGCCGAAGCCGACGACATTCTTCACTCCCTCGAGCAAGTTTACAAGGCAGCCAGGTGGCCTTTTCCCATTGACACGGCAGCTCTTCACGCGGTTCTCGAGCAGGCGGGTTTGCGGCCTGAAAAAGACAGCTCCCTTCCTTCCCCGCCCGTTGCACCAGAAGAACGCCAAGGGCAAACGGCTGCGCCCCCACCGGCAAAGTACCGGTTGATGTATCGGGGCCGTCCCGTCGAGTGAGTGGCAAGTGCTTGGCAGGCCCTTATCTGGCGTCTTGCCAGAGAAGACAGGCGCGCGAGTCGGCGTCCCTGCAGTCTGCCTTAGGCGCGCTGTTGGGAAGCGAGTGAGACAGTACCGCCCCGACTGGGCAGATGCCCGAGGCAACGAGCACGGCTGCGCCGGCTGGAGGGTGAACCAGGAACAAGACTCCTCGCCCTTCAGGGCAGAGTTGGGCATCAAGGCAGCACCAGGGCCAGGGTAGTGCCCTGGGATCCCGTCTCCACCAGACGCAAGTCTCCTCCGTGGGCTTGCAGGATACGCTTGGCGATGTACAGCCCCAGACCTCCCAATCCGCTCGGGTAGTGCTGGCCGGCGATGGAAAGGGGCTGGGCGATGTAGGGCTGGGCCAAATCTTCCAGGGGAGCCGGCAGGCCGGGTCCATCATCCCGTACCTGGATTTGGCGAGGGCCAGCAGTCAGCACCACCGCATGGCGGGCATAGCGCAAGGCATTGTCTACGAGATTCACCAGCGCCCGCTCCAGCTCGGCCTCATCGGCGTTGCCCCACCCTTCTCCCTCCACCCGCAGGTCAATCCTTCGCTCTCGAGCCAGGGATCCCATGCGTTCGGCCACCCGTCGGGCTAGGGATCCCAGGTCACAGGGCCGGGGATGCAGGGCAATCTCCCCCCGCTCTAGGCGGTAGGCCTCCACCATCTTTTGCACCAGCGCCAGGTTGCGTTGGTTCTCCTCCAGCATGCGATCCAGCAGGGCAAGCTGCTCCTGGCGACTCAAGGGCAGCTCCTGCTTGAGGGCACTCAGCAGATGCCCGAAGGCAATGAGGGGAGTTTTCAAGTCATGCACCAGCGTAGCTGTGAAAGCCTCCCGCCGTCTTTGATCGCTTTGGATCTGGCGCAGCAGATGGGCAAGAGCCTGCCGTAGGATCAGAACCTCTTGGGGATCCCCTGGGCGGAGCAGCAAAGTCCAGCGGCCTGGCTGGTTAATCAAGCTTTCTAGGTGGGCCAGCTCGCGGGCTAGCAAGGTCAGGGGCTGCAAGAGCAGGGAAGACAAAGCATAGCCCGCCAGCGCTGAGAGCACCGCCAGCAAAGGGATCCACAGCAGCAGCAGGACGGATCCCTCGGGGCTGAGCTCTGTGCCGGGCAGGATCCAAGGCACTGACAGGATAAAGACCAGGTTAGGGACAAAGGAAAGGCTGGCAATCACCAGCGCCACCTGAGTGCGCAGGCTGTGGGGAAAGCGGCGACGCCAGAACTCAAGGAGGCGGTATCTCAATGGAGAACGGGAGAGAGGCCTGACTTGAATTAGGCCAGAGAGCGGCAGACGGGTCAAGAGGGCTGGCGAAAGACTGAGGCATTTTCACAGCAAGGGAAAACTCTCCCGCCTCTTCCCAGCAAAAAGTTGCCCCAAGAGCTGGTTGGGTAAGCAGGCTTTTTGGCCAATCGGGGCCCAAGGAGGGTTGAGGTGCTGAGAAAAATTGTCCGGCCCTGCTGAAGGTAGAGGCCCGGCGTTGAACTCCGACCAGCCGTCAATAGGTTGTGAAAAAACCTCTGGGCGTCTTTCCCTGTTTCGACCCCAGAGGCTTCTTCTCTTCACTCCTCACCGCTTTTGAGCGTACTCCCCCCCTGAAGGGTTGTCAAGCATTTTCCGAGTGGGATCGGCGAGTGGGAAAGCGCGCCAGAATGGCGCTGCCATAGAGGATCATCTGGTGAGGCTGGAGGCACACCCGATCTACCTGCAGCTTGCTCCCTCCCAAGGCCAGTCGATCCAAATCGAGGAGTGTATTCAGGTGGTCGACCAAAGCGCGGCTAAGGGCGCGTCCCTCTTCTGTCTCGCCCTCAAACAAAGGATCGGCCAAGCAGAGGCAGCGGCGCTCTATTACCTCGAGGCGGGCGGAGAAGCCCACCTGAAAAACCCTGCCTTCTCCCTGCTGCGCCTTGGCCCGCAATTGCAACCGCTGCTCTGGGGTGAGGCGCACTTCCACCTGGCAAAATGACAGGGGCTGGTTCTTTCCCTCCACCTGAGCTAGCTTGTTCAGTACAAGAGGGGTGTTGAAGGATTGCGCCAGATCCACTTCGCTCAGCACTACCCGCATCCTGGCCTGTACCGGCTGGCGCAGCTTAATCTGCCCTTGCCAGATTTGGCTAAAATCAATGGCCACGGCATTGCAAAACAGCTCTAGAAGCGAGAGTTGCAGGCCGTTGTACATCTGCAGGTTCTGGCCCACCAGCTCAAAGCTGTCGATCCGCCCCTGCAGCAATTTAGTAATCGGTTCTGCCCGCACCCGCGCCTCCAACCGCCCAGCTTGCTTGAAGAGGGCACGAATGGCAGCACTCACTCCCCGGCTGACCCAGTCAGTAAGCATGGAATGGGGCAGGGAGAGTTCTGGCAGAAGTCCTGTGGCCATAGGGCAAGGTGAAGAGCGCCTACAGGGATCATAACCAATCCATTAAGAAAAGTTACAGCCGCAGCTCCTCTAGGGAGAGCTACGTTCCTCTCGAAGAGCCGAACGGGCTAGGGCCGCAATCCTCTGGTCCGTGGCCCGGGGGAGGTGCAAGTAGCGTCCGCCTGCCAGTTCCGCCAGCTCAGCGCCAAAGCTAGTGGTGACAAAGCGGCTTTGCGAGTCGATGAAAAGCAGCTTTAGCCCCAAAGCGCGAATGCGCAGGGCAATCTCTCGCAATTCTTGCTTGATGTCGACAGAGTCCCCCTCCCTCCGTCCCAGAGAGCGGCTGAGGGGAATATTGGCCCGGCCATCGGTAAGGGCCACCAGCATGACTTGACCCACGTCGCCACTGGCGCGAGCGTTCACCCCCAGGCGCACCGCTTGGGTGAGGGCATGGGCCAGGGGGGATCCCCCGCCACAGGGCAGGGATTCCAGACGGCGGCGGGCCAGCTCGATGGAGCGGGTGGGGGGCAGCAACACTTCGGCAGCCTCACCGCGAAAGGCAATCAGGGCAACTTTGTCGCGGTTTTGGTAGGCCTCGGTCAGCAGGCGCAGAGCTGCGCCTTTGGCCGCCTGCATGCGGTTAAGAGCCATGGAGCCAGAGGCATCCACCACGAAGATCACCAAGGCTCCAGCTTTGCGGGCCAGCTTCTTGGCGCGGATATCGCCAGGCTCGACGATGACGGCCCGTCCTGGCTGCCGCAGGCGGCGACTTTTCTGGTAGGGGGCAGCAGCCCGCAGGGTAGCGTCAACGGCGATGCGGGGGTTGGCTCCCTGGGGCAGGATGGGCTTGACGTAGCGGCCCCGGTCGGTGCTAAACACCAAGCTGCGGGATCCCGTTTTTCCCTGTTGGCTTAGAGCTTGGGCAAAGGTCAAGAGGCGCGGGTCAAGGGCCACTTGTTCGGGATCGAAGAAAAACTCCTGGGGCAGGCTAAGATTTTCCGGCTGGGGTTCTGTCTCTTCTCTGTCTTCCCCCTCCTTGGCGGGCTCTGGCGGCTGAGGATCCGACTGTTGGGATGGGGGTGGGGGAGGCGGCGGCTGGTCGGGGTTGTAGCGGGCGCGGGGCAGCAGCACCAGTTGCACCGCCTGTTGCAGGTCTTCGGCCAAGAGGTGATCCCGTCCCTCCAGCGCCGCCAGGGCACGGGCCGCCCGCAGGGCAAACTGCTCCCCTCGATGGCCTTGGACATTGCCGCGGATGGCCTCCTGCACCAGGTAGTGGATCTGTTCCCGCCGTGGCTTGACCTGGGGCAGCCACTCCCGCGCCAGGAGAATGCGGGTGCGGATTTCCTCCACTTCCGCCTGGTGTTCCGCCAGAAAGGGCTCAGGGGCGTCGACAAATCGAGTTGCCCGCTGGACAATTTCCCCTCGCTCCTCCAGGCTCAGCTCCTGCCCCACCGGCACCACCAGCGCTAGGCGATCCAGCAGGTGGGGGCGCAGGGATCCCTCTTCGGGGTTGTAGGTGGCCACTAGGAGTGGCCGGCAGGGGTGCTGCAGGCTCAGCCCTTCCCGCTCCAGGCGGTTTACACCCTCTCCCACCACCGTCAGCAGCAGGTTGACGATGGCGTCGTCTAAGAGGTGGATGTCGTCCACATAGAGCACACCCCGGTGGGCGGCAGCCAAGAGCCCTGGCTGGAAGACCGTTTCCCCCTGCTTCACCGAGGCCTCCACATCCACGGATCCCAGCAGCCGATCCTCCGTCACCCCCAAGGGAATCTGGACAAAGGGAGGAGCTATCACTTGGGTAGGGGGCGTTGTTCCCTGCGGGTAGCGGGCCTTGGCCCAGTCCGACCAGGTCTCGGGCCGCGCCGGGTCGTCGTTGCAATAGGAGCCGGCGATGACCTCGATGGGAGGTAGCAGGGCGTGGATCCCTCGGGCCAAAACCGACTTGGCCGTGCCGCGCGGCCCCACCAGCACCACCCCTCCCAAGCTGGGATCCACCGCCGCCAGCAATAGGGCTAGCTTGGCGGTTTGCTGTCCGACGACAGCGGTAAGGGGGAAGGTGCGGGGGGGGGCTAGGGTTGCAGATCCCAGGGGTGGCTTAGGGAGGTGGGTCATCGACGGTTAAATCTTGCCGATCTTTTGAGATCTTCCCAGATCCAGGGCAGATTGAGAGCTGTACACAGAAGAATAGCTCGGTAGCCCCGTACTAAACGCTCCGCGCCGCTGACGCGAATGAGATGGGGAAGGGTTTCTGGATGTCCCTGCTGAAGTGCTGCTGTTTTGTCAAACTTCAGCGGCTTGCAATCATCACATGCTTGGTAATCTGATACTCTCGTACCGCTTCTGTCGAGAGATCTTTGCCAAATCCCGATTGCTTGAAGCCGCCGTGGGGGGCTTCCGAGGCGATGGGGAGGTGATCGTTAATCCAGACGGTGCCCACCTCCAGCTCAGCCGCCAGCTTCATTGCTCGTCCAATATCTTGAGTCCACACAGAAGCCGCCAGCCCGTATAGGACGTCATTGCCCAGGCGTAGCGCTTCTGCTTCTTCGCGAAACGAGCTGAGGGTGAGAACTGGCCCAAAAACCTCACTCTGCACGATCTCCGCTTTTTGATCGACATCGGTAATCACTGTGGGTTCGTAGTAGTAGCCCCGGTCAAACCGGGAAGGGATCCGCCCGCCGGTTAGCACCTTGGCTCCCTCGGCTTTGGCCCGCTCCACAAATCCCATCACCCGCTCCCGCTGGGCTGCCGAGACCAAAGGCCCCATCTCTACCCCCGCCTCAAAGGGAGGCCCCACCACCACCTTGCGCATTGCCTCGACAATGGCCTCTTGCATCTGCGCCAGTCTGCTCTCGTGCACATAGACGCGGGTAGCTGCCGTGCAGTCCTGGCCGCTGTTGAAGGTGGCGGCAAAGGCAGCCTTGGCGGCTACGCTTTCCACGTCGGCATCTGCAAAGACCAGGAAGGGCGCCTTGCCCCCCAGTTCCAAATGCACCCGCTTCAGGGTGTTGGCGGCGGTGCGCATCACCTGCTTGCCGGTGGCGGTAGAGCCAGTGAGGCTGACCATGCGCACTTGCGGGTGTTCCACCAGGGCTTGGCCAGTGGCATTGCCTCCGGTAACGATGTTGACCACCCCCGGCGGGATCCCGGCCTCGGCAGTGAGCTCCGCCAGCCTCAAGGTGGTTAGAGGAGTGGTGGGAGCGGGCTTGAGCACTACCGTGCAGCCGGCGGCCAGGGCAGGGCCAATCTTCCAGACGGCCATCAGCAGGGGGTAGTTCCAGGGGGTAATTTGCGCGCACACCCCCACCGGCTCCTTGCGAAATAGTGAGGTGTAACCCTTGGCGTATTCTCCGGCGCTGAAGCCATGGATGTCGCGGGCGGCAGCGGCAAAGAAACGCAGGTTATCTACCGCAAAAGGCAGATCCCCTCCCAAGCTCACCAACTCATAGGGCTTGCCGGTGTTTTCCGACTCCAGGCGCGCCAGTTCAGCAGCCTGCGCCTCGATCAAATCCGCCAGTTTCCAGAGGGCCAGGGATCGCTCGCCGGGGGTGAGCTTCGACCAGCGGCCATCGGAAAAGGCGGTTTGGGCAGCCTGTACTGCCCGATCCACATCGGTGGGGCTGGCGTCCACCACCTCCGCTAGTTTCTCCCCCGTGGCCGGGTTCTCGATAACCATCAGGTCTCCCCCTTGGCTATCCACCCATTGGCCGTCGATCCAGAGTTTGTAGGCCATGGCCTCTTCTCAACTGCTCGCTAGAAACACTTCTCCCCATTGTGCCGAATCTTGTCCAGCTTGGAGGGCGTTGTCTAGGGATCCCCTCTTTTTCCATTTCTGTCTGATAAGGTCAGAAGGGAGCTTTCTGCACAAGCGAGGTTGGCGCATGTCTCCTGTGCTGTGGCAAGCCATTGGGTACGCCTGCGGGATCTCGTTGGGGATCCTGGGACTGGTTGCCCTCATCAACTTTCTCTGGCAGCACCTAGAGCAGCAGGCCGAGAAAGCTACGGCCCAGCCAGCTGAGCCGCCAGCAGCTTCGGAACCTCGTAGCACCTCGGAGGAGGGATCCCTGTCAACATGAATGACACAGTTCGCGTTCACGTTTGGGTGCGCGGGCGAGTTCAGGGGGTAGGGTTTCGGGCTTACACGGAAGCCATGGCCCGCAGCACCGGTGTCCACGGTTGGGTGCGCAACTTGCGGGATGGCCGTGTCGAGGCGGTTTTTGAGGGATCCCCGGCGGCGGTGGAGGCAATGCTGCGCTGGTGTCAGCAGGGCAGCCCCGGCTCGCGGGTGGAGGGCGTCGAACACCGTTCCGAGCCACCCGAGGGCCTCTCTACCTTTGAGATCCGCCCCACCGTTTGAGGCAGCGGGTCAGGAGCTGGTGACATCCCGCTAGAATGGGGAAACCTACCCTTTACTCTTTTGGCCATGACGGTTGCTGCTCCTGCCAAAGTGGAATACGAAGCTGTCATTGGGCTGGAGGTGCACTGCCAGCTCAGCACCCGCTCCAAGATCTTCTCCAGCAGCGCAACGGCCTTCGGCGCTCCCCCCAATACGCAAATTGACCCCATCTGCATGGGCCTGCCCGGTACGCTGCCGGTGCTGAACGAAAAGGTTCTAGAGTATGCAGTCAAAGCAGCTTTGGCCCTGAACTGCACCATTGCCCCTTACAGCAAGTTTGACCGCAAGCAGTACTTCTACCCCGACTTGCCCAAAAATTACCAAATCTCCCAGTACGACCTACCCCTTGCCACCCAAGGCTGGGTCGAGATCCAGCTTAGCGACGGCCGCACCAAGCGCATTGGCATCACTCGTTTGCACATCGAAGAAGATGCGGGCAAGTTGGTGCATGCTGGCAGCGATCGCCTTGCGGGATCCAGCTATTCCCTGGTGGATTTCAACCGGGCAGGAGTCCCCCTCATCGAAATTGTCAGCGAGCCAGACATCCGCAGCGGCGAGGAAGCCGCAGAATACGTGCAGGAGCTGCGCCGCATCCTGCGCTACGCCGGCCTGTGTGATGGCAACCTGCAGGAGGGATCCCTGCGCTGCGATGTCAACATCTCGGTGCGTCCGCTGGGGAGTCAAACCTTCGGCACGAAGGTGGAAATCAAAAACATGAACTCCTTCAACGCCATCCAGCGGGCCATTGAGTACGAGTTCAAACGCCAAGTCAAGGCTTTGGAAGCGGGCGAGCCTATCGTGCAGGAAACTCGCCTTTGGGAAGAAAACAGCCAGCGCACCATCAGCATGCGCAAGAAAGAGGGATCCAGCGACTACCGCTATTTTCCCGAGCCGGATCTGCCGCCCATTCGCGTTACCGAGGCGCAAAAAGCCCGCTGGCAGGCGGAGCTGCCGGAACTACCGGCTGTGAAGCGGCGGCGCTACCAAGAGGTGTACGGACTTTCGGTGTACGACTCTCGCTACCTCACCGACGAACGCAACACCGCCGAGTACTTTGAGGCCGTGGTTGCCGCTGGCGCTGACCCGAAGGCAGCCGCCAACTGGATGATGAGCGACATTGCCAGCTACCTCAACACCCACAAGCTGGACTACCCCGACATTGCCCTAAAACCAGAAACCCTGGCCGAGCTAATTAGCCTCATCGAGCAGGGCGTCATTTCCAGCAAAATTGCCAAGGAAATCCTGCCGGAGCTGTTGGAAAAAGGTGGCTCTGCCCGCGCCTTGGTGGAGGCCAAGGGCCTGACCCAAATCTCCGATAGCCACCTCTTGGAGCAGATGATTGCCGAGGTGCTGGCAGAAAACCCCGAGCAACTGCAGCAGTATCGCGGGGGTAAAACCAAGCTCTTTGGCTACTTTGTCGGGCAATTGATGAAAAAAACCCAAGGGCGGGCGGATCCTAAGCTAGCCAACGAGCTGCTCAAGCGGCATCTAGACGGGTGAGCTCCTCCTCTTCCGCTTCAACGGGACCTTGCAGTCCCTCCACGAGCAGACACGGGCTGCCCCACCGCGTAGGTGTCCTCGACTCCAGCAGCGCTCACCACCTCTTGGCGGGGGTGTTTGGATCCCGGCCCTGGCTCTGCCAGGGCAGTGCAGGACTTGTCGACCCCCCCTAGCTAACTCCAGACTTCGGTGAGGGAGTAGCCCAACTCCTGGATCATGCGGCGCAGCAGGGGCAAGCTTAGCCCGATGACGTTGCCAGGACACCCCTCAATCCGCTCCACAAACAGGCTGCCCCGGCCATCCATGGCAAAGCAGCCCGCACAATTAAGCGGCTCGCCGGTGGCCACGTAGGCGCGGATCTCCTCGTCGCTGGGCTTAGCAAAAAACACCCGCGTAACCGCATAGTGGGTGAGGCGGCGGTTCTGCTTCGTGTCAATCAAGGCATGACCCGTATAGAGCTCCCCCACCTCGCCCCGCATTTGCCGCAGGCGCCGTTCCGCTTCCAGAGCATTGGCCGGCTTGCCCAGGATTTCTCCCTTGAGGTAGAGCACCGAGTCGGCCCCAATGACCAAAACAGGCTCCCGTTGCTGGGCCGCCACCACTTCGGCTTTGGCCGAGGCCAGCTTCTGCACCAGTTCAACTGGATCCGAGCTTTGGATTTGGCTTTCGTCAAAGTAGCTGGGTTGAACGCGGAAAGGGATCCGCGCAGCTTCTAACAATTGGCGGCGGGCAGGAGATTGTGAAGCCAGGACAATGGGAGGCAACATCGATTCAATACTCACCTCAAGCCTAGACGTTTGTAGGATTGAAGTTCGCTCTACCTACCAGTTTCCATTACCCTAGTCAAGGTACGCCCGATAGGCGCTCAAAGGAAACTCTCTCGATCTCTCCCAACTGGAGCTCGTTTGTGACCACCCTGCCCTCCCAGGCCTCCCCTCAAGCCAAGCTTGTCCCTGCTGGCCTCCTCCAGCGGTATTGGGGAGATGAAGACACTCCCGAAAGCCGCTGGGTGAATTTACTGGTGGCAGCCCTGGTTCTCTGCTCGTCCACCTTCTTTGTGGCGGAAACCTACCCCCTGCCCTTGGAGGTGCGCCTTAGCCTAGAGCGGTTGGATCGCTTGATCCTTGGCCTGTTTGTGGTGGAGTACCTGCTGCGCTGGGCAGCGGCTCCCCAGAAGCTGCGCTATGTCTTCAGCCTCTATTCGCTCATTGACTTGCTGGCGATTTTGCCATTTTTTGCTGGTCTAGCCGATATTCGCTTTATCCGTCTCTTGCGCTGGTTTCGCATCCTGCGGCTGCTGCGCCTAGTGGAGGGCAAGACCCTATTGGGTCAGGTAATCTCCGCTGACACCCGCATCTTGTTGCGCATCCTTTTTACTCTCTTTGCGATTGTCTTTGTCTACTCTGGCCTTATCTACCAGGTGGAACATCCGGCCAATCCCACCACTTTTGCCACCTTTTTGGATGCTTTCTACTTTTCTGTTGTCACCATGACCACGGTGGGGTTTGGGGATCTCACCCCCACCTCTGAGCTGGGCCGGCTGTTGACGGTGCTGATGATCTTGACGGGCGTGGCCCTGATCCCTTGGCAAGTGGGAGAGCTCATCAAGCAACTGGTGAAAAGCGGCAACTCAGTTCAGTGGGCCTGCCCAGGCTGTGGCCTCTCCCAGCACGATGAGGATGCCCAGTTTTGTAAGCGCTGTGGCACGCCGCTCTATCCCCGGGATCGAGGCTAGTGGCCAATTGGAGGCAAAGACAGGATAGGCTAGGACAGGTTGGGAGGAGGAGCGGCAATGTGGGCCCACCCCGAGCTGGCTATCCCTGGCAAGTTGAACGTGAAGGCAGGCGTGGCAATGCTTGCTGCCGCGATTGTCCTGGGCTGGATCCTCAGCCAAGTTCAGCCGTTGCCGCTTGCCCCCCAGGAGGCCTCAGGGATCCCTACAGAACCCCTTTCCTGGCAAGAGGTGCCCAAACAAAAGTACGCCTGGCACATCTGCTACGCCTTTTTGGGCAATATGGGACTCATCAACATCGGCGGCGGCCTGGCGCTGGTGGTGCTAGGATCCCGCTTTACGGCTGGGCAACTCCTCTCGCAAATTCTCCTCTTGGGTGGAATGCTGCACCCCGCCTCTTGGGCCTTGGTGGCTCTGACCGGGTTAGAGGGATGGGGCTGGCTGGGCAATATCGGGGCAGCAGCCGTGGCGCTGGTTGTGATAGCCCTGTTTGTTCGCCTAATCTGGGCCACCTATTGCTCAGGGCAAGCCCTTCAACGGCAAACCCGCTCCCGCCTCTCCCGCTAGCTTGCCGGGCAGTTGGGGAAGGCTAAGAAACTGTTTAAGATTGTTTATGGTCCCTACGAACATTCGACTGGGCATGGCTATCAAAGAAGAGGTTTTTTTTGAAGGCGGGCCCCATATTGGCGATCTAGTGTTGAACTCCTTTGTCGGTCTTACCGTGGTTGGCTTGCCTCTATTTGTAGGGGCGCTGGTGCGCAGGCTGTGGGTTCACTACCGGATTACCAATCGCCGCATCACGGTCATTGGCGGCTGGGGGGGGAAGGAGCGCTCCGATGTCATTTACAAGGAGATTGCCAAGGTGGTGACGGTGCCGCGGGGCCTGGGCACTTGGGGCGATATGGTGCTCACCCTCAAAGACGGCAGCCGCCTAGAGATGCGGGCAGTGCCGCGCTTCCGGGAGATCTACGCCTACATTAGCGAGCGGCTTGACGAAAAAGCCAGAAAGGTCAGCGGCCCTATTGGCAAAAGACCCCCCGCGGCAGAGTCCTAGCTATGCCGAGTTGGGATCCCTCTTGGCCGCAGCGCCTAGCGTTGGTGCATGAGTACCTCATCTGGCCGGGGGGATCGGAAAAGGTTTTGCAGGAGCTACTGGCCTTTGCCCCGCAGGCTCCCCTCTATGTCAGCCTTTTCTCGGCCCACACCCTGCCGCCGAGCTGGCGGGAGCTTTCAGTTCACACTTCGTTTTTGCAAAGCTGGGCCAAGTGGCTAGGGGTACTGCGCCGCAACTACCATGGCCGCCTCAAGTACCTGCTACCCTGGATGCCCTTAGCCTACGAGAGCTTCGACTTTTCCGGCTATGACTGTGTAATCTCCAGCAGCCATGCCTTTGCCAAAGGGATCTTGACAGGGCCTTCCACCCTCCACCTAAGCTACATCCACAGCCCGCCCCGCTACCTCTGGGAAAACCGGGAGATCTACCTTGAGCGGGAGGGGTTGACAGGGATCCGCCCGCTTGCTGCCCTCAGCCGATGGCTAATGCACCGCCTGCGCCAGTGGGATTTTGTGGCGGCCCAGCGGCCAGATCTATTGATTGCCAACTCGCAGCACATCCGCCGGCGCCTCGCCAAGCTCTACCGCCGCGAGGCCGTGGTTATCTATCCGCCGGTGCCGCTGCAGGGGTTTGAGCCGGTGGCCACTCCCCAGGCCGACTACGACCTGGTGGTAAGCCGGCTGGTGCCCTACAAGCGGGTGGATCTCGCCATTGCTGCCTGCCAGCAACTGAACCGCCGTTTGGTAGTGGTGGGGGAAGGGCCGGAGCTGCCGCGGCTAAAGCAATTGGCAGGACCACAGGTGGAGTTTTTGCCCCACCAGCCTCTAGAGTGCTTCCAGGAACTGCTGGCCAATTGCCGGCTGCTGCTGTTGCCCTGGGAGGAAGACTTTGGCTTGGTGGCCGTGGAAGCCCAGGCCTGTGGCCGACCGGTGGTGGCCCTCAACCGAGGCGGTACCTGCGAGACCGTCCGCCACGGCCAAACGGGGATCCTCATCTCCGAAGCCAGTGTGGAAGCCCTCGTCGAAGGACTGCGCCAGGCAGAGCGCCAGGAGTGGGATCCCCAGCAGATTCGTGCCCATGCTCTGCAGTTTGCACCGGAGCGGTTTCATGCCCAACTGCGATCCCTGCTGCGCTGGGCCTGGCCCCGTTTTCAAGCTGGAGAGCCGCTGGATCCGCGAGCATGGAGCGCTGAGTAGAGCCGCCGCTGCACAAAAGTTGGCAACTCGATGCGGCTGCGCTCCCCCCTTTCTCCGCCGCTGCAGCCCGTGGCCAAAACAGAGCGCTTCAGCAGCCTTTCTGTGCGATCCTGCTCCTCCTTGAGGGTAAGGGGGGGGATCCCGCCGGCAGGCATTCTCCCCGTTGGGGGTTCGCCGGTAGGAGGGACGGCAGCTCCTTTTGGGGAGGGAGCAGGCTGGGCAGGCGCTGCTTGCAGCCGTTCCTGAGCGGGCCAGCGGTGGGCAGCAGCCGGCTGGCTCGACCTGGGCTCGACAACGGCCCGGCCGAGAGCCAACGGGTGCAGGGCAGCCAGTTGCTCCTCCAGCTCCCGGTTGCGCTGCTGCAACAGGGCCACCTCCTTTTCCTGCGTTTGCGCGTAGGCATGGGCCTGGGCACACTCAGCTTTCAGGGCCGCCACCTGCTGCTGCAACTTCTCTATCTGCTTTTGGCTAAATAGAGAGTGGGCCTCCGCCACTTCCCGCGCCCGCTGGGCTTCTTTCAGGCTTTCCTGCGTTGGTCGCTGGGCCAGCTCTTGGCGGAGCTGATCCCGCTCAGCCCGCAGGGCGTCCAGCTCAGAGGTGAGAGCCTGCACCTGCTCTTTCAGGGCAAGAAGCTGCTGGGTCTGCTCCGCCTGCTGCTGACGGCTCTGCTGCAGTTCTTCCAGCAAGCTGGCCCGCTCCGCTTTGGCAAAAGAGGCCTGTTGGCGCAGGCGCTCCAACTCTGCTTGCAGCTTCTCCCCCTGCTCTGGCAAGGAACCTTGCTGCAATTGACGAATCTGTTGCCGGGCCTTGTCCAGCTCGGCCTCGAGGTGGGCTTTTTCACTCTCCAGCTGGGTCCTCAGACGTTGCCACTCCGCTTCAGCTTGGCGGTGGGCAGCTTCCAGCTCCGCCCGCAGGGTTTCCAACTCCTGGGCAGAGGGCCGACTGGCCAGCTCCTGAATTTGCGCCTGCAGCTGCGCCTTTTCTTTCTCCAACTCCTGGATGCGGAGCTGCAGTTGGGTCTGCAAAAGCTGCACCTGCGATAACTTGGCGGCGTATTCCTCCAGCTGCTTCGCTTGCTGTTTCAGCTCCAGGATCTCCTGCTGCAGTTGATAGAACCGGGCCGGCTCGATACGCCGCTGCAATTCTGCCTTGAGGGTTTCGATTTCCGCTTGGCTGGTTTGCAACTGCTGCTGCAGGAGCTGGTAGTGCTCCAGCGTGGGGCGCCGCTCCATCTCCCAGAGGAGATTTTGTAGCTCCTCAATGTGCTGCTGCTGAAGCTGAAAAGCTTCCAGGGTAGGACGTTGTTCCAGCCGAGCCTTCTCTTCCTGACAGGCTTGCAACGCTTGCTCCTGCTTTTGCAGTTGCTGTTCCAGGCGTTGGATACACTCAATCTGCTGCAGCGACAGCGCCTCTGACTCGGCCAGGGATCGCTCCAGGTTGCGCACCCGCGCCCGCAACGTTTCTAGCTCCTCTTCCCCTTCCATAGCCGGGCTGCTCAACAGGTCATGCGCCTTACTGTAGCAGATGCTGGGGGGGAAGATCCAGCTTGACCACCACATATAGCGTAAACTTTTGGGTTCCCGCAAAACTGACGCTAGGGATCTCCTGCTTACCGCCTATACTGGGGGAGGGATTTTTAGGTGCAAGTCCGGTGGGATCCCGACTTTGGCCACTGACACTGGCCCTACTGGCCGTAGCGGCTGCAGGGGGGTGTAGCCCTGCTGCTCTGCCTCCTAGCCCTCCTCTGCCGCCACTCATCCTTAGCAGCGACATTCCGCCCGTCATCAGTCGGAGCAACTTTTTGGAGGTGGGGATCGCGGTGTCGGTACCGGGGCGGCTCCCGGCGGAGCTGGCGTTGCAGCTCTCCTGGTCAGGGATCGAGGTGCAAACCCTCTCGGCAGCCCAGGTCAACTGTGTTGCCGGCGAGGTATCCTGCACTACTCGCTTCCGCCTCCGCCCCCCTTCAACCCTGGCGCCCGGCCCCTACCTCCTCAGTTTGCGGGTTTTCGACCGGCTGGGGCAAAGCACTGCTGTAAGCACACCAGTGCTGCTGCAGGATCCCTGAGAGAGTTCCTCACTGCACCGCCCGGGCAAGGGCCTGGAGCCCAGCCTGCAGGCGTTCGGCAATCTCCTCCTCCAGGCGCAGGGTGCCGTCTGGCTCAAACTGGATTTGCGAGCTGAGGATGTAGATCCCTTTCAAAATGTGGGTTGCGCCCATCACGGCCAGCACCGGCTTCATGGCAAAGTCGATGGCCAACAGGTGGGCCAGCGTTCCCCCCGTAGCAATGGGGAGAATCACTTTGCCGACAAAGGCATCCTGGTCTAGCAAATCCAACAGTGCCTTGAACACGCCGGGATAGGAAGCCTTGTACACAGGAGCGGAGAGGATAATCCCGGCGGCCTGGGCCACCTTTTCCTGAATCTGCTTAAGTTGAGGACTCTCGAAGTTAACCCGTACCAGATCCTCTGGCGGCAAATCCCGCACCGAAACAAACTCCGTCTTCAACCCCAGGCTGGCCAGGATCCCAGCAGCATGGTGCAAAATCGCCTCCGACCGCGGCGGTGGGCCGGCAGACTCGCGGGGGCCGGGGCTACCGGAGAGCAGAAGAATAGAGGGCATCGGCCAAAGGCAGAACGCTGCTTCTGTTGTACCAGGGATCCCGCCCAAGAAGTGCTAATATAGTAGTCGAGGTTAACTGCGGGCGTAGTTCAGTGGTAGAACGCTAGCTTCCCAAGCTGGATGTCGTGAGTTCGAATCTCATCGCCCGCTTCTGGACAAGCAAAACCCTCTCTTGCCGCTGCCGGTCCCAACCTACCCCTAGCCAGTGTCGAGGGGGAAGGGAGAGGGGGCAGCACGTAGCTTCTGGAGGCAAGAGCAAGCTGCCCTGCTGAACTGGCCAGGGATCTAGCTAGGGCTAAAGGGGCACTTCCAGCCCCACCTGCAGGGCAGAAGTTGGCGGGTAGTGCTCAGGGACAATCCCAGCCTTAAGCCCGTGGCAGCCCTGCGGGAAGTCTGGTGGTGGGAGAAACGCCCCTGTCTGAGACAGATCTGCCTGCCCAGTCTCCCTCCGCATTAGAGCAGGGGAGGTTTATCTGCTCAGCCTGCAGAGGTGGTAGCAGGGCCTTCGTGGGTCTCCACCGGGTTGTCCACCACCCGCCGCAGCACGCCGTTAACGAAAGCGGCGGCCTCCGGATCCCCGTATTTTTTGGCCAACTCTACAGCTTCGTTGATGGCGACCTTAACGGGACTGCTGGCCAGTATTTCCATCTCTACCACCGCCAGGCGCAGGATATCCCGCTCGATCCGCCCCAACCGCTGCAATTGCCAGCCCACCAGAACCTTTTGTAAACGAGCGTCAATCACCTCTTTGTGGGTATGCAGGGCGGTCAACAGTTGCAGAGCATAGGTGCGCACCTCTTGGGCTTGGGCAAGGTGCAGCAGTTCCGGCATCGAGAGGGCAGCCCCCAGCCGGTTGACTGCCTTTTGGGACAACTGAACAACTTCCTCCAGGATGTGGCGGACGCTCTGCAGGCGCTGCTCCAGGTGCTCTAGGGCTTGGCCAGCATTGCCGAGGGCCACTTGGGCTTGGTAAACCAGCTCCGGCAACTCCCTTGGCACAGCTGCCCCCTGCAAGGCACTTTCCAGACGCTGCAAATGTCGCTGGGCCTGGTGAAGACGGAGGGCAAGGGAACGGGATCCACTCTCTTCCTTGACCTCGGAGGCAGCCAAAAACAGAGGATCGCTCTCCTGCAACAGGCGGTCACTGCGCTCAATTTCTGCCGCTGCCGTCGCAAGGGTTTCATGGGTCTCCTCCTGCAGGGTGCGGATGGCTGCCAGCAGCAAGTCCTCCAGTTGTTTTTCGCTGAGTTTGGCCGCCGTGGCCGGCAGTTGGCTGACCCCCAGCAAGGCCAGTTCGCGGGCAACACGCCGAGGTTGCATTGCAAAACACCCTTGTTACGACTGCCCGATTGGGCTTAGCTATGCTAGCAGGCGGGAGGCAGAACAAATGCTAATTGAGCTCAAAACTGCGCCTGAGCACGCGAAAGGCCAAAGCTGGGCTTTGCTCTCTACCATAGGAGGAGTGGCTAGAGACCGATAGGGTCAGCCGCCGTTTGCTGCGGGTAATGCCCACATACAGCAGCCGCAGCCGCTCTGCAGCCAAGTCCAAAAAGGCCTGCTCGGTAGGAGAGTTGGCCTGTAGATCCCAGTAGCTTCTGCGGCTAAGCTGGCGCAGCTGGGCCAGGGCTTCTGCTTTCATATCGACATCTTCCAAAAACTTTAGCCCCACCGGTCGCTCCTCATAGTGGGTAGGAAACTCGTAGGCCGACACCTGGGGGATGAAGACCTGATCCCATTCCAAACCCTTGGCACGGTGCAGCGTAGCAACCGTGATGCTGCCCGGCTCGGGGTTGAAGGCAAAGAGCTCCGAGGGCAAGTTGCGGAGGCGGTAATCCAGAATCACCTGAAATTCTTGGGCAATCTCCTGCCAATCCGCCTCAGGGAGGGATCCCAACACCTGCTCCAACTGGTTGATGACATAGCAACCCACAAACAGCTCTTCCGGCTTGCGGTAGAGGCTTTGGACAATGAAATTCAGCACCTCCGGCCAGGGAGAACGCCCAGCCCGTAGCCAACTGGCCAGGGTCTGCAGCAACTGGCCTAAGCTTTGCCAAGAGGGGCTATCTGGCCAGGTAGGAGCTTCCCCAAACTGGGGAAACAGCAGCCGCTCTGGCAGCGAGGCGCGGATCCAGCCCAGCATTGGCTCCAGCTCCGCCCGTGGGATCCCGGCCCAGTCGGCTAGGTGCTCTACGGCTGCAGCCAGTCGAGCAGAGGAAGTGGGCTGGGCCAACCAGTCAATCACCCCCTTGAGCTGCAGCAGCACCCGCCGCTGGGTGGGGCTGCCCCGCAACAGGTCAATAACCCGCTCTCCGCCCCTTTCCCGCAGGTAGTCGAGGGCTTTTCCTCCCAGCTCGTTGGTGGTAACCAGAATAGCCACTGTTTGGGTGGGGAAGGCCTGGGCGGCTGTCAAGGCCCACTGAGCCACCTCCTGCAGCTCCTGCTCGGGGGTTCCTCTGACGCAGCGAAACTCCACCTGTCCTTCGCTGGCTGGGGGATTTGGGCTGCCGGTACTGGCTGGACGAATGTGCTGCGGAGCTAGAGCGGTGCGCAGGGCTGGGATGGGGTGTTCCTGAGTTACCCAGTCCACCAGGCGGTTGGCCAGCTCCAGGATCTGGGGAGCACTGCGGCTGGACTCCTGCAGCGAGATGACCTGGGGACTGGCCTGACAAAAGTCACGAAATAGCCGCGGCTCCGCGGTAGTGAAGGTGCCCATGATGCTCTGGTTGGGATCCCCCACCCGTACTAGGTTGCCAGTGCGCTGGCTAAGCAGCCGCAGCAGCTCTTCTTGGAGGGGGGAGCTGTCCTGAGCTTCGTCCTCGAATAGGTAGTCGTACCACTGTTGCACCTGCTGCTGCAGCGCCGAGTCCCGCTCAATCAGCTCCACCGCCTGCCAGCCCAGGTCGTCGTAGTCCAGCTGGCCTCGGCGACGCAGCTCCGCTTGGTAGGCAGCATAGAGGGGAGCCGCCCAGCCTAGGTAGCCCTCTCTGGGGAGCACCTCCGGCTCCAGGCGCAGGTTCTTAGCTGTGCTGATCACCGCCTGCACCATCTGTTGAAAGCTGCCCCGAAACCGCAGCCGGTTGTAGACTGCCCTCTCATCGGCAGGGATCAGGGGCTCCCAGAGGTGGGTGTGGGAGTTGAGCCAGGCGCGGCAGAGACGGGTGAGAAGGCGCTTCTGCTCATATTCCTCCAGGATGGACAGCTCTTCCCAAGGGCCGGGGGCTTCCCGCAACACCCGCAGCGCTAGGGAATGCAAGGTAAAGGCTTGGGTAAAGCGATCTGGGTAGCCCGCCTCTTGCAGGCGTTGGTTGATACGGCGCAGCAGATTGACCCGTGCTGAGCGCATGTAGGTAAATACCCCGATGCGCTCGGGCGGGATGCCGCGCTTGAGGATGAGATTGACAATCAGAAGCTCCAGGATAAACGTCTTGCCGCTCCCTGGAACAGCAGCAATCCCCAGCTGCCCTGATTGATAGGCCAAAACCTGTTGCTGCTCCGGACGCAGGATAATCTGGGGAAAAGGAGAATCAGCTAAGCCCACGGTCAGATCCCTGCCTAGGTAAGGATAAAGGTCTCGATGGCCACCGCCACCCCATCCTCGGTGACGGGAGGAGCCACCCAATCAGCGTAGGGCAGCAAAGCCGGTGAGGCATTCCCCATGGCCACCCCGATCCCTGCATAGCGCAGCATCTCAATGTCATTGTCGCCATCCCCAATGGCCATCACCTGCTCCGCCGACACCCCCAGCAGCTCTTCCGCCAGAAAGCGCACCGCATTGCCCTTGTTTACCGCTGGATGGGTAGCCTCCAAAAAAATTGGCTCTGACCGCGTGAGATAGAGCTGCTCTGGAGAATACCGCTGCCGCAGGGATCCCTGGAGTTCCTGCAAAAACTCCGTATCTTCTGAAACAACTAGGATCTTGGTGGGTCTTTGCCCATATTGGGCAGGGGAAAGAATCTGGAACGGCACTTGCGAGCGCTCAGCATAGGCGCGGCTCAGAGGGCTGAGTTCCCGCACATAGAGCTGGTCGTCGATGTAGAGATGGACCCCCACCGGCAGATCCTGCAGCACTTGCAACAACTCCTCTGTCAGCGCCCAGTCCAAGCGCCAGTGCTTGAACGTCTTCTGGCTCTCGGGATCCCGAATGAGCGCCCCTTGGTAGCTGCAGAGGGGCATATCCGCTCCAATGGCGTAGTGAAATCGCTCGGCAGAGCGATGCATCCGACCGGTGGCAATGGCCACCCGCACGCCCGCCGCCTTAGCCCTTTGGATTGCCCGTCGCACTGGCTCTGAAACTTGGTTGGAAGGTCCTGCCAGCGTGCCATCGATGTCCAACACCAACAGCCGCACCTCCCTCTGGGCCAAGGACTGAAGAGATTGCCTTTTCTGGGGCCGCTCTTGCACTTCTACTGGCTGCATTGCTCCTCCTCTTGGCCAGTGCATGGGTTTGGGGTTGAACTTGGCAAGGGCTCGATACAGATTGTAATGGTCTGTAATGCTCCAAGTTGCTGGATAGGGTTAGCTGAATCGGCGGGAAGCCCCGCCCTGGATTTGGGTTGCGTAGGTGGCGTAGGCCATATTGTGTTTGTGTTTACCCAACAAAGATGAGGATCGAGAGTCGTTCAGGGAGAGCAAGCCCCTGGCCTCTGCCGGCTGAGGAAAGAGCCTACAATTGAGTAAGGACGTGGACAAACTGTGAACATGCTGAAACGAATCGGTCGCTTCTGCCGGTCCCTGTTGGCTCTTGCTCTGGCCGTGATCCTGGCCTTGGCGCCCCTCAGTGCTGTCTGGGCGCGCAGTGGTGGTCGTGTTGGCGGTGGCTCTTTCCGCTCCCCGACTTTCTCAGCTCCCCGCGCCGTTGGTCCCCGTTCCGCTCCGGTGTACCCCAGCTACGGAGGGGGGTTTGGGTTTCCCTTAGTGGTGCCCTTGTTTTGGGGAGGCGGTGGCAGCCTGCTGACGTTGCTGCTTTTGATTGGGGCCGGTAGCTTTCTGGTGCGCAGCTTGCGCTCAGCTGTTTCCGAAGAGGGTGACGAAGGGGTTGCTGACCCGCCAGTAACCGTGGCCCAGGTGAAAGTGGGCCTGCTGGCCAGCGCCCGACAACTGCAAAAGGAGATCAACGCGCTGGCTCTGGAAGCGGATACCCAGTCGCCAGAGGGGCTGAGCCAACTGCTGCAAGAAGTCAGCCTTAGTTTGATGCGCTACAGTGACTACTGGGTCTATGGCTATGCAGAGGCGGAGAAGCGGCCTCTCTCCCAGGCCGAATCCCTGTTCTACCGAGCCTCGTTGCAAGAGCGGAGCAAGTTTAGCGCGGAAACCCTCACCAACCGTAACAACCAGATCCAGCAGCTTTCCCAAGCAGCCCTGCCCCAATCGACTAGGCGGATCCCAGATGTCGGCGAGTACCTGGTCGTTACTCTACTAGTTGCGTATCGCGGCAACTTGGGTACACTACCTGTAGTTAAGTCCGTGGCAGAGCTGCGGCAGTGGCTAATGCAGTTGGCCTCCATCCCTGCCGAGCGGATTGTGGCCATTGAAGTGCTGTGGACGCCGCAGTTGGAGGGAGACACCCTGTCGGCGGAAGCGCTGTTGACCGAGTACCCAGAAATGCGGCTCCTCTGAGGTCGCGGGGGTAAGGAGACAGCAGCTGGGGTGTTTCACCGCCGCGGGCGCCTTGCCGTCAGGCTAGGGAGGTTCCGTTTCCGTGTCTGGGTTGGGTGCTTCAGCAGCCAGGAGCCGGTGTTCTCCGTGGGCCTTGGCCGGTTATACAAATCAAGCCGACTCTCTCCTGGATGAGCTGTTGGAGGAGTTGGAGCACAGCCTTGAGGAAGGGGGGGCAGAGGAGTATCCCTATTTGGCTACACGCCCCCCGTTGCTTTCCCACCGTTCTTCGGCTAGTGGCGGGCTGCTGCTGGGTTTGCTGGCCACGCTAGTGGTGGGGCTAGCTTTTTGGCTAACTCTGCGTCCGCGGGTGGGGGTTTTCTCGCTGGCCGATCCCGCTCCCGCAAGGGATCCCCGCCTCGAGACGCCTAAGCCTGTCCCTTCTGCTCCCCCGCCAGCTCAGGAGCCGTCCTCCAACTGTGTGGATCTGCCTAAGCAGGGTGCCTCTCAGGAGCCAAGGGGAGAGGTCGCGGCCAAGCCGGAAGCGGGAAGACCAGTAGCCGCCGCTCCCCCTCCTTCTCGAAGGTTGACTCCGCCGGCGCCGCTCCCCTCCCAAGAAGCACCGCCGCCGATGAAATTGGTGGGGCTGATCCACGATCCAGGCGCTCCTAAGGCCTTGATCTTGGTGGACAAGGTGGTGCGGCAGGTGCAGGCGGGCCAGAGGGTGAAAGGCGAGTGGCGGGTCACCTCCATTACCCGCTACGGCGTGGCTGTGAGCAACGGTGTTCGCAGCCTTACCTTGCAGTTGGGGTTGTCTCATTAGTTGCTGGGGGTGGATAAGCCCCGCCCTGGACTTGGACACCCCCGGGTTGAAATTGGGTACAACCAGGCGCTGGGGCATCCCGTGTCCGTTCGGGGAGGGAATACGAGAAGCACGCTACGCATGGTTACGCGAGGCTTGCACAGATGGCAGGGGGCAAGCTGGGGATCGGCTTGGTGTTGGGATATGGGTGTCTCAGTCTCCTGGCCTGCCACGGCAGGCCTCCTTCAGCAGAAGCCTTGAAGGGGATCCCGGCAGCCTATGCCGATCGCCCGCAATTGCAAGGCAGAGCGGTGGTGGAACTGGAAATCCAGACTGCTGAAGGGCGAGGGCGGGTGCTCCTGGAGATCCGCGGCGATGCAGCGCCCCTTACGGCTGGCCATTTTGTCGATCTGGTGCAGCGGGGCTTCTACAACGGCCTTACTTTCCATCGCGTGGAGAAAGATCCCCAACCTTTTGTGGTGCAGGGAGGAGATCCCCGCGGAGATGGCAGCGGTGGCGCCACCGAGCCGGGCAGCAGCCGCCTACGGACCCTCCCCCTAGAAATCCAGGTGCGGGGAGAACCCTACCCCCGCTACAACACCTTGATTGAGGATCCCCTGGCCCTGAGTAAGTTGGCCCTGCCCCATCGCCTAGGCGCGGTGGCCATGGTCCGTTCCAGTCCTCTGGATTCAGCCTCATCCCAGTTTTATATCGCCCTCTCGGATCTGCCAATTTTGGATGGGCGCTATGCAGTGTTTGGCTATGTCACCAGTGGCATGGAGTGGGTGGAGCGTATCCAAGTGGGAGATGTCATCCGCTCGGCCCGGGTGCTAGAGGGAGCAGAGCTGCTGCGGGTGCCAAGTCCAAAGCCGGTTGCAAACTAGGGATCCTGGCCATTGAGGCTACTCCCTAGCTGGGCAGCGCGAGTTTTTAGCAGGATGGGAACGGCTACTTCACAAAGACCTGGGGTGGGCCCTGGGCAGTGCTCAAGATCCCCCGGGCCTAGCCGGTGTTGCTGAAGGTGTTGTTACCCGTGCAATTGGGAACAAAGTTGTAGCGCACCAGGTCGAGCAGACAAGCAAAGTAGAAGCGGCTTCGAATGGTTTGTCGCTGCTGGACTTTCCAGCCCCACTCGGCAAGGTGGCTGACCAACGTTGCCTCGCGGTGTTGGTAGGCACGGGTGGTTTTGGTGGAGCCAGGGAAGAACTCTCCCACTTTCTTGAGCAGCGTCAGCCAGGGGGTTTTGGGAGCAAAGCTGAAGATTAGGCGGGACTTGGCTAAGCCGGTCAAGTGCCTAAGCATACGCAGGGCGTCGGCTTCGGGGTAGTGGATCATTACATCCAGGCAGACGACGACATCGTACTCCCCTGTCAGCTCCTCCAGATCCAGAACCTGAAACTGGGGATTGCCTGGCGATCCCAGCTCGAGCTGCTGCCGGCGACGCGCTTCGTTAATCATTTGTTCGGAAATGTCGCTGGCAAATACCTGCGCCCCACGGGCAGCCAAAGGCAGGCTGAGGCTGCCCACCCCACAGCCGGCATCGCAAATGCGCAAACCTGAAGGATCCCCCAGCCACTGCAACACCGTTTCAACAGTGCGGGCATGGCCCAGTCGGATATCTCTTTGGACAAAATTGACTTCCTCGTTGCCGTAGATGCGGCGCCAGCGCTCAAAGCCGACCGTGTTGAAGTAGTTGCGGACGATGGTTTTTTCCTGCATAAGACTGCTAGTTGTATGCCGGGATCCGCTGGGGAATCCCTGTCTCCCCGGAGATGCGGATACATTTTACCCCGAAGCCGCGCCCGCCCCCCGGCCATAACGGCCGTATTGGAATTGGCTTGCCCGCCCTGGGATCTTGAAGACAGAAGCTGAGATTGCCCAGGCGTTGCAGGCTCGCTTGGCCGTCCCTGTCAGGGTTGCTGTCAAGCGTTGCCAAGCTCACCTGCACCTACTCCAAACCCAACTTGACTCCCTGCATCTAGGCCAAGAGGGCAAGCCGCGCTGGAGGTCCTGGGAAGAGGTGACAGTCTAGGGGCGCTGAGGAGACCGCGCTCGTGCTGGAAAAGCAAGGCCATCAGTTCCACCC
Source organism: Synechococcus sp. H70.2 (assembly GCF_047462275.1). Taxonomy (NCBI): domain Bacteria; kingdom Bacillati; phylum Cyanobacteriota; class Cyanophyceae; order Synechococcales; family Synechococcaceae; genus Synechococcus; species Synechococcus sp. H70.2. The sequence continues at coordinate 167,635 of NZ_JANSIU010000001.1, forward strand.
GCCCCCTAAGCCCGGAGAAGTTGTGGCCAGCAGGGGTGGGGCTAAACCGGGAGGGGCGAGCGGGTCAAAGCTGCCCTCCGTAGGGCATCCTGCAGTATCCGCTCCACCAGTTCTGTAAACGTCCACCCCAGCGCCGCTGCCGCATCTGGGCAAAGCGAAGTAGGGGTCATGCCAGGCAGGGTGTTCACCTCCAGCACCCAGGGGTTCTCGTCAGCATCCACCCGCAGATCCACCCGCGCTAGGCCCTCACATCCCAACACCTGATAGGCCTTTAGCCCTGCCGCCTCGCAGCGGGCCAACCCTGCCGCGCTGAGGGAACAAGGGATCAAATGCCGCGAGCCGCCGGGGGTATACTTGGCGGCGTAGTCGTAAAAGTCTCCCCGTGCCGGGATAATCTCAATGGCTGGGAGAACCTGGCCGGAGAGAATGGCAAGGGTAATCTCCTTACCGGGAATGTAGCGCTCTAGGAAAACCCGCGATGAGACCGAGCAGGCCAACTCCAGCCCCTGGGCAAATGACTCCTCATCCCGGGCAATGCTGATCCCCACCGTTGAGCCGCTGTTGCTGGGCTTGACCACCAGCGGCGATCCTAAGCGCGCCACGCACTCAACCCAAGAGAGCGGCTGCGCTTTATCCCAGACCAGCCAGTCAGGGGTGGGGATCCCTGCAGCCCGAAAGATCTGCTTAGAGACCAGCTTGTCCATGGCTAGAGCGCTGGCCAGGGGCCCAGATCCCTGGTAGGGCAGGCCCAGCCACTCCAGCATCCCCTGCACCACCCCATCCTCGCCGCCTGGGCCATGCAAGGCAATCCAAACAAAGTCGCAGCCAGCCTGTCGTTCCTGCCAAAGGCGCAGGGGCAGGTCCTCCTCCGGATCGATGAGCTTTACGCGATGCCCCAAATCCTCCAGAGCTTGCTTGCAGGCCCTACCCGTCACCAAGGAGACCTGCCGTTCTGCCGAACGGCCTCCCGCCAGGACGACAATGTTCATGACTCCTCCACCACCCCAAGACTTGCTGCTCTTAACTGGCCATTTCTCAATCCTACCTAGAGAGGCGGACGGCGACGACGTAAAAACTCGGGAATGTCCAAGCCGCCGGAAGGAGGGGGCTCAGGCTCAGGGGGCTGCCGAGGGGGTGGTTCAGAGAGGGTCTTGCGCGTCCCCCCTGAGTTGCCTGCGGAGGCCTTAGCTGCAGGAGTGCTAGCAGCCGACCGCGGTCGGTCAAAACCGGTGGCAATAACGGTGATGCGCACCTCGCCCTGCATGCGCTCGTCTTGCACGGTGCCGAAGATGATGTTGGCCTCCGGATCCACGGCCTCGGCAATAATCTCAGCTGCAACTGTTACCTCGTGCAACGACAGATCCAGTCCGCCAGTGATATTGAAGAGGACGCCCTTAGCCCCCTCAATGGAGGTTTCCAAAAGGGGAGAGGACACGGCAGTAATGGCAGCTTCGCGGGCGCGGGACTTGCCGGAGCCCATGCCAATGCCCATCAGGGCAGTGCCGGCATCAGCCATGACACTGCGCACATCGGCAAAATCCACGTTGATCATGCCCGGGATGAGAATGATATCGGAGATGCCCTGCACCCCCTGGCGCAAGACATCATCGGCAACGCGAAAGGCTTCGTGCACAGGGGTTTGCTCAGAGATTACCGAGAGCAATTTGTCGTTGGGGATCACAATCAGGGTATCCACTGCCTCCTGCAGCGCTTGGATCCCTTCTTCAGCTTGCTTGGCGCGCCGCTTGCCCTCAAAAGAAAAAGGCCGCGTCACCACTCCTACGGTTAGGGCGCCACTGGCCTTGGCAATCTGGGCAACCACAGGCGCTCCCCCTGTCCCTGTACCCCCTCCCATGCCAGCAGCAATGAAGACCAGATCTGCCCCCTTCAGAATGGCAGCAATTTCTTCGCTCGACTCCTCGGCCGCCTTCTGACCAATGGCTGGGTTGCCACCTGCCCCTAGCCCACGGGTTAGCTTTTGCCCAATTTGCAGGCATTTCACTGTTGGCGTTGAGGATTGAGCAAGAGCTTGGGCGTCGGTGTTGATGCTCCAAAACTCAACGCCCTTGAGGTTACTAGCTGCCATCCGATTGACGGCGTTGCCACCTCCCCCCCCTACCCCTACCACCTTAATTTTTGCGGCATTGCTCACCATGTTCTCCTCTGGATAACCTGCCGCCTTACTCTGGGCGCCGTTTCCTTCGAAGCTGGCCCCCAGCCCTTCGCCTGAGGAGGGCTTGCTGCAGCGAGATTGCTCTAGTTCCTGCTCAGGGGTAGGGAAGGAGGTATAGAACCAGCTGGATGGCATGTCAGCCCTTAAGACTCTATCCAATACTAAGCATCCTAGCTGACCCTGAGGCAACTCTCCTCCCCTGCCAATACAAGGCCTCACCAGGATACTCTAGGCTCTTTGAGGTTTGCTACTTTGCTTACGCCTCCTCCTTACAGTTGAGCTTTTTAGGAATGCCAACTTGCCTACAAACTCGTGTGCCCTACAATACCTCAAGGGAGCTCTGCTGTTGCCTTCAAAACAAGGCCGGACTTGTGTTTTCCTGTAAGCTTTTATCCCCGGCAGCTCTTTAGGTGCAACTGATCCTCAATGAGGTGGCAAATTTGTTGGGCAGCTGTGCCGTCGCCGAAGGGGTTTTTGGCTTGGGCCATGCGGGCGTAGGCTTGGGGATCGCTGAGCAGTTCCCGAGCCGCCTCCAGGATCTTTTCGGGGTGGGTGCCGACTAGGCGGGCGGTGCCAGCAGCAATTGCCTCTGGGCGCTCGGTGGTCTGCCGTAGCACCAGCACCGGTTTGCCCAGAGCAGGAGCCTCTTCTTGGATGCCGCCCGAATCTGTGAGAATGAGAGTGCAGCGCTGCATGGCACTCACCCAGCAGGGATAGTCCAAGGGATCAGTGAGAAAGACTCGCTCCTGGGATCCCAAGAGAGCTTGCAGGGGCTCCCGCACCACCGGGTTGGGGTGGAGAGGTAAAAGAATCGCGGTGTCAGGGAACTCAGCCAAAAGTTGTAGGAGAGCCTTAGCAATGGCATGGAGGGGATCCCCCCAATTTTCCCGCCGGTGTACGGTAACCAACAAAACGCGATAGCGCTCCCAGTCCAGACCGGGAATGGGACAGGGGATCCCAAGGGAGGCCACTTGCTGCAGAGCATCGATAACGGGGTTGCCGGTGCAGTAGATAGAGCCAACCACGTGGCTGCGCTTTAGGTTTTCCACCGCCTGCGGCGTGGGGGCAAAGTGAAGGGTAGCCAACTGGGAGATGAGGCGGCGGTTGGCCTCCTCAGGAAAAGGATGGTAAAGATCGTCGGTGCGGAGGCCAGCTTCCACGTGCCCCACGGGAATGCGTTGGTAAAAAGCAGCTAGGGCAGCAGCAAAGGCGGTGGTGGTGTCACCCTGGACCAAGACCAGTTGGGGTTGCTGCGCCTGCAGGTAGGGCTCCAGGCCGCGCAGGGTGGCTTCGGTAATATCAGTTAGGCTTTGGCGAGGACGCATGATCCCCAAGTCGCAGTCCGCCTGCAGGCCAAAAAGCCGCATCACCTGATCCACCATCTCCCGGTGTTGCCCCGTCAGGACTACTTCAGTGCGCAGGTGGGGACTGGCCCGCAGAGCCTGGATAACTGGGGCCAGCTTAATGGCCTCGGGCCGCGTGCCTAAGATCACGGAAACCAGAGGAAGGAAAGTCATGGGCTCAAGGGCAATGGACTCTAGGCAGGACCCAAATCTTCTCCAGGCCTCCCTCCCTTGGGCCTGGGCAAGGCCTAGGCCCCGCCTCGCCAGTCTGCAAGGTTCTCAACAGAGACTATACCTGTATCGTCAAGACCTGCCTCACCTTAGCTTTACCAAGGACACCTTGGGAGCAGCTCCACCTCTGCCCGCACAGCAATAAATTCCCCCCACCGCCGAAGCCGAGGGAGGGGGATTAACTAACGGGCGCTACTGGGCTGTACCTAAAAGCTCAGCCTCCGGATACAGGGACACGCCACCCTTGTCAGTTTCTCCTAATGGCTTTACCCCTGCTTTCTGTTTGCATTAGCATGCATTGACGCTAACCATCAACTATACGCGGGCATAGCGGCACAGGACGTTTCTAGATAGCTTTCTCGTGCAAGCAAGAAGAAAGCTGCAATGCAGACGGAGGATCCCTTTTGTCCAGGGCTGTCTACATCCACCCCATTTCGTCGCAGATAAGAGTAAACACCGTCGCGCAGCTAACCACCAGCAGCGAGAGGAGAAGTGACTGGCCGTGGGCTATGCAAACTGCAGCGGCCAAGGAGGCACCAACAGCGGCAGAAAAAGTGCGGCCTGCCCAATTACCTTTGGAGGGCTTGTCAAAGGGATTAAATTTGTCAAACATTTCAATCCAAGAGGTGCACAAAAGAGCAGGTCATTGAGTTTGTCCCAGACTATCACCCTCAGGGACCATTTCAGCGGGATTCAGCACCGTTCTCAATATTTCTTCGCCTAGGCTTCAATCTTTCGCAAAATTGCCCTCAGGCGTTCGTAATCCTCCCGCAACAGCAAGCTCAACTGCCGCCCTACCTGCACCAACCAGTGGCGGTCCCGGTTCAAGAGGCGATAGGTCTGGCGGATGGCAGCAGCTACCAACTCGTCGCTGGGAATGCTGTTGATGCGCAGCAGGGTGTGCAGAAACTCAAACGAGCGACAAAACTCCCGCACCTGTCCCTCCGAGCAGGGATAAACTGGCTGGTGAATCTGGGGCGGGCGCGGCGGCAGGTACTGGTAAACTCGCTCCCCGCTGACAAAGCCAACAATGGCAGCACGGAAGTCGCTGCGCAACATGGCGAAAATTTGGGGCTGCTGCTCCCGCAGCTGTTGGAGGGACAAGCCTAAAGCTCTAGGTCGGTGAATTGGGTCAACAGGCGTGATGGCCGCGTAGCAAACCACTCCATAGATCCAGTTGCCGCTCTCTTCATCCTGAGAGCAGATCCAGCTACCAAGAGCAGGCAGGGTTGGGAAAGCCAGCCGTTCCGGCTCAAAGCACTGGGCCACGAAGGTGGTGGTGTTGGCTTCCACCACTTCTCCCAAAGCAAAGGGGGGTGGGGAGGTGGCTTGGGATCCCATCCTGCCTCCAATTCTGTCAAGGCTGCTTCTAGGAGGGCGGTGCTACCCTAGCTCTAGCTGCTGGTGGCGGGCCTGGGCCCGTTGCAGGGCCTGCCGTACTGCGGCAAAGCCAGTGCCTCCAGGGCTAAGCCGCGCAGCCACTACCTGCCGGGGATCGATGGCCGCAAAGATATCCTCCTCGAAGACGGGGTGAAAGCTTTTCCAGCGCTCCAGGGGCAAATCCTTTAATAAGATACCTTCCGCAAGACAGGTGCGCACAATCCGGCCCACCAGATCATGGGCAGTGCGAAAAGGGATCCCTTTGCGCACTAGGTAGTCGGCTACATCGGTGGCATTGGAGAAGTCTGTCTGCACCGCGGCCTCTAGGCGCTGGGTTTGGAATTGGATGCCTTCCCGCAGGAGGATCCGCATCGCCTCCAGGCAGGCTTTTACAGTATCGACAGCATCAAAAAGCCCCTCCTTGTCCTCCTGCAAGTCTTTGTTGTAGGCCAGGGGCAGCCCTTTGAGGGTAACCAACAGAGCTTGCAGATGACCGAATACCCGCCCGGCTTTGCCCCGCACCAGTTCTGCCACATCGGGGTTTTTTTTCTGGGGCATAAGGCTAGAGCCGGTAGCACAAGTATCGGTGAGGGCGACAAAGCCAAACTCCTGCGATGCCCAGAGGATAATCTCTTCCGAGAGGCGGCTGAGGTGAACCATAATCAAGCTGGCGGCAGCGTGGAACTCCACGAGGAAGTCGCGGTCGCTCACTGCATCCAAGCTGTTGGCACTGATGCGCTCAAACCCCAGCAAATGAGCGGCAAGGTGCCGGTCAATGGGTAGGGAAGTGCCAGCTAGCGCCCCAGATCCCAGGGGACAGACATTCACTTCTTCTCGCACCCGTCCCAGCCTTTGCCAATCCCGCCAGAACATCTCTTCGTAGGCCAAAAGGTGATGGGCTAGGCTCACGGGCTGGGCTCGCTGCAGGTGAGTGTAGCCGGGCAGGATTGTCTCCACGTGCTGGCTAGCCAACTCCAGCAAGACCCCTCGCAGCTCCCAGAGGGAGTGGCGGATAGCGTCGATTTGATCCCGCAGGTAAAGGCGTAGGTCGGTGGCCACTTGGTCGTTGCGGGAGCGGCCGGTGTGCAGCTTCTTCCCCACCTCCCCTACCAACGCTACCAGCCGGCGCTCGACGGCGTAGTGGACATCTTCCGCCTCTGGGTCGGGCTGGAAGATGCCCTCGGCAACCTCCTTCTGGATTTGCTCCAGCCCCTGCCGAATCTGCTCTGTCTCTTCGCGGCTCAAGATGCCGCAGGCCCCCAGCATCTGCACGTGGGCCAGGGATCCGGCCACATCGTAGGGCAAAAGGCGAAGGTCAAAGCCAATGCTGGCATTGAAGCGGGCAATCTGAGGGTGCAGGGATCCCGCAAAGCGTCCGCTCCAGGGGCGCGGGGTGGAAGGGGCTGTCGGCTGGGACATGGACGCGGAAGGAGGATAGGGATCGACTACCACAGGAAGACTGGAAAAAAAGCAAGCCAAGCAGCAACGGCCAAGGCGCCACCACCTCAGCGCCAGGAGGTCCAAGGGCTACTGCCTCTAGTGGGAGCTAGTGATGCTCTTGAGCATGTAGCCCGCCACGATTCCTATCAAAAGCGCCCAAATTTGGCCCGATTCCACAAAGTTGTTCCAACCCCTGCGGATATCGGCCAGCACGTCCTGCCGGAACACTTGGGCAACCATCGCCTCCGTCTGCAAGGCCGGCGAGGCCGGCAAATAAACCGAGGAAAGCTCGAAGCCAGAAGCAGTGAAGTGCATGCTTGTACCTCAGGTGAAGGTTGACTGGGAAAGTGAGCCGCCCCCTAGGAGGCTTCCCTACTAGAGGGTACCCTCAGTTTGAACCTTCCTACCTAGCTTGGCTCAGAATCGGGCAATACTTTCAACACCACCAGCGTCGTATCGTCCACCAGCTCAGGCCGCAAAGAAATCTCGTCCTGGAACAGAAGCTCCACCTCCGCCGCTGGCTCGGGGACAACAGGGCGGGATCTCCTAGGGCCTCGGAAAGCCTCCATCTGGGCAAAGAGGCTTTCTAGGATCTCCTCGGGCGACTCGTAGCAACTAGCAGCCCGCTGGATGGCCTCCACTAGACCTGAGGTCTCTAGCCGCTCCCCGCGGGTATTTGCAACCTCAATATAGCCATCAGTGTAGTAGACTACCACATCCCCTGGTTGCAGTTGCACGCAGCTTTCCGTGTATTGGCTGTGTTTTTCCAAGCCAATCAGCGCTCCTTCCGTGTCTAGGGGCTGGATGTCGCGGCTGCGGGCCCGCCACCAGAGGGGGGGGTTGTGGGCGGCGTTGCTAAAGCACAAGCGGCGGGAGCGGGGATCGTACTCCGAGTAAAACAAGCTAATAAAGCGACTGGAGTTTTCCAGATCACTGTACATAGCCCGATTGAGATGTTGGAGAACACGGGCCGGCGAGTGGCCGTTAAGGGCTTCTGCCCGCACCATGGCGCGGGTCATGCTCATTAGCAGGCCGGCAGGCACGCCTTTGCCCATAACATCCCCAATCACGATCGCCAGGCGAGAGTCTGCCGACGGCTCAGACGATTCCTCCAGGTTGCTACCTGGCTCCCCAGAGGCAGGTGCCTTCGGGATCTTGATGAAATCGTAGTAGTCGCCCCCCACTTTGCTGGCTACGCGGCAGCGGGCCGCCAGCCGAATGCCCTTGACTTGGGGGTAGTGGCGGGGCAACAGTTGGGTCTGGATGTAGGAGCCAATCTCCATTTCTTTTTCCAAGGCCATTTTGCGGCGCAAGGCCGCCGTCAAGCGCTCATTCTCAATGGCCACACCCGCTTGGTCGGCCACGAGGCGCAGCAGTTGCTGGCGGCGCTCAGTCCAGTGGTAGGTGGGCTGGCGACTGAAAACGTATAGGCGACCCTGGACAGAGTTACGAATCAACAGGGGCGTGCCAAACAGGCGCACATCTGGCCCCAGGCTCTGACGCAGGCGCTCGTCTAGAAGATGTTCGAGAGCTGGGATCTTCACCGCCAGGGATCCTTCTGCTTTGAGGAGGGGCTCTTGAGCAGATAGGCTCTGGGCAATCTGCTCCATTTCCGCGCGAATCTGCTCGCGGCGCTCAAGATCTGAACAATGCAGCTGATCTAACTGAATGGTGCCGTTGGGGCTAAACAGCACTAGGGCTCCCCCATCAGCTTCGGTGAGCTGGCTGGCCACAAAAGCGGTAAGCTCCAGGATCTGGTTGAGGTTGTTGAAGGAGCGTAGGGCAAAGGCCAATCCTCCCAGCAGGTACAGCATCGACTGCTGGTCTGCACCGGCTTCAGCTTTGGCCGGGGCGGGCAAGAGGGCTGGCGACTCCTTCTCCTTGGCAGTGCCCAGCCTAGGGGTGGGATCCTCCTGAACTGAGCTGAGCGTGTCCTGGTCGGTTGTGGGCGGCAGCGAGGCAGGCAGAACCTTGGCAGGAAAAGACTCCGGCCAGGACAAACCCGATAGCCCGGCAGGGGGCTGGGCCGGAAAGGCTTTTTGCGGGTTGTGCTCATCCATCGGGAAGCTAGAGGAGATCCCCTGGAAACATAACGATGCAGTTTAGCAAAAATGTCAGAAGCTCCATCACAAAAGTTTTAGCCCAATCCCAACAGTCTTCCTCAGGCCCGGCGGCGCTGACGGGATCCCTGGCACAGTTCTTGGTAGAGCTGCTCTAGGCGACTGAGGTTGTGGCTGAGGGTGTAGCGCTCTAGAACGCGCTGGCGGGCTTTCATCCCCAGCAGTTGGGTAAACTCCCGCTGATCCCGCAATAGCGGAAGCAGCGTTTGCAGCTCCACTGTCACCCGAGCGGGGTCCAACAAGATCCCGGCTCCATCCGCTAGAACCTCGCCATCGGCACCGACATCAGTGGCCACCGCTGCCACCCCACAGGCCATCGCCTCCAGCAGCGACAAGGACAGCCCCTCAATCAAGGAAGGCAGAATGAACACGTCGGATCCCCGCAGGATCTCGATACGCTCCTGCTCGTCCGCCACATAGCCCAGCCAGTAGATCCCGTGCTGGCGGGTGTAAAAAGGCTTGAGAGTATTGAGCAGGGGTCCATCCCCCACAATCAGGAGGCCACACTTCTCACCCATTTGAGCCTGCTTCCAGGCTTTGAGCAGGGCCTCGACATTTTTTTCCGGCGAGATCCGTCCTTGGTAGACAAAGACCCGCTCCAGCCCCAACCGTTGCTTCAGGGTGGAGGGCCCCGGCGAATACTTATCCACGTCGACGCCGTTGGGGATGACCACCACCTGCTCGCGGCTCACCCCCAGTTTGCTTAGGATCTGGCGCTGCGTTTCCGAGAAGACAATGGTGCGGTCGTAGTGGGCCAAACAGGGGGCATAGAGCTGATAGGCCAGGTGTTGGGTGCGGGAGGCGATGTTGCGCCGCCGTCGGTCAAAAGCCGGGTGGAAAGTAGCCACCAGGGGCTGGTTGAGCTCAGCGCAGATCTCCGGCAACACAAAATCAATGGGCGAAATTGTTAAAGAAGCATGCACCAAATCCGGCTGCAATTCCCGTAGGGCTTGGGTCAGCAACCGCCGGGCGTTGGGAGCCGGGATTGTGTAGATCTGCGACTTGTACAGACAGGGCAGGGAAACATCCCGCCCCGCCAGCTCAGCACGGCAACGGTTCCCCCGACGGGATCCCTCTACAGCAGGGGCCTCCAGGCTGGGGGAGGGGCTTTCGTTGGTGAAATGGAAAAAGCTCACCTGATGTCCCCGCTCCAAAAGGCCGTTGGTCACCTCACGGCTATAGGTGACGTTGCCACAGAAAGGTGCCTTCTTGCCTATCCAGGCGATGTGCATGGGCGGATCCCTACGGCGCCAGAACGCTGATCTGCAACAGGATGTGCGATTCAAAGCCTCTATAAGGGTAGCAGACTCACCTCCCACGTCGGCCCGCTGCTCCCCTCTCAGGGGAGAAACCTAGACCGACAAGGCATTGACAGATACCCAGCCCTACGCCGCAGCTATCCAGCAGAAAAACTTATCTGTGCCCCTCTCTGCCCAGCAGACCCCAGAGGTACAGCCCCGCCGACCCGGTCAGGGCTGCCAGGCCGAGAAACGTCCAGGCAAGGCCGAAATACGTTTCTGCCACCCCCGCCAAAACCAGCGGCAAACTGAGAGCAATGTTGACCGCATTGTTCTGCAGTCCAAAAACCTTGCCGCGCAGATGTTCGGGGGTCTCCTCCTGGAGCAAGGTTTGCATGGGCACCGCCACCAACGCCCCTCCACAGCCCAGCAGGACAATCCAAGCCAAGCTGGGAAACAGCTTCCCCTCCGTCCAGGACAAAGCCGCCAAGGACAGACACAGCAACAGGGATCCCAGCCCACTCCAGGCGCGACGGCTCACCTGCCGGCCCGTATGCCCCACCCAAAAGGCGCCAATGGCCATGCCCAGGCCGGCAGCCGCCAGCAACACCCCAAACTGATCTGCCTCCAGCTCCGCCGTCACCTCGGCCATGCGCACCGCCAAGACTGCCAGCGCCGCAAACAGCGAGTAGAGCACCACCATTTGCAGCAGGGCCGCGCGGATCAAGGGCATTTGCCCGATATATTGCAGGCCCAGCTTGAGATCTTCCCAGAGATGGGGAGCCTGCCAAGGCCGGGGCTCTAGCCTCTCGTGGGGTTGCAGCAGCAGGAGCAGGGATCCCGCCAACAGGTAGGCTCCCCCCACCACCAGCTCCGGTCCCACGTCCCAGCCAGGCAGCCAAGTGTGCACCCAGCGATCCGCCAGCGTTAATAGGGGTTCGCCAATGGCAAAGCCGACGATCAGCGAAGCCATCATCGTCGTGGTGTAGAGGGAGTTGGCCGCCAGCAACTCCCGCCTAGGCAGGATCAGCGGCAGAGTGGCCTGTTCGGCAGGAGCAAAAAACTGGGTCAAGACAGAGACGGCAAAGCTCACCAGCAACAGGCTGCCAAAGCCCAAAGGGATCCCTGGCCAAAGGTCGCGCCCGGCGGTGAGCCAGAGCAGCGGCGGCAACAGCAACACCAGGAGGCCGCGCAGTACGTTGGAGAGCACCAAGACCGCTTTTTTGGGCCAGCGATCCACAAACACCCCTGCCAGACTGCCCAACAGCACCGCCGGCAGCGTAAAAGCCAGCATAACCGCCGCCACCCAGCCGCTGATGGAAGCCCCCTCTGGCTGAAACTGCTTCGAGATCACCCCAATCAGCAGCACCAACAACACCTTGTCGGCCAACTGGGAAAACACCTGCCCCATCCACAGCAGCAGGAAATTGGGTCGACGCAGGACGGCAGCAAAGTTTCCCAGGCCTGTCCCTGAGAAAGGGGAATCCGCTTGGCTGTCCTCTTTGGGATCCTGGGGAGGGGGCTCTGGCAAGGGATCCCCCGACGAACACTTCAGCGAGCCAGAGGGGGGACTTGCCGGCGGCTCAAGTGGGGGGGCCTCTGACTTCAGCACCTCAGTTGAAGGAAATGGGGAAGGAAGATCCCGAAGATGAGAAGTCCGGTGGCAGACCTCTACCTCCTCTGGTGGCCAGTCCCATCGTTGCTCCAAAGTCATGGTGCCCCCGTTCAGCATATCCCTCTCCCCCGCCTTGGTTTTCCCTGCCGCGCCCCAGCATTACCGCTACTGGATTGGGAGAGGTGCCCTAATCTTAAATCTTGACCTAGCCTGCAATCAAACTGGCTTCCCCTCCAGGGGAGCTTACCCCTGGCCGCCCAGGTTGCGTCTTCCCTCTGAGCAAGCCGCTAAGGCGAGGGTAGGGAAAGGCTATCAGCTTTCTGAAAACGATAGGGAGCGCAAGGGATCTGGAATCGACTCGCTGGGGGCTACAAAGCTGCCCTTTTCCACAAAAGTGAGGCGCAGCGCCAGCCAACGGATGAAATCCTCATTGGTCGAGACCACTGCTCCCAGCGGCTCCTTCAACTTGTGGCGCAGCGGCTTGAACTCAGGAGCTTCCATGAAAGCCGGCTGGGGCACCCAAAAGAAATCGATGGGGCGATGGTGCTCCTCGTAGTGTCGGCGACGCTCTTCCAGCACCTCCTCTAGAGGTTCAGACCGCAAAAAATCCAAACTGGCAACAATGAAGTGGTAGGTAGTGGGCTCAGTGGCAGACATGCGCAATCAGGTGGCGGACTTAAGCAAATGGGGGGCCGGGTCGCGAGAGCTCCAGCAGGGCTGGCAGGCTTCCAACTGCTGGAGGGCAGGCAGCCGCGCCATTACCTCCTCAGGGGGCATAGGATGTTCTGCCGCCTGCTTGAGGGTAGCTAGAGCTTGGGCTGCCCACTCCCGTGCCCAGAGGGGAGTTGAAGGGGTTTCCCCCTGCTCCAACAGTTCCTGGCAGAGGGCAGTCGAGCGCTCCAGGTCGCCACTGCCCTGATAGGCCATAATCAGAGCCACTCGCGCCAGAGCACATTCCTCGGAGTTTAGCCTGGAGTCTCTACGCTCCTTCCGGCGGGGTGAGCTCCCTTGAATCGAACAGCAGTAGCAAAAAGACTCAAGAAGGTTGATCGCTTCTAGGTAGCGCTCCTGCTTCAGCGCAGTGATGCCAGCACGGAGGGAGCCATACGGAGGAGACATGAGCCTAAAAGGGGATTTTAACCGCCTTGCAGCCAGTGGCCTAGCTTTTTATCCCAGGTTTCGTGTCTGCTACTACTATACTTCAGACAGACAACTGCGACTCCCCTCTTCCTCGCTTTTGGCAAGGGCGCTCAACTCTTACGGGCTAGGATATAAGTGCTGACGTAGTGGGTTTCCCGGCGCAGCACCTCACAGCCTGCCTGCTGCAGACGCGCCCCCAGGTCGTCGCGGATGTAGTCTCGGTAGTAGGGTTCGTGGAAGGTTTGCGCAAAAGCTTCCATCGTCTCCTCCAGCTCCGGCGAATCCAAGAGTTGCACCGAGTCGCAGATGACAATGACGCTCCCCGGCTTCACCACGCGGCTCATCTCGTTGATGACATTTTGCCGGGCCGGGCCGGGCAGCTCGTGGAAGAGAAACACACTGACAACCGCATCAAAGGTGGCGTCGGCATAGGGCATAGCCTCAGCGTTGGCGCGGATGAGCTGGGGCAGCTCCCCAGGCAACTCCTGCAACAGGCGGTTGGCCTTGCGCAGATAGGCAGGGGAAAGATCCAGACCGTACAGCGCCGCTTTGGGCAGAGCTCCCCGCAAAAGGCGCAGCGTGCGCCCCGTACCACAAGCCACATCGAGAATGTGGGGAGCAGATAGAGCAGGATCGAGGGCATCCTTGAGCAGCCGGATTACCCGTCGCCGCATGGCATCCGCCGTGCCCCCAAACAGCAGCTCCACCTGGAGGTCGTAGAGCTCAGCCGAGCGATCGCTCAGGTAGCCGTTGGTTTGGTAGTGGAAATTCTGCAGGTAGTATTTCGGGTAGCCCTCTGTGGAGATGTCTGGAGAAAACTCCTGGTAGCGCCGACTGTGGACCCGTCGGGTAATCTGGGGCAGTTCCAACCACACGGCTGGGTAATAGCGAGCAAAGTCCAGCCAGGGGTTGTCAAAGAGAAGCGCGTGAGGGTAGTAACCTGCCTCGGCATCTTGCCAATCGACCTGGAGCAGCCGTTCGTAACGAGCCCGCAACTCCTGCAAAGTAGCTGCGCTGACCTTTACCCGCTCCCGCGGCGGCAGGGGCTTGCCGGAGACAAAGCTCTGCAACTCCCTAAGGGCAGAGAGCATCAGCTCGGAAGCCTGCGTGGAGAGAGCCTTGTGGACAAAGCCGAAGAGGTTTTTGCTCCACTGAAAGGCACGGTAGGCTGCCTCTCCAACTGGCGATGGGATTGGCAGCGACAGCTCGGAGCTTAACTGTAGGCTCATAACCCTGCAAGGTGCGAATGCTTAATGTTTGTTTACGTTAGATTATAGCAAGGCAGCGGTGCGAAACCGGCAAGTTCTGGGCCTTGGGAGAGCCGGCGAATTGCTAGTCCCACCCCACTTCTTTAGCAGGGAGAGTACTCTATTGGTGTCCCAGGAAAGACGTCTCCACTGCCTAATGCCCTGGGGGAAGAGGCTGAGCAAGTCGAGCAGATTGGGAAAAGGGAGCGCCCGAGCATGACAGCCAAGACGGTGTTGGTCATTGACGACAGCATCATGATCCGCAAGATGGTGGCTGGGATCTTGGCCGATCAATTCCAGGTGCTGGAGGCTAAAGATGGCCTGACGGGCTTGGAGGTTGCCAAAAAGCACCATCCCGATCTCATCTTGCTGGATTTCGTCATGCCCAACATGGATGGCTACGAGACCTTGCAGGCCATCCGGCGGGAGGAGAGCCTGAAAAACACCCCTGTCATTATGATGTCAGGGATGAAAGAGCAGGTAACAGCCCGCATCCCTGAGCCTTTTGTCGATTTTGACTTCATTGAAAAGCCCTTTGAGGCGGAAGCCCTTCTGGCCCAAATTCAAAAGGCCTTGCGGGTGACCCCTGAGGCGGCACCAGAGCCGGGGTCGGAAACCAACACCCAGTTGCTCTTGAACAAGCTCACCGCCATCGAGACCCTGCTCATCCAAGGCACGGAAAACCTCATCCAGCGGGAGGTGGTGACGCGGCTTGTCAACCTCAGCCAGCGCCTAGACCGTCAGGAAGCCCACAGCGCTAGTCTAGAAGAGCAGATCCGTAAACTCACTAGCGAAGTGGAACGGCACAGTCAGGGCTTGGCCCTGATCGTCAAGGAGTTGCGGCATATTCGTAAACTGCTAGGGGGATCCTGATGTCTGAGCAAGGCTTGGAGCGCGCCTACCGGCACCTGGATGCGGTGACGGCCCTGTTTGTGGCTGTGCTGCTCATTTCCAACATCGCCTCGGCCAAGATCGTGCTTTTGGGGCCGTTTACCTTTGATGGCGGCACTATTCTCTTTCCCCTCAGCTACATTTTCGGCGACATCCTCACGGAGGTCTATGGCTATGCCCGCTCGCGGCGGGTGATCTGGTTGGGGTTTTTCTCAGCGGCCCTGATGTCGGTAACCTTGATGATCGTGGGATCCCTGCCGGCAGCCCCCGATTGGCCCTACCAGGAAGCCTACAACCAGATTCTCGGCCTTACCCCGCGCATTGTACTGGCCAGCCTTATTGCCTACTGGAGCGGCAGCTTTGCCAATGCCTATGTGCTGGCCCGCCTGAAGGTGTGGACGCGGGGACGCTGGCTGTGGACACGCACCATCAGCTCCACGTTGGTGGGCCAGGCGGTGGATACGGGCCTGTTTATTCTCATCGCCTTCTGGGGGGTGTTTCCCGGTCTGATGAGCCTCATTGTCTCCAACTACGTGTTCAAGTGTGCCGTTGAGGCAGTCTGTACGCCCCTGACCTACGCCATCACCGGCTGGCTAAAGCAACAGGAACAGGAAGACTACTTTGACGTGGCAACCGACTTTAACCCTTTCCGAATGCAGTCTGTATCTAGGTAGTTTATCCATCAGCTGCCCCGGCGAGAGGGATCCCAGTTTTGGTATAGTCAGAGCGTTATCCTTTCTCTCCTGCCGCCGGTGCGCAGCAAGCCGGCCCGGCTTGGGCAGCCCGCTGTTGTCGGGAGCCTTTATCTAAGACAAGACTTTTGTGAGGGATCCGTAAAGATGATGCTCATTTTCCAAATTGCTCTGTTGGTGTTGGTGCTCTACAGCTTGCTCCTGGTGGTGGCAGTGCCAGTGCTCCTTAGCTCAGCCAGCGACTGGAGCCGGGCCAAGAATGTCCTTTTGGTGGGATCCCTGCTCTGGGTGCTGATGGTAATCGGGGTGGGAGTACTTAGTTTCTTTAAGTGATCCTCCCACCAGCTCCCGGAGGTTGCAGAGCATCAGGACTGCAAGGTTCTGGTGGCTGGGAAAAACTGCGCACCCCCGCACTCTGTTGAGCCCTGAGCGGGGATCCCACCCATTTAGAATGGAGGGTGTTTTGGATACGGTTCTGCTGCTTGCTGAGTTGCTAGCGATTGCAGAGCTCTGAGGCGCTGACGTGTTTGGGGAGGTTTGGGTGGTGAGAGGGGCAAAGTGCTGGCAGCTTTTTGGCTGGGTGCGGCTGGGGATGGCGGTGGCAGGTGTAGTGGGATCCCTGCTGCTGTCCCGTCCAGCAGTGGGGCAGTCGGGCTTTGTCATCACGGGCAGCGAGGGGGTACCTGTCCTCAGCTATCGGCTGGATTTTCGCGGCATTCGTGGTCGGCTGGATCGCTATCGCCTGACGATCCCACCGCAGGACGTGGCGGTAGCAGAAGTTCTAATTAGTGGGGACAGGAACTTTGATGCCGTCATCGATCCCCAGAATGTGCGCCTAGAGGTGGAGGGGAAGCCAGTGGAGCTGGCGGAAGTGTATTGGGACGAGGAGTTTCGCTCCTTGGAGGTGGTGGCCCGTCAGCCCATTGCCGCCGGCCAGGAGATCCGCTTGGTGCTCTCCAATGTGCGCAATCCTTCCGCTGCCGGCATCTACCGGGTAGAAGCGCGGGTAAAGGGGACAGAGCCCAATCCGCTCTTCCGCAAGGTGGGCAACTGGCTCATCACCATCGACGATCCGGAGCGGCTTACCTTCTAATGGCCGCTGCCTCTGGCTTCAACAACCTCAAGGGATCCAAAGAGGAGCTGGGGGCGAACGGTAGCCTGGCATCCAGGGAGAGGTTGTCTTTGGTCCTAGCCGACACCTGGTATCCCAACTGGTGGCAGGCCCTGCTCTTGGGCATGGTGCAGGGGATCACCGAGTTTCTGCCCATTAGCAGCACGGCGCACCTGCGGGTGGTTCCGGCTTTGCTGGGCTGGCCAGATGCAGGCGCTTCCTTTGCGGCGGTAATCCAGTTGGGCAGCTTGGGGGCAGTGTTGATCTACTTTGCCTCTGATCTGCGCCAGGTGCTCCTTGGCTCCTGGAAGGCTTGGCAGGAGCGAGATTTCCAGCAGGAGTCTTGGCGGCTGCTCATAGGGATCCTGGTGGGGACGTTGCCAATTGGGGTTGCCGGGTGGGCCGTCAAGGCCATTTGGGGATCCCCGCCCCGCCAGTTGGGGGTGATTGCTACTGCCGCCATTGGCTTGGCACTGGCTTTGGGCTGGGCGGAACGGGTGGGGAAACGCCGGCGAGATCTGCACAGCCTGGGCATTTGGGATGGGCTCTGGGTAGGGCTGGCCCAGGCTTTGGCGTTGATTCCAGGGGTATCCCGCTCCGGTGTGACGCTGACAGCGGCTCTGTTGCTGGATTTGCAGCGCTCGGCTGCCGCCCGCTACTCCTTTTTGCTAGGGATCCCGGCCCTCTTTTTGGCCGGGGTGGAGGAATTTATCGCCGAGTTCAGGGCAGAGGCACTGCTGTCGCAGGGGTTGGGGACGCTCTCGGCCTTTGTTTTCTCCTACTGGTCCATCGATTGGCTCATTCGATTTTTGCAGCGCAGCAGCACCTGGCTGTTTATCGTCTACCGGATTGGGTTTGGCCTGTTCATTTTCTTGGGGCTAGCCCTGGGGTTCCTGCAACCTTAAGCCGACTTAGCGCTTTGGGCAGGTACTCCCCTAGGTGGGCCGGATCCACCCCTGTTAGACCCCGCTCCCCCGCCAGCTGGATAGCGGCTTGGGCGTGCCACCACACTCCAGCACAGGCACAACTGAGCAGCTCCGCGATCCCCATCGACTGACCCAGTTGGGCCCTTCTGCGCGCCACCAGGCCGCCGATTAAGCCAGTTAGGACATCGCCGCTGCCACCGCGGGCCAAAGCCGGTGTGCTCTCCGGGTTGACCCAGCATTCCCCCGTAGGAGAGGCGATGACCGTCCGTGCTCCCTTTAAAACCACCACCGCTCTACTCTGGGCTGCTGCTCTCTGGGCTGCCTCCATGCGATCCGCAAGCGGGATCCCTGGAAAAAGCCGGCGAAATTCCCCCAGGTGGGGGGTGAGGATGGCTTGGATCCCGTTTTCTTGCAAGCGCTCCACCCCCATCTCCGCCAGGGCATTAAGGCCATCGGCGTCGATAACCCAAGGGATCCCGGCCCAATCCTGCAGCAAGCTCTCCAGCAGTCGCCGGCGGGTTTCTCCTAGGCCGGGCCCCACTGCCACCGCCTGGAAAGGTTTTTCGCCCAGCGGCGGCAGAGCCGGGATCCCTTCCCAGGGGTGAACCAAGACTTCCGGCAAAGTGCTGTGGATGAGCCCCTTCAATTCCGCCGGCACCGCCAGGGTTACCATGCCCACGCCACTGGCGCGGGATCCCAGCCCGGCCAACGCCGCCGCCCCGGCATAGGCCGCCGACCCTGCGACCACTAGCAGGGATCCCTGGCGATATTTGTGGGTATCCAAAGGTGGGTCAGGGGGAAAATGGGGCCAAGGGTTCAGCAATAGCTGGGGAACCGCCCCTGCTAGGCAGACCCAAGGGGGGATGCCAAAATCAAGGCGATGCAGCCGTCCTACCCAGGGCAGAGCCGCCTCCTGCCACAGGCCCCGTTTCCAGAGGCCCAGGGCATAGGTGTGGCTGGCGCGGATGCAGCAGCCCCAGATCTCGCCTGTCTGGTCGTTGAGGCCGGAGGGCAAGTCCAGGCTGAGGATGGGAATGCCGCTGCCGTTGGCCCATTCCACCGCCCCCGCCCAGGGATCCCCCAGGGGCCGGTTTAGGCCAATGCCAAAGAGGGCGTCAATGAGCAGATCGCAGTCGGCCAACGCCTCCACCCGCTCCACAAACTCCGCCCCCAGCGCCCTGAGGTAGCGGGCGTGGTTAGCGGTTAGGGGCTTGAGATCCGGCTTCCCCAACCAAACCTTCACCTCCTTTTGGGCTAGCCGCAGCTCTCGCCCAACCACCAAGCCGTCGCCGCCATTGTGCCCCGTGCCGCAGAGGATGCCAATCCGCTGCACCTGGGGAAAATCCTGCTGCAACTGGGCAAAGGCGGCCAGCCCCACCTTCTCCATCAGGGCGGCCACGGGCATGCCGGCAGCGAAGATCTCCTCCTCAAGACGCCGCATCTGCGCCGAGCTGACCAAGGCGGTGGCCGGGTCAAAGGAGCGGAGGAGGCTGCTTGGCTGGGGCAAAGAGGGCTCTGGCATGGCGGTCATGGCTGAGGGGGGCTTATGGAGCTCAGCTCGATCACATTCCCGTCGGGATCCCGAACAAACACAGCCGCCCGCCCGGAAGCGCTGAGCTGCACCTCATAGCCTGCCTGCAGCAGGCGGGCCTTTACCGCCTCCAGATCTTCCACTCCCAGGGCCACATGGGGAAGGCGCCCCCACTTCGCCTTGCTGCCACGACTGGCTTGCTGCCCTTGGTCAAGCGGCTCCTCAGGGACGATCAAATGAATCTGCGAAGACCCCACCTGGTACCAAGCGCCAGGAAAGTTAAAGGGAAACCGCTCTGCCTTGGGGAGCCCGAGCACAGTTGCGTAGAAATGCTCGGCCCTGGCCAGATCGCTAACCCAAAGGGCGGTGTGGAGGTGTTGATAGGTGCTCATGACGTTGCTTTAGCTTAATCAGCGGGAAGCCCCGCACTGTATTTATATCAGTGTCGCGATGAAAGCTGTTCGTCCTACAATTATTGATTAAATCTCTGGAGAGTTTCCCTGACTGGTTCCTGCCGTGGGTCGCCCGGTGGCAGTAGGCTGAGACCTCTGTACCAACAAGTCTGTGAAGCGGGAAGCCCGTACGCTATCTAAAACGAAGATGAGTGTCGGGAGTCGTTCACCGCAAGGCCTTGAAGCTGGCGAGAGTAATCTCCAAGGGCCTGTTCCGCCCAGACACTAAGGTGGAGCTAGGGCAGCGGCGACGAAAATATCCTCTATCTTGCTTCTTGCCTAGGGGTTGGTCTATGGGATCCCACACCAAGTTTTTCGGCACCGTCTTGGCCATGCTGGCTGTTAACGGCATCTACTTGCAATTACAGCAGCTTGCCCTGCGGTTGGAAGAAGAGGTGAACCCAGCTCCTTCAGAACAGGCTGCTCCAGAGCCGCAGAGCAACGCCCAGCCGCCGCATCCCTGGGGTCATCTGGCCCAAGTTTTCCGGGGGGCCAGCTTCGTCGGGATCCCCACCCCTAGGTTCCAAGCTGAGAAGCAGGGTGGTGCTTTGCAAAGGGGATCAAACCCCGTACCATAGAGGAGCAGGCCCCCTGTTTTGCGGTTTACAACTTGGATACTCACCATGACTCAGCCGTCAGCGACCTCTGGGCAAAAGCCACTTGTTATTGCCCCTTCCATCCTCTCGGCAGACTTTAGCCGCTTAGGAGAAGAAGTGCGGGCAGTGGATGAGGCGGGGGCCGACTGGATCCACGTGGACGTCATGGATGGCCGCTTTGTGCCCAACATTACCATTGGCCCCTTGGTGGTGGAAGCCCTGCGCCCGGTTACGGCCAAGCCCCTAGATGTGCACCTGATGATTGTGGAGCCGGAAAAGTACGTGGCTGACTTTGCCAAGGCGGGGGCCGACATTATCTCCGTTCATGCCGAGTCCAGCTCCACTATTCACCTGCACCGCACCCTCAGCCAAATCAAGGATCTGGGCAAACAGGCGGGCGTGGTGCTCAACCCGGCCAGCCCCTTGGAGCTCATCCAGTACGTGCTGGATCTGGTGGATCTGGTCTTGATCATGAGCGTCAACCCCGGCTTTGGCGGCCAGAGCTTCATTCCAGCAGTGGTGCCCAAAATTCGCCAACTGCGGGCCCTCTGCAACGAGCGCGGTCTGGATCCCTGGATCGAGGTGGATGGCGGTATCAAGGCTAGCAACGCCTGGCAGGTGATCGAGGCGGGGGCCAATGCCATCGTGGCCGGCTCGGCCGTGTTCAAGGCCAAAGACTATGGGGAGGCTATTCGCGCTATCCGCAACAGCCGTCGCCCGGAGCTGGTAACGGTTTGATTTGGGAAAACCGTGCTCTTGCGCTCCTCTCAGGCCAAGGCACAGAGGAGCAGGGATGGAAGGACGAGCCCGAAATTCTAGCGCAGAGCGGCGGTCTCCTGCTGGGTAGCCGAAGGCACCGTACCCTCCTCACTGGCGGCTTGGACGAGGCAATGGGAAGGCGTGGAAGGAGGAGTGATTGGCTGGGGCGAAGTAGGGCTGAAAAAAACCTGGCAGAAAGGCAGGCGGCTGTTGCGCTGAATGTCAGCAAGGTAGGGAGGAGGGATAGTACCCCAGTAGGCCTCTAGCACCTGCTGGTCGGGATCCTCCGGCAGCACCTGGTAGTACACCATCAGGCGGTTATCGGGGAACCAAGCGCGGACAAGTCTTTGCAGCTGCCTTGGATTGAAGCCCGGTTCCTCTGGGTTATAAATCAGGTGCATCCCCACTAGGCGCCCGCCCATGAAGTAGGCCTCCACATAAAACCCGCGGGCATAGAGGGGGGGCACGGAGGGATCCCGCGACGAAGGGGCACCCGGCAAGTAGAGAGCCTCACCCCCGGGGCGCAGTTGCCAGCGGCTCCAGCGGGGATCCTCCCGGTCGCTGGAGAGGGCTTCCCAATTGTTGGCGCGGGCGTAGCTTAAGAAGCGCTCCTCCACCATGCCCAAATAGAGCATTTCCATCTGCCAGGACGGTCGGGCCCGCGTTTGCAAGAGGGGCAGCGTGCGCACTTCTCCCTGCTTGAGCACCAAAACTTCTGCCCGCGCTGGGTAACCTTCCCACGTCAGCAGTGCTGCCAAGATACCTGCTCCAACTGCTCTACCAAGGCTGGCCAGCCCTCGCCGTGCCGCCCGTAGCAACAGCCTGACCAGGGGCAGCTCAAACCAAGGCCACGCCCCGCCCAACGCAGCTAGAGAAGCAGGGACGTAAGATGAGATCACGGGGAGATCAAGAGGCCAGGAAGAGGATAGGGGCCATGAATGCCTTATTCTAGCTTAACCAGCGGGAAGCCCTGCACTGGAGTTCCATGTAGTGTCGGGACGAAAGCCGTTCGTGCTACAACTAGGGGGGACAAGTAATTTCCCTAACTTGTTCGTGCTGGGGGTCGTAGGGTGGCAGCAGGCCGAGGCCTCTGGACCAACAAAAAATGCGAAGCCCGTACGCTAGCTGTTCGCGCAGCCTGTCGTAAGCCAGGGTGGGTTTACTCAACGAAGACGAGGGTCGGGAGTCGTTCACTCACAGTGCTGAGGTTCCTTAGAAATCTTAACCTGCTGCCCTGGGTGAACTTTCTTGCCGACAGCGGATGGATCAAAACCCGTATCCAACTGGGCGCGACTGCCGAGAAGCTCCCTCCTCGACCGTAGGGCCGGGGCTCATCGTTATTGCTGGCCCCACCGCCACCGGCAAGTCGCAGCAGGCGTTGTGGCTGGCCCGGCGGCTGGGATCCCCCCTGTTGAACGCCGACTCTCGTCAGGTCTACCGGGAGTTTGACATCGGCACCGCCAAGCCCACCCCTGCTGAGCGGGCCCTTTGGCCCCATGAGTTCATTGACTTTGTGGATCCCCGCCACACCTACACTGTGGCCGAGTTCCAACGAGCCGCCCAAGCCCGCATTGCCGAGGCCCATCGGCAGGGACAGACTCCCATTCTGGTGGGGGGGACGGGGCTTTACATCCAATCTATCACTGCAGGGCTGGGGATCCCGGCAGTTCCCCCGCAGCCCCAGTTGCGCGCTCAATTGGAGACGTGGCCGCCTGAGATCCGCTACGCCTGGCTGCAGCAGTTGGATCCCGTGGCCGCTCGGCAGATTCACCCCCATGACGAGGTGCGCACCCTGCGGGCTTTAGAGATCATCTACACCACCGGGAAGCCGGCTTCCCGCCTGCGGCAGGCCCACCCTCCCAACTACCCCATCTTGATCTTGGGGCTGCACTGCCCGATGCCCCGTCTAGAACAACGCATTGCCCGGCGCACAGCGGCAATGCTGGAGCAGGGGTGGATCGAGGAGGTAAAGACGCTGCGGGAGCGCTATGGGCCGGACTTGCCTCTTCTGCAGACCTTGGGCTATGCGGAGATTAGTGCTTACCTAGAAGGGCGGATCCCAGAGGCGGAGCTCCAGCCTTTGATTGTGCGGCGTACCCGCCAGTTTGCCAAACGGCAGATGACCTGGTTTCGGGCCATGCCAGGGATCCAGTGGCTAGACTGCGAGGCTGAGGATCTGCCGGAGCAGATTTGGAACCGGGTTATGGCGTGGAGGGCGGCTCAGACCAGCGCCGAAACCACTCCTGCCGTCGCTGCGCGTCCGCCCGCCGATTGGTAACGATCTCCCACACTTGCACCCCTTGGGCGGGCAAGGGATCCAGGGCTTGAGCCAGCTCCTCCCACGTCTCCAGCCGCTGGTGGGGAATGCCGTGAGCCTGGCAGAGGCGAGCAAAATCTACCGCCTGGGGAGTGGCAAAGTAGGGCTCAAAGGGAGGATTGAGCCCCTGGCGGCCCACCTCCGCAATGGGCAGTAGCTCGAAAATCCCTCCTCCCTGGTTGTTGATGAGCAAAATGGTTAGAGATCCCTGTAGCTGAGAGCTAAGCCGCAGGCCACCGCAGTCGTGTAGAAAGGCCAGATCCCCAGTCAGCAACACCGTCGGGCGATAGCGGTGGGCCACTCCAAAGGCAGTCGAGAGGATGCCGTCGATGCCGTTGGTGCCGCGGTTAAAGTAAGGCCGGATGCGGCGGTCGTTGGGCGGCCAGAACCACTCCACATCCCGCACCGGCGTGCTGTTGGCAATAAATAGCGGCGTTTCCGGAGGCAGGTGGTGGGCCAGCCACCAGGCAACCTTGCCCTCAAACCACTCCGGCACAGCCGCCAGCAGGCGATCCAGCTCAACCCGAGCTTTTGCTTCCGCCCTCAGCCAGGTTTGCAGAAAAGCGGTTGCCTTGGCCTTGCCTGCCGGGATCCCTGCCGCCACCTCCTCTACTGTGTAGGGCAAGTGGGTTGTGGAGTTGTGGAGGGGATCGGCGTTCTGAGGACGGGGGTCGAGTAGCCAGGTGCGGGGAGCCGCTTGCGCCAGAACTTGCCGTAGCACCTTGCTGGTGGGCAGGGATCCCAGTTGGATGACTTGTTCCGGCCAGAGCAAGGGATCCCCCCGCTGCAAGAGGAAGTCGTAGGTAGTGATGAGGTAAGGGTTAAGGGAAGCGTAGTTGCGCAAGGGGGAGAGTCCCTCCGCCAGCACCGGCCAGCCCAGAGCCAGCGACAAACGGGCCACTGCTGCCACGTACTCTTGGGGATCTGCCGGCTGGGCTGGCCCTGCCAAGATCACCCCCCGCTCGCAGCTGCACCACTCCTGCCAAAAAGGAGCTGTCTCTAGCTGAGAAGAGTTCCGCCTTGTCGGAAAGGGAAATCCAGCAGGAGCCACCCCCCGAAAAAAGGTCTTCTCAAACTCAGGATCTTCCTGCAAATGGACTAGAGGCGCAGTGCTGCCATCAGCAACAGGGGCCAAGGGATCCCGCAAGGGCACGTTGAGATGCACGGGGCCGGGAAAGGGGTAGAGGGCGCGTTCCCAGGCGTGGACAATCATTTGGCGCAGGTAGGCCAGAGCTTCCAGGTCGGCGCTGGGCACTGCCAACTCTGCCTGCCAGTTGGGGTAATGGCCGTAGAGCTTTACCTGGTCGATGGTCTGACCGGCGCGGCAGTGGCGCAGCTCCGGCGGCCGATCCGCCGTCAACACCAAAAGTGGCCAGCCACTTTCTGCTGCCTCGATCAGGGCAGGGAAAAAATGGGCACCAGCACTGCCGGAGGTACAAACGAGGGGAACGGGCTGCCGCAGCCGCTGGGCCAAGCCAAGGGCAAAAAAGGCCGCTGACCGCTCATCCAGCACTGGAATGGCCTCGATCTCGGGGTGCCGCGCTAGCGCACAGGTGAGGGGGGCAGAGCGGGATCCTGGACACACCACGGCCACCCGACAACCCAGCCGGCTCAAGGTCTCGGCCAAAACGGATCCCCAAAGGGCATTGAGGTTGCGCCAGTCCAGCCGTTGAGGGAGAGGGGTGTTGGCCATCCCAGCCACCAGAGGAAGTGAGGAAGTAACCCACAGTGGGCTCATCCTGTTACTCTATGCCCACCGACCCTCCCAGGGGAACTCTCTAGGGGTCCTCCTCCCGTCCCTCGCTGGCTATGGCTACTAAGGGAGGATGTTCTCCCCTGCCTGCAAGAGGAGCCACAGCTTGGTCAGGTCTCCCCGAGGGGGGAATAATGTTATGTTCATGAGAACCTCCCTTATCGACCTTTGCTGCAGCCAAGCAGGAGCACCCATGCCCAGGAAACCCGATGGCTACCTCATTCACATCATGCTGGAAGGGGGTCAAACCCTGCAGGTACGGGTCAAGGAAGCCAGAGAATACACAGAGCTAATCAACCAGCTGATGGTGGGCGGGGACGAGTTCATCCCCTTGCCCAAGCAAATGGACAATGAGTACATGATCGTGCGTCCCCGGCGGGTGGCTGGTGTATCCGTGGAGGCAATCTACACCTCCAGTGTTGGTATTGAAGGAGTGTAAAAATCCCAAAAGCCAAGAAGCCAGGGAGCCCCCGTTGCAGTCCAAGGCCCCTAGCCTTGGAGCTGGGGGCTCTGGGTGGGCTTTCTGCAGATTCAGGAGGCCAAAAAGGTTATTTCTCTGGTGGCAGGATTACCTTGTCAATGATGTGGATAACGCCGTTGGAGGCCTTGAGATCAGGGGTTACCACCTTGGCGTCGTTGACCTGGATCCCATCCTTGACGACGATCTCCACAGGGGCTTCGGCAAGGGTAGTCAGCTTACCGGCCTTTAGATCTTGAGAGAGAAGTTCGCCAGACACCACATGATAGCTGAGCACTCGCTTCAATTTCTCCTTGTTTTCTGGCTTGAGCAAGTCGTCTAGAGTGCCTTTCGGCAAGGCCGCAAAGGCCTCATCCGTCGGGGCAAAAACGGTGAAGGGACCTTTGTCAGAGAGGGTCTTCACCAGGTCAGCAGCCTCCAGGGCTTTGATTAGGGTGGTGAAGGAGCCAGCCTCTGCAGCAACATCCACGATGGTTTTTTGGGCAGGAGCCGCAGTCTTCGCGCTTTCAGGCGCTGGGCTGGGGCTACTGGCATGGACTCCAGGGGCTGCAGCCAACGTAGCGGCCGAGGCAACGACCAAAGAGAGCGCGAAGAGATTGCGAATCATGCAATGTAACCCTCCGTGAAGAGTAGGTTTACACTCCTTTACGACGGAGAAGCTCTAGCTCGAGTTCCCTTTTCTCCTCGAGGGGGCAAAAGCTATCCCTGAAGGGCGATTACACCTAACCAACTCTTGAAGCCGCTGGCCGTTTAGGCGTTGCCCCTACGGCTTGCCGAGGGATCGCCACTACCTTCGGGTTGCTGGAGACTGGTCAAATCGTTGAGGCGGCGCAGGATCCCCCATCCCTGCAGGGCTTCCAAGAGGGCCTCCCGCACGACAGCCACTGTTTCCTGGTCAAGGGCCAGGCGTAGATAGTCCACTGCTAGCCGGGTTTGTTCGGGATCCAAATGGGGCATAAGGCTCTGCAGCCGGCGCACGCCCAGCAGCCGCCTGTAGGGATCGGGGGAGGCAATGTCACCCAGATCCCGCTCCAATTGGGAACGCCGCCGCTCCTGCCGGCGGCTGAGCCATTCCCCAAACAGCAGCAGCAGCAGGGCCAGCGTAACCAGCCCCTGCACAATGGCGCCCGTGGCTAGCCAGCGTTGGCTGGCTTCTGCCCAGATTGAGACCACAAGGTAGGTACCGAGGGCAGCGCCTGCCCCCCCCGCCCCAGCCAGCAGCAGGGAGCGATCGGCTTGGCGCAGCCAAGCTTGCCACTCCTGCCAGCGGCGGCTAAACTCAGGGCTGCAAGCCGCGTACACCCCTAGCATCACCCCCGTGCCCACCGCTAAGGAAAGGGCCAGGCGCCAGTGCCAAAAAGCCAGCCCCGCCAGGGCCAAGCCCGACAAAGCCAGAACCCGCCACTGCGGCCCTGCAAGCATCCATAGGGCCACCTGGGATCCCACTTCTACTGCCCCTTTCTGAACCCGCTGCAGATACTCTCGCCAGGATCCCTGGCCAGGGGAGGGGCGCTCCGTTCCCTTCTTCACCGCTGGAACTCCCAAAGCTGCGCTTCCTCTAGAGGGGATCCGCTGGCCCCCTAGGCCGGCGTCCCCTCAACTATGCTAAGAGCGCTCTGCCCCACTGAGGCCAGCTAGATAGGCCTTCCACCCTTGGGCTTGCAAGCGGGCATTTTTCTCCTGCACGCTCTGCTTGAGGCTTTCCCGATAGGCCAGCACCCGTTGTTGCAGGGCGGGATCGCCGCTAGCTAGGATCTGCACGGCCAAGAGTCCAGCGTTGTAGCCATTGCCGATGGCTACAGTGGCCACGGGGATCCCTTTGGGCATCTGCACAATCGAGTAGAGGGAGTCTAGCCCCTGTAGGGATTGGCTAAACACCGGCACCCCAATGACCGGCAGAGGAGTTAGAGACGCCACCATCCCCGGCAAGTGGGCTGCCCCGCCGGCGCCGGCAATGATGACGCGGATCCCTTGGGTATGGGCGCGGCGGGCAAACTCCACCATTGCTTCCGGCGTGCGGTGGGCGCTGAGGATCTGGAGGTGATAGGGGATCCCGAACTCCTCACACACCTGGGCGGCAGGGGCTAGGGTAGGCAGATCTGAGTCGCTGCCCATCACGATAGCGACGAGAGGGGAGGCTTCCATAAGCGGCTGGCCCGTCGTAGCCGATCCATAATTGCATAACCTAGGCCGGTGACGACCGGTGGCGGTTCAGCCAATAGCAGAGTGGCTGCTCCCTCATCCAGGCGGCGCAGGCTGGCAAAGAGGCCGCGGGCCGCCAAGTTGGGATCGGGGCCCAGGCATTCTAGGGTAAAGGCAACTTCAGGCCAGTGGCGGAAGAGGCTTTCTGCCAGCGCTTCCGGTTTGGCAGCAAAACTGAGAATGCCCAGGTGGGAGTGTCCCACTGCCGATCGCCGCAACTGTTGCCAGTCCTCGGGCTGGAGCTGGGCAAAGGCAACGGGTAACAACCAGAGGGGCTTGCCGGGGGCGTAGTGGCTGCTCAGTTGTCCTGGAGCTTCCGGCCTCTCGCCGCTTCCGGGGGCAGGGGGAGAGCTGAGGGGCAAATCGAGGTGGGATGCCAAAACTTCCAGCGGGATCCCGCCGGGGCGCAGCAAGGTGGGGGTGCCATCGGGGCTAAGCTTGAGGACTGTCGATTCCACGCCCACGGCACACTCCCCCCCGTCCAAAATATAGGGGATCCGCCCCGCCAACTCGGCGTAGACAGCCTGGGCCGAGGTGGGGCTGAGGCGGCCAAAGCGGTTGGCACTGGGGGCAGCCAAAGGCACCTGAACTGCCTGCAGCAAAGCTTGGGCTACGGGGTGGGCCGGCACCCGCAGCACCACGGTGGGCAAGCCACTGGTGACGAGATCCGGCACCTGCGGGCCCTTGGGTAGCACCAAGGTCAGCGGGCCCGGCCAGAAGGTGGCGACAAGGGATCCCAGGCGAGCGCGAGCGGTGGCAGTAAAAGCCGACAGATCCACTAGCTTCCCCTCCAGCCCCTCGAGAGGGATCCCGGCTGGAAGGTGCAGGATCAGGGGATCGAAACGAGGGCGCTCCTTGACGGCAAAGATCTTGGCCACCGCCTGCTCGTTGAGGCCGTGGCCTGCCAGGCCGTAGACCGTTTCTGTAGGCATGGCCACCAACTGGCCCTGCCGCAGCGCTTCGGCCGCCAGGGCAAGGTGCTCAGGGGTGGGGGGGAGGATCTGGGTTTGCATGGGAGGGGATTCACGGCCCTGCGGGCAACGAGAACGGGTTTTGCCGGTCTCGGCCTCAGGGCTAGCTTCCTTCTTCAACATGGGTGTGCAACACCTTGCCGCGCAGGGTCTTGCCCAACCAGGGAGTGGCTTGGGAATGGGAGCGGAGGGTAGCTGCTGAAACTGTCCAGGTATGGGTTGGATCAAAGAGCACCCAGTCACTGCCGGGATCCAGACAGGGCGGCTCCAGCCCCAGGCAGCGGGCCGGGTAGAGGCTGAGGGCCGACCAGAGCTGTAGCGCTGTTAGCAATCCCGTCTCCACCAGGTTTTGCCACAGCAGCGGCAAGGCCAACTCCAGGCCTATGGCCCCAGGAGGAGCCTCGGCAAAGGGCAGGGTTTTCTCCTCGTAGGTGTAGGGAGCATGATCGGTGGCGATGCCCAAGTTGCCGCTGCGGATCCCGGCAATAAGGGCCTCCCGGTCGGCAGCATGGGGCAGAGGAGGCAGCAGGCGCAGGTTGGGATCGTAGCCGCCCTCGAGGACAGCTTCCTCCGACAGGAGGAGGTGCATCCAGGTGGTGCTGGCAGTAACCGGCAGCCCCTCTGCCTGGGCCTGCTGGACAAGCTCTAGACTGCGGGCTTGGCTAAGGCGCATCACATGCACCGGCGCCGGCGAAGGGACGCTGCGCAGCACTTCCAGGAGGCGGGCCAAGGCGGCAGTTTCGGCACTGGCTGGGATGCCCTTTAGCCCTAGGCGAAGGGCCCATACTCCCTCGTAGAGACTGCCCGAGCCCGCCAGGGTGGGATCCCAGGCCCAAACCAGTAGCGGCTTATTCCAAGGTCGCAAATACTCCAGGGCCCGTCGCAGCAGAGCCAAGGAGCGCAGCGGCTCTAATCCGCCGACCCGAGCCACAAAGCCAATGGCTCCGGCGTGGGCCAGCTCTCCCCAGGGGCTGGGAGCTTCTTCCCGGTCACCCAAGCTAAGGGCAGCCCAGGGCAGCCAGCGGGGATCCCCACGCTGGCGGCGATAGCGGCCCAGCTGCTCTGGCTGATCCAGCACCGGAAAAGCTGCCGTCCCCGGGACAGGAGTGGGCAGGAGGCCAACTTGGGTAAATCCGCCTGCTCGCGCTGCTGCTGCCAGGGAGGTGAGGGTCTCGCGGCCAGTGGAGAAGCCCCTCTCCCCCAGCTCGCCACTGTAGGTGTACAGATCGATCAAGCCTGGGCCCAGCACCCAGCTGGAGGCGTCCAGACGGGGAACCTTGGCGGGGATCGCTGCTGCCTCGACGAGGAGAAGGCGGCCCCGACGTAGCCAAACATCAGCTACTTCATCGCGCTGGCGCCAGGGATCCAACAGGCGTACTCCTTGCAGGCAAATATCCGGCAAACCCAGGTCGACAGGGAGAGGGGATCCCATCTTCACCCCCTAGAGAGCGCCCGCAGTGGTGCAGTCGAGAATCTGGCCGGACAGGTGGGTGGTGAGGTTCAGCACTCTTAAAACTGGCGCACCCTCCTTTCCTTCCGGGTAGTCGATGACGGTAATGCCGCCATTCCCTTGCTTGAAGATCCAAAAGGCATGAGGAGAAAGGTCGAACAACTGGCAGATAATGGCCTTGTTGATGGCATCGTGGGCTACCACCACTGCCGTACCTTCTGGAAACTGAGCAGCCGTAGTGGTCAAAATTTCTTCCCAGGCCGAGCGAGTGCGGGCCCAAACTTGGTAGAGGTTTTCCCCGTTGGGCATCTGCACGGCGGCAGGATCCCGCTGCCAGCGCTCCAGCTCGCCGGGGTATTCGGCTTCCACTTCACTCTGTAGCTTGCCCTCCCAGTCGCCGTGGCAGATTTCCTGCAGCTCCACCATTGGGCGCAGGATGAGGTGGGGGTGGTGGCGACAAATGGCGTCAGCGGTAGCCCAGGGCCGCTTGAGGGGGCTGGAAAAGGCCAGGTGCAGCGGCTGATCCGCCAAAAACTCGGCCACCTTGGCTGCCTGCTCCTCGCCGGTGGCGTTGAGGGGAATATCCCGCTGCCCCTGGAAGCGTTGCTCCCGGTTCCATTGCGTCTCGCCATGTCGCACGAGCAGAATGCGCATCCCCTGCTTGCGCTTGGGCAGAGGCTGGCCCAGATGGGCGGTGATGTTCCAAGATTCCAGTTGCACTGGTCCCCCCAGGCCCTGGGGGAAGTTAAGAACGCTGATAGCACAGTTGTTTTGCCCCAGACGGTGGTAGTGGACTGG
The DNA here is from genome assembly GCF_047462275.1 of Synechococcus sp. H70.2. Classification (NCBI taxonomy): domain Bacteria; kingdom Bacillati; phylum Cyanobacteriota; class Cyanophyceae; order Synechococcales; family Synechococcaceae; genus Synechococcus; species Synechococcus sp. H70.2. The sequence goes on from NZ_JANSIU010000001.1 coordinate 198,489, forward strand.
CCCCAAGCCAATGACCGTGCTGACCAGGGCACGGTTGAGGCCGCTGTGGCCGACGATAAGAACGTTGAGGGGATGCGTAGGATCACTCCCCCGCTCCGAGCGGGGATCCAACTGCACCTGCTCAGCCAACTGTTGCCAAAAGACCTGCGCCTGCTGCCAGAGATCCCGCACTGGAAAGCGTCCCCCCAGCTCCAGCTCGTCGGGGTGGTACCGCCAGCGGTAGTACTCTTCCGGGTACTTCTCCTTCACCTCGGCAAAGGTCAAGCCTTCCCACTCCGTTAGGTCAATCTCCCGCAGCTGCTCACTAATCAGCAACGGGATCCCCCCTCGCTCCCTGAGAAGAATGTGGGCGGTGTCGAGGGCGCGGGAGAGAGGGCTGCAGTAGACATAATCCAAGGGGATCCCGGCTAGAGCCTCAGCTACCCGCTGTGCCTGCGCTTCTCCGCTGGGGGTGAGGCGAGAGAGATCGGAGCGGCCTTGGATGCGATTTTCGACGTTGAAGGTGCTCTCACCGTGGCGCACAAGCAGGATGCGCAGGGCAGGCTGAGCCATTGTTGGTACTGATTGAACTCAAGGACCTCTTCTAAAGTATCGCCTAGAGCCCTACTGGGGGTTTGGCTGGCCTCACCTCAAGGAACTCCCGCTCGGACTAGTACAAGGGGGTGAGCCGCGCCAGGAAAGCTCCCCCCGGCTCTTGGTAGAGAATTTGTCCCTGCCAGCCGTTGGCGTGGGCATAGTGCAGCAGGGTCTCTGGATCTACAAAGAGCCAGGGGAAGGGATCCCCGCGCTGACCGTTGTATTCGGCCACAAAGTTGACTACCTTGGTTTTTACCTCCCCTCTCCCTTCCTCTTCTAAAACCCTGGTTTCTGGATCCGCAGGAATGGCCGGCTCTGGAGTTCGCGGCAGCAGATCCTCTAGAGGCGCTGGGTTTTCGCCAAAGTCGCTGAGCTCAGTGGAGTCCAAGAGCAACTGACCCATAGGCTGAATCCAAGGGCGAGCCAGGCGCAGAAAACGCTCCAACCCCGCCAGGGATCCCACTAGGCCGGCGCCGTTCATCAGCAACAGCAGCGTATCGAAGGGCTCCTCCGGCCCTGCCCAGTGAAACAGGTCGGCGGCAATACGGCAGCGCACCCCCCGTTCGGCCATGATCTGCAACGCCACCGGAGAGCGATCCAGGGCGGCCACAGCCAACCCCTCCTCCTGCAGCAGCAGGCTGTGGCGGCCTGTGCCGGCACCAATGTCCAGCACGCGACCTCGACAGAGATCCAAAGCCAGGGCCTCCACCTCCGGCAGCTCCTGGGTGAAGAACACCTCCGGCGAGATCACCTGGGGCTCCTCTGCCAGCGGGATCCCCTCAGCGCTGTAGGCGTGCAGGCGCAAAGCTCCCTTGGCTTGGCCCCGGTGCCAGTCCCAGAGCGCCTGCTCCAGCGGATCCTGCGGCACAGGGTTTTCGACAGCCTCTATCATGGGAAGACTACGGTATCGCCCAATGGCCAATGCTAGCGAGGCGGCCTCCTTTTGGGCCTACTTCCATTCTGGAGCAGCTGGCCCTGCTGCAACTCCTCCATGGTTGCCAAGTCTCCGCCACCCATCGTTTACATTGTTCTGGGACTCCTGCTCCTCTGGGGCGGTCATCGCGCTTGGCGGGCGGGCTACCTTCGCTGGCCGCAAGGGATCTCGCTGCCAGGGTTGGGCAGTGGGGCCCAGGATCTGCTCTTAACCAGCGGCGAGCGCACCCTCTTTGCCGATAGCAGCCCCGCCGCCGTGGCCGCGGCAGAGCTCATCCGCCAGGGCAATTTTAGGGCGGCGATCCCGCTCCTAGAGATGGGGCTACAGAACAACCGCAACGACCCGGAAGCTCGCATTTTCCTCAACAACGCCCGCGCCCAGCAGCAGGGCAACCCCTTGAGCATAGCCGTGGTGGTGCCCATCTCCAGCAACCCGAACCGCGCCAAAGAGACGCTGCGGGGCGTGGCCCAGGCCCAAGAGGAGCTATTTCAGCAAGGGGGTATTGCAGGGCGGCTGCTGCGGGTGGTGATTGCCGACGACGGGGATAACCCAGAGCGAGCGGTGGCAGTGGCCAAAGCCCTGGTGGGCCGGCCTGAGATCTTGGGGGTGATCGGCCACAACGCCAGCGATGCCACCCTGGCGGCGGCTGAGATCTATCAGGCTGCCGGCCTGGCTATGATCTCCTCCACCTCCACCAGCACCCGCATCAGCCTGCTGGGGAACGCCATCTTTCGCACCGTCCCCTCCGACCAGATTGCTGGCACGCAACTGGCCCGCTATGTCCTTAACAAACTGCGCCTGCAGAGGGTGGCCATCTTCTACAACCCCAACAGCGCCTACAGCACCAGCCTGCGCGACGCCTTTGCCTCCACCCTGACCAGCGAAGGGGGGATTGTGCTGGCCACCTTCGACCTAACAGCCGCCGATTTCAACCCCCAGGCCAGCCTCCAGAGAGCGCTGGAGCAGGGATCCCAGGTGGCTTTCTTGGCGCCTACGGCTTCCGTAGCCCAACAAGCGCTGGCCGTTGCCCGCCAGAACGCCCTCCGCGGCCAACCCCTTGCCCTGGTGGGGGGAGATGTGCTTTTTAGCCTCACCACGCTCAAGGAAGGGGGAGCAGCGGTGGAGGGCATGGTGGTGGCGGTGCCCTGGCACCCCGATCTTCCCCGCAGCCGCGGCTTTGCCCAGAAGGCAGCCCAGATGTGGGGAGGGCAGGTGAGTTGGCGCACCGCCCTGGCCTACGACGCCACCCGTGTTTTTCTCCAGGCCCTTCGGCAGGGATCCCCCAGCCGCAGCGGCATTCTCACTGCCCTTGGCGACCCCAACTTCCGCTTGCCAGACGGCGCTTCCGGGGAGGTGCACTTTTTGCCCTCCGGCGACCGCGATGCCCCCTACGTGCTGGTGCGCGTCGAACGGGGCAACCGCTCCGGTACGGGCTACGATTTTGTGCCCATCCCCCAGGGATCCCCCTAGGCGCTAGAGTGGTAATGCTCTCCAAAAAACCAGAGGGGTCGGATCCCATGCCCAGCCGGATCACAGCCTGTTTCCAGGCGCTGCGCAGCCGCGGTGAAGCCGCCCTTATCCCCTACCTCACCGCCGGGGATCCCGACTTGCAAACCACCTTTGAGGCTCTGCAGGTGCTGGATCACCACGGCGCTGATCTCATCGAGCTGGGGGTGCCCTACTCGGATCCCCTGGCCGATGGGCCGGTGATCCAAGCAGCAGCTACCCGTGCCCTTAGGCGGGGCGTGACCTTGGGCGCCATTTTGCAGGGGTTGAGGTGCCTCTCGCTGCGGGCCCCTCTCATCCTCTTCACCTACTACAACCCCATCTACCAGCTCGGCATCCCCAACTTTGTGCAGCAGCTGCGCCAGGCTGGCTGTGCTGGCCTAGTCGTCCCTGACCTGCCCCTAGAAGAGGCCGGAGCCCTGCGGGAAGCAGCGCAGGCAGAGGGGATCGACCTCATCTTACTGGTGGCCCCTACCAGCCCCCCCGAGCGCATGCGGCGCATTGCCCAACACTCTAAGGGCTTTATCTACCTGGTCAGCACCACCGGCGTCACTGGCGAGCGGGCCACCCTCGAGCAGCGGCTCCCAACCTTGCTGCAGCAGTTGCGCCAATCCACCTCCCTGCCGATTGGGGTGGGCTTTGGCATCTCTACCCCCGACCAGGCTCGCCAGATTGCCCTCTGGGGAGCCGATGCCGCCATTGTCGGCAGCGCCTTTGTGCAACGGCTGGCCAAGGCGCCCACCCCTGCCCACGGCCTGCAACAAATTGCTTGCTTCTGCCGCGAGCTCAAGGCTGCCCTGCAAGGAGTAGGGGCCCCGCACTCTTGATGGCTGCAGCGGAAAAGAAATGAAACGAATATTTACATTTTTTAGCTCCCCTGTCGACCAATTGCCCGCTCACTGCACTGGCAGAACGAGGAGCTTGCCGGCCAGGCCGATCTGATTGTTTGTAAATCTTCACAAAATACTCATCGCTCCCGCGCTATAAAATTGTCCTGGATGCTCGGCTGTCTGAAAGTTGTAGGAGTTGTCGGCCGGTCTCAAAATCTGGGGCTTCGGTGGAGGTAGTTTTGAGCCCCCTTCACAGGATCCCCGGTTTTTGGGCGAACGGATCCCGCATCCAGCGAGGCTGAGCAGCTAGCTTTTGAGAGGATCAGCCAGTCGCTCATCCTTACTTTGGGAAAAAACCAAGAGGAGATCCATTATGCAAGACGCCTTTACCCGGGTAATTACTCAGGCAGATGCGCGTGGCGCTTTTTTAAGTGAACAAGACTTTGCTCGTTTAGAGGCTTTGGTGGCAGAAGGCAACAAGCGCCTGGATGCCGTCAACCGCATGACCAGCAACGCTGCTCAAATTGTGGTTAACGCAGCTCGTTCTCTGTTTGCCCAGGAGCCAGATCTAATTGCTCCCGGCGGTAACGCCTACACCAACCGCCGCATGGCTGCTTGCCTGCGCGACCTGGAGATCATCTTGCGCTACATTACCTACGCCACCTTGGCGGGAGACAGCTCCGTGCTGGAAGATCGCTGCCTGAACGGTCTGCGGGAAACTTACATTGCTCTGGGAGTGCCCACCAGCTCCATGGCCAATGCCATTGCGGCTATGAAGAGAGAAGCCCTGGCCAAGATCATGGATCCAAACGGCATCACCCCTGGCGACTGCTCAGCAATCCAAAGCGAAGTGGCCAGCTACTTCGACAAAGCTGCTGCCGCCATTGTGTAGGGTGTCTTGGTTTTTAGCGGGGGCCGGCTTGGCCCGTGCTAAGCAAAGCTTCTTTTAGTAGCAAGCAGAAGTCCCCCAATTTGGGGTGGACTGGCTGCTTAAGGTCTGTTTTTGCTAGCAGTGAACGCATTGAGGAGTTGAAAGGTGAAAACTGTTATTACTGAGGCAATTGCCGCTGCTGACAATCAAGGGCGTTTTCTCAACGCCAGCGAGCTGCAGGCTGTGAGTGGTCGCTACCAGCGGGCTGCCGCCTCTCTAGAAGCAGCTCGTGTATTGACCCAAAACCAACAGACGCTGGTGCGCGAAGCGGTGCAAGAAGTGTTCAAGCGCTTCCCCTACCTAAGCCAACCAGGGGAGATGGGGCATGGCGAGGTCTTTCAGGCCAAGTGCGCCCGTGACATCGGCTACTACCTGCGCTTTATCACCTACTCGCTGGTTGCCGGTGGCACCGGCCCCCTCGACGAATACTTGGTGGCTGGTCTGCGGGAAGTGAACCGCGCTTTTAACCTCTCCCCCAGCTGGTACATCGTGGCTCTGCAGCACATGAAGAGCCGCGCTCTGGGCATGCTGAAGGGCCAAGCGGCCAATGAAGCGGCCATCTACTTCGATTACGCCATCAACGCCCTCAGCTAGGGGAGGTAAAGATAGGGCTCCTTAGCCATTGAGCCAATCTCTTTTGGTTTGCCTAGCAGGCAGCAACCTGGGTGGAGGTAAGCTCCCTAGCTCCTAGTAACCAAGCTCTCCTAGGGACTGGGTTGTCTGCCTGCAGGCTTAACCGAAGGGATGGGAAGGCAGCTTGACAGTGCCTCCTAGGGTTCTTTTGCTAACTGTGTAGGCCTCTTCCGAGCTTGGGCAGCGGGAGTGGCAAGACAACTATTCAAGCAGCGGGGAAAAGTATGTTCGGTCAAAGCACCAGTAGCCCAGAGGCTCTGACAGAAGCCGGTAGTCGGGTTTACAGAATTGAGTACACTGGCCTACTCAACCCACCTGAGGCCCTGAGTACCTCAGAGAAAGTGCGCCGCAGCACTGCTACGCTTACCGTCCCCTACAGCCGGCTGTCTGCTGAGATGCGGCGCATTCTACGGATGGGTGGCAGGGTTCTCCGGGTTATCCCTCTCTCGGGATCCCCTGCCCAAGGCCCTACTCCTCCTGTCCAGTAAGGGATCTTACTGCCCTGGGGCTTGGCTCTAGGCAAGCAGTTGTTGAAAAAGTTGCCCTGGCTTCATGAATGGCTCTGCAATAGCTCGTCTAGCCTCCAACACGGCAGTGCTGCCCCAGCAGCTTACCTGGGAGCAGGCAATAGCCTGGCTGCAAGGGGACGATCCGCAGGAGCGCTACTACGCCGCCTGGTACTTGGGCACTATGCGCGATGGGCGGGCAGTTGAGCCCTTGCTGTTGGCGTTGCAAGACGAGCGAGATCGCACTGCCCTGGGAGGCTACCCGCTGCGGCGCAACGCCGCCAAAGCTCTAGGGCAAATTGGCGATGTCCGGGCTGTGCCTGGGCTGATTGAGGCGCTTAGCTGCAGCGATTTGCTGGTGCGGGAAGAGGCGGCCTACGCCCTAGCCCAGCTGGGAGACAGACGAGCAGTGCAGCCCCTGCTAGCTTTGTTAAAGTCGCAGGAGGAGCAGCCTTGGGAGGCTTTCATTGAGGCGCTGGGCCACCTCAACGCTAGCGAAGCTGAAGCAGCCATTCGGCCTTTCTTGGATCACCCTTCAGAGCGGGTGCGTTCAGCAGCAGCTTGGGTCCTCTATCGCTTTACCCAAGCGGAGGAGCTAACTCAAGTTTTGGTGGCGCTGCTAGCCCACCCCAACTTTAGCTTGCGCCAGGCAGCCCTCTTCGACCTAGCTGAATCGGGCTGGCTTGCAGGAGCCCCCCTGTTGGCCACTGCCAATGTGGCCCTTAACCTGCGCCTCAATGCTCTAAAGCGGCTATTTGACGTGGCCTTGCAGTTGGGGTGGGTGCCGCCAGATCAGGTGGCAGCGGCAATCATCCCCCACCTTGACAGGCTGTTTTAGAGCTGGGACTTTTTTGACCTCACCTTAGCTTCTAGGCCGGTTATGTCCTCCTCATCCCCTGCGCAAGTGCTTCCTCCTGCTGTGGCTCAACTGGCTGCCCAACTGGAGCAGGCCACCTCAGAGGCGGAACTGCTAGGCGTGGTACGAGCTCTGGGCTCCCTGGGCCAGGTAGAAGGGATCCCCCTGCTCATTCGCGCTTTTGGCTTCAACCGCCCTGCTGTGGGGGAGGCAGCTCTGGAGGAGGTGTTGCGCTTTGGAGAAGCGGCGGTACAGCCCTTGCTAGCCAACATTGACGGCTTTGACTATGGGGCGCGGGCCTACTCGGTGCGAGCCTTAGCCCGCATTGGCCATGGGGATGCTTACCCCCTTTTGGTCGACTTCATTGTGGCTGATTTCGCCCCTAGCGTGCGGCGGGCAGCAACACGGGGACTGGGACGGGTGGCTGCCCAACGCCCCTTGTCCGATCAAGAGCGAGCTTTGCAGCTACTCCAGCAATGCCTAGGGGATGCCGATTGGGGAGTGCGCTATGCCGCTGTTGCAGCCCTAACGGACCTAGCCCGCCTAGGGGAGCTTTCCCTGCGACCTGCTGCCAAGGCAGCCCTGCAGACAGCTTTGCAGGATGCGGATCCTTTGATCCCTCTCCGCGCTCGCCTAAGCCAGGAGGAGCTGGCTACTGAGCTGTAGCCTCTTCTTGTTGTTTCGTTTCTTGATAGGAGCACCGCCTATGTCTCTTCCTTTGCTGGCTGTTCGCCCCACCACGCAAAACGAACGGGTAAACCGCTACTTTGTGGCTAGTGACGAAACTCCGCCCGTCTACCGCCCCGATGACCCAACGGGTATTGAGAATGTTATCCGCGCCGCCTACCGCCAAATCTTCAGCGAGCACCTGATGCTGGAGAGCTACCGGCAAAGAGCGCTGGAGTCCCAGTTGCGCAACGGGGCGATTTCGGTGAAAGAGTTTATCCGTGGCCTGGGCAAGTCGGAGGTCTACCGCGACCTGGTCATGGTTCCCAACGACAACTACCGCTTCGTTGAGATCACCTTCCAGCGCTTCCTAGGTCGGCCCACCTACAGCCAAATGGAGCGCATCCAGTACTCGATTATCCTGGCCACCCGCGGCCTAGACGGGTTCATCGACGCCATTGTGGATAGCGAGGAGTACGACGCCGCTTTTGGAGACGATGTGGTGCCCTACCAGCGCCGCCGCCTTTCCGAGAAGCCAACCAACTTGGTCACCCCTCGCTATGGACCACGTTGGCGGGATATTTCCGGCGTAAGGCCTTCGGCCCGGGAAGTGGTGCGCACCTATCGGGTTGTCCGCCCGCCTAAACCTGGGGATCCGGAGAACTTCATCAACATGGCTCGCCTGCTCAATCCCAAGCCGGCAGCGCGGCAAAACATCAGCGTCTTTGATCTAAAGATCCCTGACATGACCACCAACCGTCGCTAGCCCTAGACAGGCTTCCTAGGGCAAGTGCCTGTGGGACTGCCGGGCCAAGGCTCCGCTGCTGTTCGGGTGGGGTGGCTCGGCAGCTTGCCTGCGGCAAGATTCGTTATAATCTGGGTGATGCTTCTTAACCCTTGGGCTGCATGAAGAATTCCGTTGTGCGGGCTTTTTTCGTCGGCAAAGCAATGGCCGATGTCTTGCGGGAGCGTTGGGAGGGCACGCTTGCCGACATTGCTGCGGAGGTAGGTAAGCTGTGGGCAGAGCTGCAGGAAGGCTGGCAGACCTTTGCCCAGGAGGTGATGGCCCGAGCCGAGACAGAAGCATCGCTAGCTACCCAAGCAATGGCCTCGTCCACCTACAAGGTGGAAGACCTGCAGGCAACTCTAGACGACCTGCGGGCCGAGGTAGCCCAGCTCCGCTCTGAGTTGCAGAAGTACCGCAATCGAAACGCTTGAAGGCAAGCACAGCAACGGGAGCCAAGCCTGCTAAACCCTACACCGCCTACCGGTGGGCCCGGGAAAACTACAGCCGCTGGGGCCGCCTCCTTGACATTTGGCGCTTTGTGCTGACTTGGCTGTTCTACCTCTGGCTGGACCAGCAGGCCTGGAGCTATGGGGGGCAGCCTACGCCAGAGCAAAAAGCCAAGCGCCGTCGTGCTAGAGCCATCTGGATCCGCGAGACGCTGCTCCAGCTGGGCCCCACTTTTATCAAGGTAGGGCAGTTTTTCTCCACCCGCGCCGATCTTTTCCCTGCTGAGTATGTGGAGGAGCTGTCCAAGCTGCAGGATCGGGTGCCTGCCTTCAGCTATGAGCAGGTGGCGGCCATTGTACAGCAGGAGCTGGGCAAGCCCATTGAGCAAATCTACAGCTACTTTGATCCCACCCCCTTGGCCGCAGCCAGTTTGGGGCAAGTGCATCGCGCCAAGCTCAAAAGCGGTGAAGAAGTGGTGGTGAAGGTGCAGCGGCCGGGCCTAGTGCGGCTGTTCACCATCGATCTCGAGATCTGCCGCGGCATTGCCGAGTTTTTTCAGCACCACACCCCCTGGGGCGGGCCGGGCCGGGACTGGATTGGCATCTACGAAGAGTGTCGCCGCACCCTTTGGGAAGAGGTGGACTATCTCAACGAGGGCCGCAACACCGACACGTTCCGCCGCAACTTTCGCGACATGCCCCAGATTGCCGTTCCCAAGGTGTACTGGCGCTACACCTCCCCCCGGCTGCTGACATTGGAGTACCTACCGGGCATCAAAATTAGCGACTACGAGGCCCTGAGGGCGGCAGGGTTGGATCGCAGGGCTTTGGCCCGCTTGGGGGCAGAGGCCTATCTGCGGCAACTGCTTAAAGACGGCTTTTTCCACGCCGATCCCCACCCCGGCAACCTTGCCGTCAAGCCAGATGGCACACTGATTTTCTACGACTTTGGCATGATGGGGCGCCTTCGTCCCGGCCTCAAGGAAAAGCTGGCAGATATGCTGGCAGCTGTGGTGGCCAAAAATGCCGACCAAGTGGTGGCCTTGCTGGTGGAGCTGGGCGTTCTGGTGCCCACTGCCGATCTCGCACCCGTCCGTCGCTCAGTGCAGTACCTTCTGGATCACTTCCTGGACAGACCTTTTTCCGGCAAGCTGGACGAGATCTCGGTGGCGGCCATTAGCGAAGACCTCTACGAGCTGGCCTACGAGCAGCCGTTTCGCTTCCCTGCCACCTTTACCTTTGTCATGCGAGCCCTCACTACCCTGGAGGGGTTGGGAAAAGGGTTAGATCCAGAGTTTAACTTTATCGAGGTGGCCAAGCCTTTTGCAGAAGAGCTCATGAACAGTAGCCAACCCGAGAAGGAAACCCTGCTAGCCCAAGTCAGCCGCCAGGCGGTGGAATTTACCAGCAGCAGCCTCAGCCTGCCCCGCCGCCTAGAGGCGACCTTGAGTAAGTTGGACCAGGGGGAGCTGCGCCTGCGGGTCCGCTCCAGTGAAATGGAACGCCTGCTGCGTCAGCTCAACACAACTGGCCTGGGCACCATCTACGCCGTATTGTTTGCAGCCTTTTTGCTCAGCGCCACGCAGCTATTTTTGGCCGGGCATGCTACTTTAGCGGTTGTCACCCTGGTCTTGGCTGTTCTCGCTGCTTTGGCGCTGGTCAGGGTACTCTGGAAGGCAAAGGGATTGGATCGGCTGAGGTGATGCGACGCTATGCTGGCGCTACGGATCCGGGCAAGGTCCGTAGCAGCAATCAAGATGCCTACTACTGCGATCCAAAAGGGCGCTATTTCATCGTTGCCGACGGCATGGGTGGGCATGCAGCAGGAGCCACAGCCAGCCAGCTAGCGGTTGAGACAATTCGGGCCTGTTTGGATGGAGGCTGGGAGACAGTGCCGGCGCCCAAGCTCCTGAGCAAAGCAGTGGAAGCTGCCAACGAGGCGATTCTTAAGGATCAGCGGGAAAACCCGCAACGGGCGGACATGGGAACCACCGTAGTAGTGGCGATGGTGGATCCCAACAACAATTGCTGGAGTGCTCACATTGGCGACTCCCGTCTCTACCGCCTGCGGGGATCCCAGCTGCAGCAGATGACGGAGGATCACACGCTAGTTGCTCGCTCAGTTCGGCAGGGGGAGCTGACTCAAGAGCAGGCCCGCATCCACCCCTGGCGGCACATCCTTGAGCGCTGCCTAGGCCGGCCCGACACAGGGCCGCCTGCTATCCAACCCATTAGCCTGCTTCCCGGGGATCGCCTCCTGTTGTGTAGCGATGGCCTCACCGAGGAGCTGGACGACGAAGTCATTGCCGAGTATTGCTTGAGGGTGCAAGACCTGGAGCAGCTTGTCCTCAAATTAATCGAGGCAGCCAAAGAGCGAGGAGGTCGGGACAACATCACCGTCGTCATTGCCGAGTACGCCTAAAGGGCCGGCGGTGCCATGAAGCAGGGGCTTGCCAGGCATCTCCCCAGCCAGCCCCTACTCCTTGAAGGCAGTTTAGTCTTTAGCTCTTCGGCTCAAACACCTTCAAGTCCACGATCTGGCCGCCTTTGAAGGTCCAGTGGGCAAAGGTTCCGGCCACGTCTCCCTTTTCATCAAAGTCCAGCGAGCCGGAAGCGCCAGTGTAATTGATGTCTTCCCCTTTCTTCAGCAGCTCCACTGCTTTGGCCCACTCGCCAGGCAGGATCTCGGTGCCAGGCGGATTGGCCACTTGTCGCAGGGCATCGCGGATGGCAGTACCATCGGTGCTGCCGGCTTTTTGAATGGCCAGAGCTAAGAGGAAGGCGGCATCGTAGGCGGTGTCGATGTAAGGGGTGGGGGGCAGCTCCCCATAGGTAGTTTTGTAGGCTTCGGCAAAGCTTTGGTAAGCCTTGCTATCGGTGAGGGCCTGGGGGGAGGTGCCGATGGATCCCTCTAGCTTGTCCGCCCCCACCTGGGCAGGCAGATCGGGAGACCGCATGCCGTCTGTCAAGACAAAGCGCTTAAATAGCCCCCCTTCTAGGGCCTGCCGCAGAATAACTGCACCGTTTTCTGGATAGCCAATAACCACTAGGGCCTGGGGATCCCCTTCCTTGAGCTGATCCAGCTCGCCGCGGTAGGAGGCTTTGCCGGGCTCGTAGGGGACGGCCTTGGTGATCTTGCCTCCCTGCTTCTCAAAGGCTGCCTTGAAGCTGTCGGCCAGCCCCTGTCCGTAGTCGTTATTGATGTAGATAACCGCCAGGCGATCCAGCTTCTCTTCGCGGGTAATTTGCGCCAGGGCTACCCCTTGGAAAGCATCGGAAGGAACGGTGCGGAACAGAAAGTCATTGTCGTCCAAGGTGGTGATGCTGGGAGCAGTAGAAGCGGGCGAAATCTGCGGAATCTTGCTAGGAACTGTTACTGTTGTGGCCACTGGGATGGTAACGCCACTGCCCAAAGCACCAATAATGGCGGCCACCTTCTCCACGTTCACCAGCCGCTTGGCCGCATCGATAGCTGGTTGGGCTGAGGTCTGGTCATCCGCCTCCACCACTTGGATTTGGGATCCGAGGACGCCGCCGGCAGCGTTGATCTGATCCAGGGCCAGCTTGATGCCCTTGAGGCAGTTTTCCCCATAGGCTTGCAGGTCACCCGTCAAAGACAGCAGCGCTCCAATTTTGATCGGGGTTTGGGCTGCTTGCTGAGCTGTGCTCGGTAGCAAGGGGGTAACCAGGAGCGCAGCTGCTAGGGCTGCTGCCGTTGCGAAGGCCCGCCGTGTCAGTCTCTGCATAAGAACCTCCAGTGAGAGAATACAACTGCACTTCCCAAAAGTTGGTGGTCGTACAAGCAGACGTTGGGTCACCTCGGAGAGTTCCCTCCTAGAGTCAGCCCCACTCCCGAGGAGGAGCTTTTTGGCAAACCTATTCTCGAGTTTGGTTAAATAAGGCTCATTATCCTACGATAAAAGTTCATAGAATGGAATGGTAAATTCATTAGGCAATGGAGTTTTCCCAGGGTAGCAGTGTGATCGTTATCGACAACGTCTCCAAACAGTTTGGCGGCGTCAATGCCCTGGATCGCTGCTCCTTCCGCATCGAAGCTGGCCGGATCACGGGCTTGATTGGCCCCAACGGGGCGGGGAAAACAACTCTCTTCAACATCATTGCCGGGTTTATTCGACCCAGCAGTGGCCGCATCTGGCTAGATGGGGAGGACGTCACGGGCTTGCCTCCCCACCGCTTGTTTCAACGCGGGCTAGTGCGCACCTTCCAGATCCCGCGCGAGTTTGGCCGCCTGACCGTTCTAGAAAACTTGATGGTCGTCCCTCCTGAGCAGGCGGGGGAAAACCTGTTCAACACCTGGTTCCGCTGGCGGCGCGTGCAACGGCAGGAGCGCCAGCTGCAAGCTCGGGCTGAAGAAGTTTTGGAACGGCTCAACCTCATCCACCTGCGCGATCAACTGGCGGTCAACCTTTCCGGCGGGCAAAAGAAGCTGTTGGAACTGGGACGTACCCTAATGGCGGACGCGCGGGTCATCCTCTTGGACGAGCCAGGGGCTGGCGTCAATCGCACCCTGCTAGCGGACTTGATCCGCTTCATCGAATACCTCAACCGTGAGCGCGGCTGCACCTTCTGCATCATCGAACACGACCTGGATCTGGTGACTCGCCTTTGCCACCATGTGGTGGTCATGGCGGGGGGGAGGGTGCTGACTCAGGGATCCATACAGGAAATTCGGCAAAACCCAGCTGTGCGCGAGGCCTATCTCGGATCCATTGCCCTGGCCGAGGCCCTCAGCTCCGGGCCGGCCTCCACCGTCTCGCCGGAGGGATCCCCCCCATGACCCCTTTGCTAGAGATTCAGGATCTCTACAGCGGCTACCGCGGCGTAGACATCCTCAAAGGGATCCGCCTCAAGGTCAATCCGGGCCAAATTGTGGTCGTCATCGGCCCCAACGGCGCGGGCAAATCCACGGTGCTCAAGTCCCTCTTTGGGTTGGCCACTATCCACTCTGGCCGGGTGCTCTTCCAAGGCTCTGACATCACCCATCTCCCTGCCGAGCAACTGGTGCGGCGGGGGATTGGCTTTGTGCCCCAAACCAACAATGTCTTTCCCTCCCTCACGGTGCAGGAAAACCTGGAGATGGGGGCCTTTATCCGGCGCGATAACTACACTGCCCAACTGGAGCGGGTTTATGAGCTGTTTCCGCCCCTAAAGGAGAAGCGAAAGCAAGCGGCGGGATCCCTTTCCGGTGGGCAGCGGCAGATGCTGGCCATGGGGCGGGCGTTGATGACAGAGCCACAGCTGTTGTTACTGGACGAGCCCACTGCTGGCCTGTCGCCCCTGTACGTTGAGCAGACCTTTGCTCTCCTGCAGGAGATCAACCGCCTTGGCGTCAGCATCCTGATGGTGGAGCAAAATGCCAAGCAGGCTCTGGCTATAGCGGACTGGGGCTACGTCTTGTCCATGGGAGAAAACCGCTTTGAGGATACTGGCCCCAACCTGTTGCGCAATCCCCAAGTGCTGGAGCTGTTTTTGGGGGGCTGAGGCCCTCACCTCCAGCCCCTCTCTTCGAGGGAGAGGGGAGCTAAGCGGAGCTGGCCAGTTGGACTGCCTGCCTGAGAAGGGCTTCCACAAAGCCCATTGCCTCCTGGGCGGAGTGGCCAGCGGCCAGTTGGGCCAATTCCTCCCGGCGCTCCCTCTCTCCCAGAGGATCCACCCGCACGCAGGTCCGCCCTTCTTGCACCACTTTGTAAACCCGCAGGTGGTGATCGGCTAGGGCGGCAATCAGGGGTTGGTGGGTAACGCAGAGAACTTGGTGGTTCCGGGCCAGCTGGTGCAATTTGGCGGCAATGGCCTGCGCCACCTTGCCGGATACGCCAACGTCGATCTCGTCAAAAACCAGGGTAGCCACCGGATCCACGCCGCTGAACACCGCCTTTAAGGCCAGTAGAAAACGGCTCATCTCGCCGCCGGAGGCAATCTCGGCCAGGGGTTGCAGGGGCTCGCCGGGGTTGGGGCTAAACCAAAAGCTCACCTGATCCACCCCTTCGGCGGTGGGGGATCCTGGCTGGATTTGCACCTGGAATTGCACGCCGCTCATCCCCAGGGGCTTGAGCTCCTCAACGAGGGCCTTTTCCAGTTTCCGGGCCGCCTGCTGCCGCAGGTGGGAAAGCGCCTGGCAGTGGCGCTCCAGCTCCTGGGCTGCCTGGTCCAGCCGCGCCTCTAGTTCCTCCAAGTCGGTGCTCTCGTGCTGCAGTTGGGCCAACTCTGCCTGCACCCGCTGCGCGTGGGCCATCACCTCGGCCAGGGTGGGGCCGTATTTGCGGCAGGCCTGGCGCAGTTGGGCAAGGCGCCGTTCAATTTTGTTTAGCCGACTGGGATCTGCTTCCAGGGTCTCGCCGTAGCGCAGCAGCTCCCGTCCGGCCTCCTCCACCTGAACGAGGGCGCTGCTAACCAGTTCGAGGAGGGGAGTTAGGTCGGGATCCCGTTGAGCCATGCTCTGCAGCAACCGCTCGGCTTGGGCCAACAAGTCAGCAATAGCTGGGGAGCCGCTGTCGTTTTGGTAGAGCAGTTGGTGGAGGGCATAGCTCTGCTGCTGCAGTTCCACGCAGTGGGCTAGGCGCTCCCGCTCCCGCTCCAATTTGGTCAGTTCGCCGGGATCCTCTAGGCGCAGGGCAGCCAGTTCTTGGGCTTGCAGCTCCAGGAGATCTAGCCGCTGCAGCCGCAGTTGTTGGTTTTGTTGGCGGGATGCTATCTCTGCTTTGAGCTGGCTCCAGGTTTGGTAGCAAGCTGCCACCTCTAGGCGCAGGCGCAACAGCTCTTCGCCGCCAAAGGCATCCAGCCAGCGGCGCTGAGTTTGGGGCAACTGGAGCTGGATTGTCTGACCCTGGGCGGTGATCTCCACCAGGTGGGAGCGCAGGCTGAGCATCTGAGCCTTGTTCACCAGCACCCCGTTGACTCGCAGGCGGCTGCTGAGCTTGCCGTTGCGCACCACCAGCTCGCGGCTGCAGACCAGGCCTTCTTCCAAAGGCTCAATTTGCTCCTGCTCTAGCCAGGCCTCCAGGGCGGCCGTGGGCTGGAAAATGGCTTCCACCAGGCCCCGCTCGCTGCCGCTGCGCAGAGCGCGAGCTGGCCCCCCTAGCGCGGCATCGAGAGCCTCGAGAATGATAGATTTGCCCGCCCCTGTTTCTCCCGTGAGCACGTTCAGCCCTGCCCGAAAGGGGATCTCCAAGTGCTCGATGAGGGCGAAGTTCTCGATCCGCAACAGGCGCAACATCGGGATCCCGTTGGCCGTCCTGTCTCAGGTTAGCCCACCTGCCAACTTAGGCAAAACGGGGGAAGAGCAGCTTCAAGGGGTGGCCTCCGGCGTCTCCTCTGTTCTAGCGGCGGTATCGGCAAGCGGCTCGGAGGTGGCGGCTGGGGCATTGGGTGTATTAGGCGCTACCTCTGCCTCCTGGAGAGAGGCGGAGGGTTCGAGCTCGGCTTTTGGCTCTGGGGCGGTGGGCTCGGGGGCAGCGGCTTGGGCAGCCTCTTCTTGCTTTTGCCGCTCGTAGCGGCGCCGTTTGATCCCCTCATCCACCCACACGTACACCAGACTGAGAAGGGAGAGCCCTGCCGTTCCAATTAAAACCCAGAGTAGATTGTTGTCTATCGTCATGAGGTGAGATCCGTCCAACTTTGCCGCCAGGGGGAAACGCTGCCCTTAAGGCTTGATCTTACCGTTGAAGCTGCTCTGCCCAATCTTAAAAGACGGGATCCACCCTTTTGCCATGCGCTACCTCAAGTTTTACAAACCCTACGGCGTGCTCACCCAATTTACCGACCGGCAGGGGCGGCCAACTCTCAAGTCTTTCATCCCGGTGCCCAGGGTCTATCCGGTGGGGCGGTTGGATCGAGATAGCGAAGGTCTGCTTCTGCTGACCGACGATGGCCGCCTCAACGCCCGCCTCATCGATCCCAAGTTTGGCCACGAGCGCACCTACTGGGTGCAGGTGGAAGGGATCCCCACGCCGCAGGCTCTGCAACAGTTGGAAAAAGGGGTGATCATCCAGGGGCGGAAAACCCGCCCTGCCCAGGTGAGGGTTCTCACCGAAGAGCCACCCTTGCCACCGCGGGATCCGCCCATTCGCTTTCGCCGCTCCATCCCCACCACTTGGCTGGAGCTGACGCTGCGGGAAGGTCGCAATCGCCAGGTGCGCCGCATGACCGCCGCTGTCGGCATCCCAACTCTGCGATTGGTGCGAGTGCGGCTGGGCCCTCTCTCGCTGGAGGGACTGGCTCCCGGCCAGTGGCAGGATCTCAGTGAGGCGGAGTTGGCCCGCCTGCGGCAGTGTTGTTTTGGCCAGCCACGCCGTCCCCAGCTGAAGCGGGAGCTAAGTTTACAGCACCCCTTTTGAGCTGGGGATCCCATCCTGTCGGCGCGGATCCCGCTCTACGGCCATGCGCAGAGCGCGGGCAAAGGCTTTGAAACTGGCTTCAACAATGTGGTGGGCATTGAGGCCGGCTGCCTGGCGGATGTGCAGGGTCAGCTGGGCGTGGTTGACCACTGCCTGGTAAAACTCCCGCACCAACTGGGTTTCGTAGCGGCCAATGCGCTCCACAGTTAGCTCCAGGCCGTAGCTGAGGTGGGGGCGTCCGGAAACATCCAGCACCACCTGCACCAAGGCCTCATCCAAAGGCGCCCAGAAGTGGCCAAAACGGTAAATGCCGCGCCGATCCTGCAGCGCCTGGGCTAGGGCTTGTCCCAACGCGATGCCCACGTCTTCGTTGGTGTGGTGATCGTCGATGTGCAGATCCCCCACCGCTTTGATCTGGAGATCAATTAGCCCATGGGTGCTGAGCTGGGCCAGCATGTGGTCCAAAAAGGGGATCCCCGTGTCGATCTCGTGCTGCCCCTTGCCATCGAGGTTGAGGCGAACCTGCACGTCCGTCTCTGCTGTGCGACGGTGAACAAAAGCCACTCTGGGCTGGAGCGAGCACGTGGAATCTAGGGCAGTCATGGGAACCAAAGCAGCAGGAACACCCCACCTCTAGCATCGCACAAGCCTGCTGCCCTATGGCTACTGCAACCCCACCTTGCCAGCCTGAGCAGGCATCATCGCTTCCCCGCTAGCCCCGATCCCAGCCGTCCAGCCTAGGGAGTGGATCTGGCAGGGGGTTTCCCTCACCCCTGCCCCCTCTTCCTTTGGGAGGATCTGGAGTGGCCCGGAACTTCCCTCGAGGAAGTCGCTGTAGATTGCTGTAGGTAGAGAGAGCGCGGCAAAGGGGATTGCCGTTTGCAGGATTGGCAGCAGGTTTACTCTGCCCTCAAGCGGTACTGGGGCTACGAGGCGCTGCGGCCGCCCCAGGATCGGGTAATCCGCGCCTTGCTGGAGAAGCGGGATGCCCTCGTGGTGCTGCCGACGGGCTTTGGCAAGTCCTTGTGTTTTCAACTGCCGGCTTTGCTGCAGACAGGCCTGACCTTGGTGGTCTCACCCCTGATTGCCCTGATGGAGGACCAAGTTCAGGACCTCTGGAGGCGCCGTCTGCCGGCAGCCTGTCTGCACAGCGAGCTGGAACCGGCTCTGCGCAAGCGGGTGTTGCGGGCGTTGGCGGAGAATCGGCTGCGTCTACTCTATCTAGGGCCGGAAACCCTCTTTAGCCCGCCGGTCTGGGAGCGGCTGCAACAGGTGCCTATCAACGGCCTCATGGTGGACGAGGCGCACACCTTGGTGCACTGGGGAGGATCCTTCCGGCCCGACTACCGCCGCCTGGGGTTGGTGCGTCCTGCCTTGGGCCAGCCTGCCTTTCCCATCGCTGCCTTTACTGCCACCGCCGATCCCGAAACCCTCAACCGCCTGCGCCACCTCCTAGGGCTACAGCAGCCGGAGTGCATCCGTGCCGATCCCCTGCGCGCCAATATCTCCCTCCATGTGGAGGTGGCCTGGAGCCCAGCGGATCGCCGTCGCCGCCTGCTGCGCTTCCTGGCCGAAAACCCCGGCTCGGGCCTAGTGTATGTGCGCACCCGGCGGGATGGGGAGGAGCTGGCCGAGTGGCTGGGCCGACAAAACCAGAAAACCGCCACCTACCACGGCGGGCTGGAAGCGGGATCCCGCCGCCAGCTGGAACGGGCTTGGCTAGAGGGCAAGCTGCGCTTTTTGGTTTGCACCAACGCCTTTGGCATGGGCATCAACAAGCCGGACGTGCGTTGGGTGCTGCACTTTCACCCGCCCCCTAACTTGATGGACTATCTGCAGGAGGTGGGGCGGGGCGGGCGGGATGGTGGCCCTTGCCGGGCCCTCATGCTTGTCTCGGAGCCGACGGGCCTGCTGGATCCCACCGATCGCCAGCGCCAAGCCTATTTCTATTCCCAGCAGGAGCGCCTGCTGGCCCAAGCACGCCGCCTCCTCCAAACTCTGCCCTCCCAGGGATCCTATGCCGACTTGCCCCCAGGGGAGACGCGGGTGGCCCTGGGCCTGTTACAGGAAATGGGCTGTCTGCACTGGCCAGATCCCTTTCACTTCCAGGTGCTGCACCGCCGCTGGCAACCGCCACGGCGGGAGGATCCCTGGCGGGGGATGGAGGACTTCATCCACAGCCGCGGCTGTCGCTGGCAGGCAATTTTGCAACATTTTGGCTACCCTGAGAACCAGTCCAGCCTGCCCTGCGGCACCTGCGACCGCTGCCGGGCTTCCCAAAGGCGTTGAGGGTTTCGGCAGCCGGCAGAGGGGTTAGGATCTTTGCGCTTGCCCGGCGTTTTCGCAAAGGATAGGATCCCCTCGCTTTCCCCTTGCTGATGGTGTCCATGAGTGGTTCGGGATCCCCGGTCGCTGCCCTTGAGCAGCCCTTGTCCTTAGCACGGCAGGTGGCCCAACTGCTGGTGGTGCCGGTTTCGGCCCGCCTGGGATCCCAGTCTCCTCCCCGAGAGGTCCTCAAGCGACTGATCCAAGAGGTGGGGATCGGGGGCCTCTGGATTACTGAGGGCCATGTGGCAGAGGCCCTGCTGCTGATCGAGGAGGCGCAGTCTTGGGCTGCCCTGCCCCTTTTGGTGGCAGCCGAGGCCAGTCGCGGCCTGGCGCTGGCGGGGGCTACTTCTTTCCCCCACCCCCTGGGCCTAAGCCGCCTGGGATCCGAAGCCGAGCGCTGGGCAGAACAGTGGGGAAGGATCACGGCGCGGGAGGCGGCGGCCATCGGCATTAACTGGCTGCTTGGCCCGGTGGCTGAGCCCCTGGGGCAAGGCCCAGCAGAGCTGGCGCTGGCGGAGGAGCCGCACCTGGCGTTGCAACTGGCGCGGGCCTTTATCCGGGGCTGTGAGCAGGCGGTTCCCGAGGGGATCCTGACCACAGCCAGATCCTTCCCCGGCCAAGGCTGGGCCGAGGTAGAGCAGGCCCGCCCGCTGCTATCGCTAGAGCCAACTGCTGCCCCCTGCTGTCCTCGCCTGCGCCTTACCTTGGGCGAACTGCAAGCAGGACCCTGGCTGCCCTTCCGCGGCTTGGTGGAGCAGGTGGGGGCCATCTCGGTTGCGCCAGTGGTGCTGCCAGAGTGGGATGAGCGCTGGCCAATCTCTTTTTTGCCGGGACGGCTAGCGCAACTGCTGCGCCAAGAATGGGGGTTCAGTGGGCTGATTGTGGCAGAGGGCCTCGATCAGGGCTTCTTGGCCGAGTTGGCTGTTCGCGGCAGGGGGACGGAGTCCTCTCCCTGCCCACTAGCAGTGCGGGCCCTCCAGGCCGGCGCTGACCTCCTTTTGGCCCCTCCTGAGCCGGTGGCGGCTGTGGCGGCCATTGTGGAAGCCGTGCAGCAGGGATCCCTAGATGCCCAGGCCATTGCCCAATCGGTGACGCGGGTGCTGCGGGCCAAGCAGCGGCTTTTTCCCTCCGCCTCCGCCCTGCTCAAGCAAGTGTGGCCGGCCCTGGCGGAGACGGACTTTAGCTTGCTGCCCGGCTGGATGGGGGCTAAGGATCCCACTGACCCGGCCCTCAACCGCGGCTTTTCCGACGAGCAACTAAAGCCCCTGCTGCTGGGGGATCCCCTGGCCAAGGACTCCCCTTTGGCCAAGCTGTTCGGCGCCCGCTCCCCTCTGCCCAGGGCCGCCCAGTTGGGATCCCTCCTAGCCGAGAGCGACATTGCCCCCTGTCAGGCGGCCATGGCCCGCGGTGGAGTGACAGGCGGCCAACCCCTGCCTTTGCCCTTGCCGCCCGGCAGTTGGAACTGGATCTGGCAGGATCTCTCCCTGGGTCCTGAAGCAGGGCTTTTAGCCGAATCTCCTGCCCTGAGCATTCCCGCCAGCTTGGGTCTTCCTCCTCTGCTTAGCCATTCCCTTACCCCCTTGAGCTTGCTGGAGGCAGCTCTAAACAACTGCAGCGGCCAGTGGATTTTCCAAGCCTTTGTTCGCGATCCTCTGCCCAACTATGTGGTGGATTGGCTAGGGCAGCGGCGGGAGCAGGTAGCAGCCGTTGTTATTTATGGAAACCTGCAGGTTGGCTATCGCCTCCGCAGTTACTTGCAAGGGGCCAACGTCATCCACAGCCTCAACACCAATCCCCAGGCCCAATTGGAAGTGATGCAACGCCTGTTTCCCAGCCAAGCGCTGCTGAGGAAGTCCAAGCCTCAGCAAGCCGTCGCAGATCATTAAGAAAAAGTAAATACCCTTACAGATTGTTGGCAGGAAGCGGCTCCTAGGCTATTGTATTGGTGGAAATGTAAAAGATTGAAACGGTTTCTCTCAGGTTTGTCTGCTGTGCCCTTCTTCTTTCCCCATCTCGGCATTTCCGGCAGCCCCCGCTTGGCTTCCAGCAGGGAAGAGCCTCAAGCCTGCTCTCAGCTCTCCCCAGGGCAGCCCCTGAGGCCGTTTTTTTCCTTCCTGCAAGTGCTGGGGTCAGGGGGCTGGGTGAGGAAGCTGGGATGGGGTCTACTTCTTGTAGGTCTAGCGGTCTTTGGCTGGAGTTGGCTGGCTGCAGCCGTGCGGCCAGATCCCTACATCGAGGCTGTTCTTAGCTTGGAAGGGCAAGCCAGCAGGGGAGCCTCGCTGTTTGCCCTTAACTGTGCCGCCTGCCATGGCGAAGAAGGGGATGGCCGCGTAGGCCCCAGCCTGCGGGGGGTGAGCAGCCGCCGCTCTGACCGGTTTATCATTTACCAAGTAACCAGTGGCAAGACTCCGCCCATGCCCCAGTTCCAGCCCGATCCCCAGGCAATGGCGGATCTGCTTAGCTACTTGAAAACTCTCTGAGGCCAGCTCATGGGCCTAGCGCAGCAGCTTGCTTGCTACGCTCTCTGGCTGGCCTCCGTATTTGCCTTTGCGGAATGGCTGCGCTCCCGACAAGTGGATGGGGAATGGGTGCGCAAAGCTGTCCACATTGGTGTGGGCAATATCATTCTGCTGGCTTGGGCCTTGCAGGTGCCCCGCTGGCTTGGGGTGGGGTTCTCCCTGGTGTTTGCCGGCTTGGCGCTGCTCTCCTACCGGGTGGCTATCTTGCCTAGCTTGAATAGCGTCGGGCGCCGCAGCTTCGGCACCTTTTTCTATGCTGTCAGCATTGGCCTCCTCCTCTTCTTGTTTTGGCGGCCCCAGCAACAAGTTTTCGCTGTCATTGGCATTCTGGTGATGACCTGGGCCGATGCCTTGGCGGGGCTGGTGGGCAAGAGCTGGGGGAAACATTCCTATCAACTGGGATCCCTCCAAAAAAGCTGGGAGGGATCCCTGACCATGTGGGTGGTGAGCAGCCTAGTGATGGCATTGCTACTATTGGGGTACTTTGGCTTCTCTCCCTTGTTGCTTGCCATCAGCGTCGTGGTGGGGGGGATAGCCATGGGTTTGGAGATGTTCTCTTGGTGGGGGCTGGATAACCTGACCGTGCCTTTGGGCAGCGCCAGTCTCTGCTTTGCTTTACTGCAGCTTCTCAACTATCTGTAACGATCCGCAAGGGGGAGAGTGACCCTAGGGCCAGCAGAGCGCCTGGAGTTGCTCCTTCTGCTGCCGCTCCTAGCCAGGGCGGTAGGGGCTAGGGAACTGACTAGAGGCTAGATTCGTCGCCACTCAGCAGCCAAGTAACCGAGACTCCCAGCGCCTTGGCAAAAGCCACCAGTTCTTTGTCGATGACGCGCCGTTTGCCCTTTTCCACCTGGCCCACCTTGACGTAATCCAAATGAACACCGTACTTGGCCAGGCGACCCGCCAGTTGATCCTGAGTGAGCTGCAACCTCTCCCGTACCCAGCGCACTCGCTCTCCAATCAAGTTTGCTGCAGGAGGGCGCTGGTTGGGGTTGGCAAGGGAGGAGGAATGTTCTTTTCCAGGCTGAGGAGGCTGATGGCTTCTCCGGCGCCCCATGGTAGCCTAGGCAAGCACGACTTGTTAGAGCAGGCAGCCTGGCTGCCTCCTAAACATCCTACCTCAGGCTCTAGATCGAAAATTGCTTACGGATGCTTGCGCCTAGGATGCCTGCTCGGTCAGGGCTTAGCGGGTAGGATCCGGGGTAATCCCCCCTCTAGGCAGGAAAATTTCTAGGCAAAAAAGGCGGTGATGATCGATTTTCGCTTACAGGGGGGGAAGAAACTTTCCTAGACTAGGGAGGAAAGTTCTCTCCTCAAGGTGGCCGTGGTTCTCTCTCATCCTCACCCTGAAAACCTTCCCCTCTCCCCTCAGGAGTTCGATGAGCCCTGGCCGGAGGCGGTGGATTCCGCTGCAGAGGCTGACCTGGCGGCCAGTGCACGCCTTAACGAAGATGCTGTTGATCACTACTTGAATACCATTGGCCGGGTGCCCCGCATTGATCACGCGGAAGAGATTGAGCTGTCGCGCAAAATTCAGCAGAAGCTGCTCATTGACCAGGCCCGAAAAGAATGGCGGCAGCAGCGGGGGCAGGATCCCAGCGATGAGGAATTGGCGGCAGCCCTGCAGATCCCTGTGGCAACTCTGCGCTCGCGCATCCGCCAGGGAGAGCAGGCCCAACGCAAGCTAATCAACGCCAACCTGCGTCTGGTGGTGAGTGTGGCCAAGAAGTACCTCAACCGAGGGGTACCCTTTTTGGACTTGATCCAAGAGGGCAACATAGGTCTGATTCGAGCCACTGAAAAATTCAATGCCGAGCGAGGTTTCCGCTTCAGTACCTATGCCCACTGGTGGATCCGCCAGGGCATTACCCGCTGCATTGCCAACCAGGGCCGGACTATCCGCCTGCCAGTGCATATGGTAGACAAAGTGCGCTTGCTCAAGCGGACCAACCGCGAGCTCACGAAGGCCCGAGGGCGGCGACCTACAGAAGCTGAGCTGGCCGGGGCAATGGGCATCAAGGTCAAGAAGTTGCGCCTCATCCAGCAGGCTGCCGCTTTGCCCCTGTCGTTAGATGTACCGGTTGGCCAGGAAGGGGAAAGCCGCTTAGGGGACTTGCTGCCGGATGAGCGGCAGGAGCAACCCTTTGAAGAGATCCTGGAGCAGTCTCTGCGGCAAGATGTACGTTCTGCCCTGCAGACCCTAAAGCCCATTGAGAGGCAAGTATTGGAGTTGCGCTATGGGCTAGACGGCCAAAGGGCAAGAACCCTGCAAGAAGTGGGGAACCACTTTAACCTGACACGCGAGCGGATTCGCCAGATCGAGCGGGATGCCCTGCGCAAGCTGCGGGTGGGCTCTGCTTCGCGAACGCTGGTGCAGTACATTCGCTAGGCTTGGCTCTAGTAGCTGGGGGGATCCGCTACAAAGACAGCCCCAGCTTTAGGCCCAGGAGGGCATGGGTAAAGAGCAAGCAGAGAATTAGGCTGCCCAGATAGGCATGGGCAGTGCGCAAGGTCTCCCGGTTGCCGCCAAAGCCGCTGAGAGACAAGGTGCCATTCACGGCCAACAACAGCAACACCAGGGATCCCGTCCAGAAGTGGGGGCTGCTCAGCAGGGGCTTGCCCTGCATGACCAAGGAGAGAAGGCCGCCGGTGTAGCCCAGGGCAATGAAGGTGGCCATCCAGGGGGCCAATTTGCGGTGATCCAAGAGCGGCTTTTGGGCCGATTCCGGCAGGGATCCCTCGGCTGCCAGGCGCAAGGCCCGCCCCCGCCAGCCCGTTAGACCCACAAAGCTGCCCATCACCACCACGACAATCCCCATCATGAGAGGATGCCCCCACTGCACAATTGGCTGGGGCAGGTTGAAGCCGGCAAAGAAGTCAGCCACCGGCTGAAGGGCAGTCGTTAGCCAATCCGAAGCTGCTGCCAAATCCAGCAAAGCCAAGTTCAGCATGGGGATCCCTCCAGGTGTGCCACCCTCGACAATTCCTTTACAAATCTACAACAGACTCCCTTTCCATGACAGATACTGGCGGGAGGCTTTGGTGGAGCACCCGTAACCAGTAAAATGTCTAGCGGTGAGGCTGTAGTCGAGCAGGGTTTTTGGCAGCTGCCTGCCAAGCAAAACGGAGTTATCGCCATGGCCAAGTTGCTACTAGGGGATCAAGCGTTTGAAGTTGAGCTGCTGACGGATGTGCCCACCAATTGGCCTGGAATTAAAGTGATGTCCAAGGGAGCCAAGCTAGATATCCCAGCAGGAACAGTGGTGAGGGTAGAGTCGGAAGATGACCATGTCACTGGCTCCTACAAGGTGGTTTATCGTCTGGCTCCCGCCTATCCCCGCAGTTGGCGGCTGCTTTTGGAGCGGGAGAGCGCCGCTGCACCGCAAGCGGAAGCGGCTCCAGCGACCAAACCTGCTCAGGTTGCCCCTTCGGCAGCCTCGTCCCTGCCCAACAGCGACAAGATCTTCACCATCAAGGTATCGGGTCTGGTGGGAGGGGGCGTGCGCAAGAGCGTTGTCGAGTACAAAGTGCCCTTCAGCCGGCTCTCCCAAGAAGTGAAGCGCATTACCCAAAGGGGGGGGAAGATTGTCAGCATTACAGAGTCCAATTTGTTGAGCAACCTCGACTGACTTGCCTGGACAGCTTCTGGGCGGTGGTTCTGCTACCCCTCCTATGGACTGGGGTGCAAACCACTGGCAAGGGCTTCCTCGTCCCCAACCAGGAGATGGGGGTGGTAGGCTGACGTTGGTTTTGCCGGTGAGGAGGAGGACATGACCTCTCGACAGCCGCCGACGCGCCGGGGCGGTCATCCAGTCTCTGGGGCAAAAAGGGGATCCCCCTTCCCGCGCCGAAGTTTTTCTAGCTCTGGGCAGCGACCGCCAACGAAGTTGCGCTTCCGGCTGCTCCGCTTCTTGGCTTTGTTGGTTACGGTGCTGGGGTTTGGGACTGGAGCCCTGGTGGCCTGGGCAACTGCTCATCCCGACTGGGCCAGCCGCCTGCCGGCCCTGGCGTGGACCCTAGCTGAGTTTCCAACCCCTCGGGCCAAGGCCAAGGCCGCCCAACAGCGCCCGCCCCTCCCCCAAGAGCCGCAACTGCAGCGGGATCCTTTTGCGTTGGCTCCCTTGGCCAGCCTCTCCTACGTGCCGGCCATCATGTACCACGACGTGGTGGCTGGCCGCAAACAAGTCTGGTTTGACACCACGGTAGCCGAGCTGCGGCAGCACTTTGAGGCCATTAAGCAGGCGGGGCTGACCCCCATCCACATCGACCAACTCTACAAACACCTACGGGACGGGGATCCCTTGCCGGAAAAGGCCATTTTGCTGACTTTTGACGACGCCTACCTTGGGCTTTACGAAAACGCCTACCCCCTCTTGAAGGAGTACAACTACCCCGCCACCTACTTTGTTCAGACCGGCTTTGTCGGCGTACCTACGGACAAAGATCACTTCACTTGGGATCAGATGCGGGAGATGGATGCCAGCGGGCTGATTGACTTTGCCGCCCACACCGTCAACCATCCTCCCGACCTACGGCTGCTGGACGATGCCCGCCTGCGGCGAGAGGTGGTTGACTGCAAGACCAAGCTGGAGCAGGAGCTGGGCCACCCCATCCACTACTTTGCCTATCCGGAAGGCAATCGGGACGAGCGGGTGAAGCAATACCTGGCCGAGGCGGGTTACCGGATGGCCTTTACGATGGATCCCGGCTTTACGGGACAGTCGCCCAACTTGCTGGAGGTGCGCCGCTTTAACCAGTTTCGCCTCACCGAGGCCATTGTTGGCGCCCGCACCTTTACCCTTGGCCGCAGCCCCGACTACTGGCTGGATGGGACACGGCCCCTGGCTCTAACCGATGAGGTCATCGACGGGGTGAGGATCCTCACCATCCGCGGCGGACGGGCGGCTACGGTGCACGCGGAGCGGCGCTACGAGGTAAGAACCCTAGTCCAGCGCTACCAAGCCGATGCCGGCATTAACGGCAGCTTCTTCTCCATTCCTTGGATTAACTCGGCCAGCAACGTCATGGTGGGGCCAGTGATGGCCGCCAACCACAAGACCTTTATTCCCGGTCGCCCCGAAGATGACAGGGTCATCCGGGGCCGGCCTTTGGTACTCCTAGGCAGGGATCGGCTGCGCTTTGTGCCCTTTGATCCCGACACCATGACCCAGCTCGACAACCTTCGCCAGCTCATGCCGGAGGTCACGGACTTGTTTGTGGCGGGCTTGTGGCTGGTCAAGGATGGCCGGGCCCTTTCGCCAGCGGAGATTGACTCGTTTCGCCTCTCCAGCGCCGCCGAGTTCCGCCCCCGCGCCTTTTTTGGCGTAGACAACCAGGATCAGGTGGTAATCGGGGTTACCAAAACCCACGTCAACGCCGCCATCCTGGCTAGCCTATTGCCCAAAACCGGGATCCGTGAGGCGGTGCTGCTGGACTCTGGCTTCAGCACCTCACTGGTCTACCAAGGGGAGATCCTCGCCACCGGCCATGCCGGCCCCAACCAGCCCAGCCGCCCTGTCCCCCACGCCATTTTGCTCTACGACCTAACCCGTCTGTGGAGGGAGGATCCCCAGCAGCAGGCAAGCGGCAACTTCCCCGGCAGCCGGCTGGAGGGGCTGGTGCAGTTGCTCCCCAGCGGCGACCAGGAAGTGGCCAAGGCGCAGCTGGAGAGCATCCTGGCCGGCCAGCGCACTCTAAGGCGAGGGGAGCGGGGCCCGGCCGTGGTGGCGGTGCAACTGGGCTTAAGCCGTCTGGCCGCTCAGCAGGGACGGCTGGATCTGCTCCCCTCTGGCCCTGATGGCGTGTACGGCCAAGAACTGGCCCAGGCAGTGGCAGAATTGCTGCTGGCCGATACTCCCCTGGTGGCGGGAACGGCAACCCCATCCAGCGGGGGGGATGTCATCGATGCTCAACTGCTGCAACGGCTGCTGGAGCGGGTTAATCTCGCCCCAGCCTCTGTGCTGGTGGATACCCGTCTGGAGCGACCCACTTGGCCTCTGGAGCGCAAGCCGACCCGGAAGCTGCTGCCGAGAGCGGCTCTGGAGTAGATTCAGGGGGCTTCGACTCTGGGCACAACTTTTTGGCGATCCAGTCTTCCCTACCAACCTAGGCCATCGCGGAGAAAGACGGGCTTGCCGGCAACAAACACGCCCATAACCCGGAAGGGCTTCTCCCGCAAGATCACCAGGTCGGCCCTCAGCCCTGGGCAAAGAGCCCCCCGATCCTGGAGGCCAACGGCCTGGGCGGGGTTGCGGCTGACCAAGGCGATGGCCTGGGGCAACTCCAAAGCCTGCTTCTCCGCCAGGGCAAAGGCAGCTCTTAGCGCGGCAGCCGGCGAGTAGTCGGTGGCCAGAGCGCCCAGGGATCCTGCCTTCAGGGCCTGGAGGGCGGAGAGATTGCCCACATGGGAGGATCCCCTGAGAGCATTGGGGGCCCCCATGACCACCAGTAAGCCCAACTGTTGGGCTTCTAGAGCAGCGGCCAAGGTGACCGGAAACTCGCTGATCTTCACGCCCAGCTTGGCCATCAACTGAACCTTGTCGGGGCAATCGTCGTCATGGGAAGCCAGCGTCACCCCTTGCTCTTTTGCCTGCTGAGCCAGCTCGGCAAGGGCAGGGAGAACTTCTGGCTGGGATGGGTTCCTGAGGCTGGCGGCAACCTCCTCAGGCTGCTGGCCCAGGTGACGGGCCATATAGCGAACGTAGTCTTCTAGGGTCGGGAACTGGCCTTGGCCAGGCGTGTGATCCATAAACGAAAGGAGATCCACCCAACCTTGGCTGAGGGCGTGGCGAACGGCTGCTGCTCCCAAGGGGCGAGAGACTTCGTAGCGGGCATGGATCCGCAAGTCCAGCGACAAACGGGAACGCAGGGCAACCAATTGCTCGGCCAGGGCCAAAGCGGTCTCCGGGCTGCGCCAACCGGGCAGGCCCTCCCAAAAGGACAGGGTGACAAAAGCAGTGGTCATGCCTGCTGCCAGAGCTCGGTTTTCCCAAACCTCCAGGGCCATCTCGGCAGCCAACTGTACCCCTGGCCGCGGCTCCAGCTCCGGCTCTAGGCTGTCGGCGTGGAGATCGATGACGCCAGGGACGAGGGTTAAGCCCTGTAAAGGGATTCCTTCGTCCACCTGCCCTTCTCGAATCTCAGCAATCCACTCCCCTTCCAGCCGCAGGGATCCCAGCGGGAGCACTTGGTCAGGGAGAACCAGCTTAAGTCCGGACAGCCACATCTTGCTTCTCCTCCAGGTGGTAGGTTTTGTCCACCAAGCCCGCCACGTCTTCTGGCGAGTGGAAAACGCCAACAAGCGCAGTTCCCTGCTGCTTCAGATGGCGAAGGCGCTCCCGCAGAGCTTTCCTGGCCCCTGCATCCAAGCTGGCCGTGGGCTCGTCCAACAGCAGCAAGGGATAGGGATGAATGAGCGAGCGGGCCAGGTTGAGCTTTTGTTTTTCGCCCCCAGAGAAACCCGTGGGGAAAGCCTCCAGTAACTCGGGCTTTAGGCCCAGCTCCAGGAGCAGCTCTGCCGCCCGCTGCCGTGCTCGGCTTTCTTCTACACCTCGCCACAGCAGCGGCTCCGCCACCAGCTCCAGGGCGGTGGTGCGGGGTCGGGGATCCAGAAACTGGCTGACATAGCCGATGTACTCCCGCCGGATCCACAAGATCTCGCGATCCCCCAAACGCGCCAGATCCACCCTTCCGCGGGGAGTCTGCAGAAGGATCTGCCCCCCTGTGGGACAGTAGCTGCGGTAAAGTGTTCGCAACAGGGAAGACTTGCCGGCGCCATTGGGGCCCTCTAGGAGCAGCAACTCCCCTGCTTGTAGGGAGAAGCTCACCTGTTTGAAAGCCAGAACTTCCCGCCCCAGCCGGTGCAGGAAAAACCGCTTTTCCAAATCGATAACTTGCAGCATCTCTCTACAGCCTTGCGGCAACCAAATCCTGAGTAAAGGGGTGGCGGGGATCCTCCAGCACTTGGTCGGCGAGGCCTTCTTCTACCACCTCTCCCTGGTGCAAAACCACAATGCGATCCGCCAATGCCCGTACCACTGAGAGATCGTGGCTAACCAAAATCAGACTCATCCCCAACTGCCGCTTGAGGCGGCGTAGGGTGTCCAAGAAGGTTGCCTGCACCAGCAAATCTAAGCCAGTCGTTGGCTCGTCCAAGAGGATGGCCGTTGGCTCTTGAGCCAAGGCTTTGGCAATCTGCACCCGCTGCCGCTCCCCTCCCGAAAGGAAAGTAGGCGGATCCCCAGCCCGCTCCAGGGGGAAGTCTGCCCTCTCCAAAGCTGCCTGCGCTTCCTTTTGCAAAACTTCAAATCGCCGTTCCCCCTTGAGCACAAGGGGCTCAGCAACATTGGTTAGGGCGGCAAAGCCCATGCGCAGGGCCTGGGCAGCTTCTTGATAAACCATGGCCAAGTGGCGCCGCGCCGCAGGTCGCTCATAGGGAGAAAGCGCCAGCAGATTACACCCCTCCCAGCCGGGGAGGTTGAGCCAGTATTCCCCTTGCGCCGTCTCCTGGAGATAGAGAATTCTCAAAAGGGTGCTCTTGCCGCTGCCAGAAGCCCCCACCACCCCCAGCACCTCCTGGGGATAGAGCTTGAGGCTGACGTTCTTGAGGGCCCAGCGATCCCCGTAGGCTTTCCACACCTTGACCAGTTCCAGCAAAGGCCTTTCTTCAACCATGCTGCTTCTCCCCAACAAATAAAGGCCCACTTTCTTTGCCAGCTAGGAGTTTTTCCATATAGCCC
Source organism: Synechococcus sp. H70.2 (assembly GCF_047462275.1). Lineage (NCBI taxonomy): Bacteria > Bacillati > Cyanobacteriota > Cyanophyceae > Synechococcales > Synechococcaceae > Synechococcus > Synechococcus sp. H70.2. The sequence continues at coordinate 229,099 of NZ_JANSIU010000001.1, forward strand.
TGGTCGGAGATCTCGTAGGCCAAGCTGCCATCCTCCTGAGGAATGGCGTTGAGAAAGACGTGGCGGCAACCGGTGCGGCGGCAGGATCCCACAATGGGTTCCGGCTGGAAGGGTCGATCCACAAAGGCCAGAGGTTCTACCTGCGTGTAAGGGGGGACAGCATAGATCCGCTTCTCCCGACCGGCGCCAAAGAGCGTGATGTGGGCTGCCTGGTGCAGCTTGGGCAGATCCCAGCGCGGCAGGGGACTGGGATCCATCACATAGCGGCCATGCACCAGAACGGGATAGGCTGCTCCCTTGCGGCTGCGGCCGTGACGCAAGTGTTCTTCAAATAGATCCACCCAAAGCAGGCTGTAGTCCCCCAGGGCATGCAGCTCCCGTGCCTTGGCATCGGAAGGCTCCACGTAGCGCAGGGGCTCAGGGATCGGGACTTGCAAGATCAAAATTTGTCCTTCTTGCAGCCGCTCCTCCGGGATGCGGTGACGGCTTTGGATGAGGGTTGCTTCCAAAGCATCGGTGGTGGTTCGAGCTCCGCTGACGTGGGCAATGAAGCGGCGCAAGTTGGCAGCATTAACCGAGTCATCCGCTCCTTGGTCGATGACCTTCACCACATCTTCCGGCCCCACGAGGCTGAGGGTAAGCTGCAGGCCGCCCGTGCCCCAGCCGCGGGCTAGGGGCATCTCTCGGCTGGCAAAGGGAACTTGATATGCCGGTATGGCCAAAGCCTTGAGAACCTTGCGCCGAATTTCTCGCTTGGCTTCAGGATCCAAGTAGGCGTAGCTATGCTTAGGGTTCAAGAGCAGCCTCCTGATGGCTCATCCAATTGCTGAAGAACGTTACATAGTGAGGCAGTTTGTAGTGCAGGGCAAAGCCCGAGGCCTCCACGGGATCCGTGTGTACCAGAACAAACTCCTCGCTGCGGGCCGGATGGGTGGGGCGATCCATCTCCAAATCCAACATTGCGCCCGCAATAACCCGCCCCTCGTTCCAGCCCAAGCTGGCAGCAAAGCCTAAGCGGTATCCCTTCTCCCCATGCCCGACGACTTCTGCAAAGGCCAAGCGGATCCGCCCCAGGCGAAAGCTGCCTCCCCGCACCGGGTGGATAGCCCGCACCTCGAGATAGCCCACCCCCAACTCCGCCACTGTTGGGTGAGTGTGGACGTTGTAGGCCCGCATGGCGCTGTAGGCGAGGGCCAGGAGTCCCCCGGTGTCCCCTCGCGCCAAAGCTTGCAGGCGATGGGCTCTTGGCGCCGGAAACAGCAGCGGCTGCCGCGTTAGATCCGGGATCTCTTCCTCTAAGTCTTTCTCTGCCACTGGATCTTCTTCCAGTAGGCCTTGCTCTTTTAGCCAGGTTCGCACCGAGGGGTAGCGCTGGGGAGCAGCCGTGGTCTCTGGCTCCACCCCTTGGGTTCCGGAAAAACCCAGCAGACGCAGGCTGTAGTCGAGGGTGGGGCCGAGGACTTGGCCGCCGGGAATGCTCTTGAAGGCTGAAGAAAGCCGTCGCACCAGGAGCAAATCTTCTTTTTTCTGAAGCTGCGCTTTGCCCAGGCGAGGAAGGGTAGTTCGATGAGCTCGCAAAAGCAGCAGCGCTTCGTAGAGATCGCCCCCTGTCTGGGCCAAGGCCTCAGCAGCCAGCTCTGGAGCCCAGAGGCCAGCTTCCGCCATCACCTGATCCAAAAGATAGGGCAAGTAGCTGGCCAGGCCCTTACTCCACTGACCTGCCCCCCTCGGCAACAATTCCCGAAAAAGGGCTTCGGCATTGAGAATGGCCTCCTGACTGCCCCGCGCCACCACGTAGCCCATCAACCCACCTCCACACTTCGCGGTATGCCTACTACATGCTGCCCGTCGGTAAGCAAGATGTCCACTCCCAACGGGTAGGCCGAGATCTGGGAGCGCAGCCGCCAAAAAGCAGGGGGCAAATCCACAGCCAAGCGCACCTCCCCAGCAATGCCGGGGCCCTTGAAGACAAGAGGGGATCCCTGGCCCCAGCCAGTTCCCAGGATGAGAGTTGCCCCGCTCTCCGGCTCCAGGTAGGTGCCCCTCTTAAGAACCGAGAGGGTTTCCCAGCCGGCAGGCAAATCCGCCAGCCGCTCGGCAAAGACAAAGTCCGCCGCCTCCAAGGCCACGGGCCGAGGAGCCTGACCGCGCAGATCCAAGAGCAGCCAGTCTGGCGCCCAAACCCCCACATTTCCATCCACCAGGGTAGTCCCAATGAGGCGGAAGGCTTGGCGCAGCGAGTGAGTTGGCAAGCGCCAAAGCCGGCCAGGGTAGCTCAGCGCCATCACCAAGGTTCGGAAGACCTGTTGGCTTTGCCGTTCGGCTGCAGGTATGGGCACGCTCATAGCGTCTCTACCTCCAAGCGCGTGGCGGCCACCTTGCGCCAGAGGCGCTCATCCTTCTCCTGGAGATGTTCCTGAGCTTCCAGGGCCAAGGCCTGGATCCGATCTTCAGCAATCCCCGCCTGCAACGCGGCATCCAGGTAAGCCAGGGAGCGGGCCAGGCGCGGCCGTTCCCCCAGCACCATTCCATAGCCTTCCACTCCCTTTCGGGGGAAGCGCAGCCAAACCTCGTAAACCAAGACTTCTCCCAGATAAAACGGCGTACCGCTGCGCGAGTCCTGGAAGGGGAGCAACAGCAGGCCTGCCCCTTCCTTCAGCTTCTGGCTGGCTCCCAGAGCGGGCCGTACCTCCCGCGCCAGAGCCACAACTGTCTTTTCAGGAGCCTCCTGCAGCAGCTCCAGGATTTCAAGAGCCTGCACCCTCACCTCCTATACCAGGGATTGGCGAATTCGCGCCGAGACCTTGTCGATTGTAAACACGGTTAGCAGGATGAGCAAAATGATGGTGGCGGCGTCCTGAAAGCGGAAGGCCCGCACCGTCTGCATCAAATCGAAGCCGATACCACCAGCTCCCACCAAGCCCAAGACTGTTGCCGAGCGCACATTGACCTCAAACAGGTAGAGCGTCACCGAGTAGAACGCTGGGGCCACCTGCGGCCAAAAGCCATAGACAAGAACCAGCAGAGGATGGGAGCCCGTAGCCCTCACGGCCTCCACCTGCCCCATATCCACTGTCTCAATGGCCTCGGAGAGCAACTTGCCTGCCACTCCAGCTGTGTGCAGCGTCAACGCCAGGATCCCTGGGAGAGGCCCCAAGCCAATGGCGGCCACAAAAACCAGGGCTAGAACCAGCTCGTTAAGCCCCCTGAGGATGTCCATTAACCCGCGGACAGCCAGATAGACCACGGGAGAGCGGACGACGTTCTTGGATCCCAGGAAGGCCAAGGGAAGCACAAGAAAGGTGGCCAGAAAAGTGCCCCAGAAAGCCATGATCAGGGTCTGGAGCAAAGAGTAAAGAAAAGCTGGCAGAAAGTTCAGGCTGGGCGGAAAGAAGCGAGCGACAAAGGCAGCACTCCTCCCCAACCCAGCCAGCAACCTGACTGGTGAGATCTCAGCCGGCCCTGCCGTCAGCAGGAGAGTCAAAAAGACCATCCCGCCGAGGAGAACACTGAGGCGATCTCTCCGTTTGAGCTCCGCTGGTAAGGGGGGCAGTTTCTTAGAGTTGGCACTCAGGTTGCTTAAGAGCATTGTTAACCCTGCGGAAGGGATCGTAATCCTTGTCGCTGGCCGGCTCAAAACCCTTGAGACCGCGAGCTTCTAGCCATTGCTTGCCTTCCGGTGTGTTCTCGTACTCTAGGTAGGCCGTGCGGATGGCTTCTTTGAGGTCTTCCGGCAGGTCTTTGCGGTAGGCCCAGGGAGAGGAAGGGATCGGATCGGACTTCCAGATCACCTCAAAATCTTCCAAACCCTTAATTTGGCCCTTCTTGGTGGCAATACTGATCCCGGTATCCCAGGTTACCCCCACGGGAATGGTTCCCTGAGCAACCCCCAGGATAACCGACTCATGGTTGCCGGCAAAGGTAACTTGTTTAAAGTACTCCTTGGGCTTGATCTTGGCCTCTAGACAGAAGTAAGCCATGGGCACCTTGAAACCAGAAGTGCTCTCCGGGTCAACGAAAGCAAAATCTTTGCCCTTGGCGTCTTCTAGTGTTTTGATACCACTGCCCTTCTTGGAAATCATCAGAGAGTGGTAAACAGTGCCCGAGCGGACAGAATCTTCCTTCACAAAGGCTTCGATGGGGGCATTGGCTTTTTCAATCGCATCGACGTAAGAGGCGGGCCCATAAAAAGCAACGTGGGTTTTCCCTTCCGCCTGGGAGAGCATCACGGCTGTGTAGTCGCCAGCCACAAACAAACGCACCGGGATCCCCAATCTCTGCTTGAGGTATTCCAGGAAAGGCGCATAGCGAGCTTCGTAATCAGCAGCACTCTCCACCGGCACTTCAGCGATCACTAGCTCCTTGGGCCAGTTCTGCTTCTGCGCCAGCACCGGCACCCAACTGGCAAAGCCCAATAGGAAAGCCGCTAGAGCCAAAACCTTTCTTCTCCGCATGAGTATTCTCCTCTGCAGTTGTGAAGTTGAGTTTGAGCTTACCTGTCCTCAAGCCGTCAAGGCTGAGGGCAACCCTCCGAGGGTTTGAGAGGCTTCCCCCTCCCCGAAGTAGAGATCCTTCTCTTTTTCTGGGGTGAGAGCCGAGACTGGCCCATCAAAGAAAACCTGCCCATCCTTGAAGGCAACAACTCGGTTGGCGTAATGGCGCACCATCTCCAGGTGATGCAGGGTCACTAGGAGCGGGATGCCCTGTCGACGAACCATCCCCAGCAGTAAATCCATGATCACCTGCGCATTTTTGGGATCCAAAGCCGAGATGGGTTCATCTGCCAGGATCAGGGCCGGCTCTTGGATCAAGGCGCGAGCAATGCCCACCCGCTGCTGCTGTCCCCCCGAAAGAGCATCGGCCCTCTGCCAGGCGTGCTCGAGAAGCCCCACCTCCTCCAGTAGCTTTTCTGCTTGGGCCAGATCTTGCTTCGAGAACTGCCGCAGCAAGCCCTGGGTAAGATTCAGGTGGGGCAGGCGCCCAATCAGGACGTTCTCCAAGACAGTCAGGCGGCCAATGAGCTGAAAAGTCTGGTAGATCATGCCCGTGCGCTTGCGCACCTGCTGCAGCCCCTCCCCTCCGCCTTCGTGGAGGGGGAAAGAGCCAACCCAGACTTTTCCAAAACTGGGCCTGACCATTCCCTTCAGGAGCTTAAGGAGGGTGGACTTCCCAGCGCCAGAGGGGCCAATCAGAGCCACCACCTGGGCTCCATCGCCAAACAGGTCGAGGCAAACCCCTCTTAGGGCAACCTTGTTTTTAAAGGTGACCCAGAGGTTTTCTACCCGGATGCGCATTGCTCTCCCTCGGCGCGTGAAAGCTCGGTATCAAACTTAGCAGCTTGACTTTAAGTCACGACTAAAACGAGGTTAAGCCCAGATTAAAATCCCCCTAGCGGCAACAAAAACCGGGCTGGGCAGGAGGAGGTACCCTGGGGAGAGCTGGCTTTGCTATCTTGCTTTTTATGCTCTCTTTGGATTCCTGCCCTCTATGATTGCTGCCTCGGACTCCATTCCTTCAGCGGATCCGCCCCGCGCTCTTCTGCCGGAGGGGATCGCTCATCTGGACAGCCTCCGCTACAACGAACAGGGTTTGATCCCGGCCATTGTGCAGGACTACCTAGACGGGACGGTGCTGATGATGGCCTGGATGAACCGGGAATCGCTGCAGAAAACGCTGGAGACAGGCCGCACCTGGTTCTGGAGCCGCTCCCGCCAGGCGTTCTGGCCCAAGGGGGAAACTTCTGGCCACGTGCAGTGGGTCAAACAAATCCGCTACGACTGCGACAGCGACGCACTGGTCATTTTGGTGGAGCAGGTGGGAGATGCGGCCTGCCACACAGGAGTGCGGAGCTGCTTCTTCCGCACCCTCCCAGAGAAGGAAGGGGATCCCATCCCGGCCGCCGATACCCTGTCGCAGGTGTTTGCCGTGATCAAGGCCCGCCAGGCGGATCCCCGTCCCGATTCCTACACCAGCAGCCTGCTGGCCAAGGGAGACAACGCCATCCTAAAAAAACTCGGCGAGGAGACGGCTGAAGTGGTGATGGCGGCAAAGGAGGGGGACAAGACCGCCCTGGCCCGCGAGGTGGCGGATCTCTGGTACCACTGCCTCGTGGCTCTTGCTCACTATCAGGTGGATATTCGGGATGTCTATCGCCAACTCCAAGCCCGTCGTTCCCCTCAGTGAAGGGGCTTTGTCCGAAGAGGGGGAGCCGCCTTTGGAGGAGATGGATCACCCCCCACCGTTAGATCAACCAATAGCTAAGGTCCACTTGGATTTGCAGGCAGGACGACGGGGCCAAGTGGATCTGGAGACTGACCGGGAGACTTTGGCCCGTTACCTGCGCGGCCACGGCCAGTGGATCCAGCGCTGCTTCCGGCCACTCCAGGTGGAGCCCCTCTCTGCCGACACCTACAAGCTGCAATTTTTCCGCATGGGTGGGCTGGGGTTTGAGCTGGAGCCCTGCTTTGGGGTGAAGATCTGGCCGGAGGAAGATTACCTATTTCGGCTGACTTCGACTGAGCTGCCGGGGGAGGCCGCCCTGCCCTATCGGGTAGATTGCCAGGCCAGTTTCCGGCTGGAGGAGCTACCGGGATCCCCTGCCACTACCCGCGTCCACTGGGATCTTCATCTCGATATCCGGCTGCATTTGCCCAAGTTTTTGCAAGTTCTGCCGCGCAAGTTGGTTCAGAGAGTGGGCAGCCAGGTGGTGCAGCAGGTTACCCGCAGCCTTAGCGATCGCTTTACCCACAATGTCTGCAGCGATTTCTATTGCTCCATTGGCCGTCCCCATCACTCCTATCGCTTGGTTGCGGTGGAAGATGGGGCGTGATACGGTAAGGGGCAAATGCGTTGCGGGTGGGCTGCTCGGCCTTTCCCGGCAACCGGTGATGGGGTTCACCGCAACCGCCTCAGGCAGGTTCTAAGAATTCTCTAAATCCAAGGCTGAGGCTGATGACTCCTACTCTTCTGGGCAGCTCCAGGGGGTGGGAGTCTTTGATGTTGGCTTGCCACTCCGCGGCTCTACTTTCCCCTGGGCTGCCCTTCGACACCCGGACGGCAAAGAGAGAGGTTCTGTTGATGCTGGGCAGTTGGCTGTGGATCTTAGGGATGGGCTTTTTTGTCGGCCAGATCGTGGGCCGGTTGGGGATGCCGCCACTAGTGGGGATGATTCTGGTCGGGATCCTGTTGCAAGAGGTCTTGTCCCCAGAGCTGTTGGCGGCAGCCGGGGATCTGCGCCTAGTGGCCGTCACGATCATCCTCATGAGGGCGGGCCTGGGGCTGGATTGGGAAAAGCTGGCCCAGCAGGGATCCGTGGCCCTGCGGCTGGGGTTTTTGCCGGCAGCCTGTGAGGCGGTGGCAGTGGCGCTCTTGAGCCGCTGGATCCTGGGGCTGGATTGGCCGACAGGACTGCTTTTGGGCTGCGTGCTCGGGGCGGAGTCGCCGGCGGTGATCGTGCCGGGGATGTTGCGCCTCAAGAGCCTAGGCTGGGGGGTAGCCAAAGGGATCCCGGACGCCATTTTGACCGGCAGCGCCCTTTCCGATGTGCTGCTGTTGCTGGGCTTTAGCCTGTTGCTGAGCTTTTTGGGGCAGGGATCTGCCCAGAGCCTTCGCCTGCAGTGGCTGCCGTTCCAGGTGGGGATGGAGATCCTGCTGGGGGTGGCGGTGGGCTACCTGGGGGCGCGGGTTTTGGTGGCCCTCTTGGTGCAGCAGAACTGGACCCGCAACAGTACGCAAGAGGTGCTGCTGGCGGCCTGCCTGGTGCTGGGCTTGGTGCTGGCGTCGCAGGTGTGGCCCCATTTTTCCGGCTACCTGGCGGTGATGGCCCTAGGGTTTTTCCTCGTCCAACTGGATGGGCCGCTGGCGCGGCGGCTGCGGCTTGGGTTCGACGCCCTCTGGACGGTGGCGGAGATTGTGCTGTTTGTCCTGCTGGGAGCCTCTTTGGATCTGCAGGTACTGGGATCCCTGCTCTTGCCCGGTTTGCTGCTTTTGACCCTGAGCCTGCTGTTGGGCCGGGGCCTGGGCTGGTGGCTTTCCACCCTGGGGAGCAACTGGAACTGGCGGGAGCGGCTCTTCTTGCTGCCGGGCAACATGGCCAAAGCCACGGTGCAGGCGGCCATCGGCGGCATCCCCTTAGCCCAGGGGATCCCTGGCGGGGAGACAATCCTCGCCCTAGCGGCCCTGTCGATTTTGACCACAGCACCCCTAGGGGCCTGGCTAACCCAGGTTTTCGCCCCTCGCCTATTGGAAAAGGGAGAGGTGGATCCCACCAAGGTGGGCAGCCAGGGCAAGGTGAGCTTCTTGGCCGCCGTGGATACCTCTCCCTTGGCGGAGGCGGTGCTGCGCAAGGCAGCGGATCTGGCGCGGCGGGTGGATGGGGAAGTGATTGTGCTCCATGTTACCGATGAGCCTCAGGGGAAGGGGGTGGAAGCGTTGCGGCAGCTTGCCCAGCGCCTCTTGGCGGATATTCGCCACGAATTTTGCCTGGCTTCCGGCCCCCTGGCGGAGACCATCGTGGACATAGCCCAGGAGCGGCAGGTTACCGACATAGTCCTAGGCAAGCGGGGCCACCGCCCCTGGGAGCAGGTGCTAGTGGGATCCACTTCCCAAGCGGTGTTGGAGACCAGCTCTATTCCTGTAATCCTCGTAGAGTCTCCTAGAGAAACCCCTGGGCAGGCAGCGGAGGCTTAAAGATCAATGCTGGGCCCTAGAGCTGTTGCTAGGCTAGGCCTCCAAACCGGCCTCAGCAAAGATTATTTGGCTCTACGAGGTATCCATCGGTTTTCGGCGACAGTGAAGCACCTTTTTTCTTTCTTAGTAGGGCAGCACTGGGCATCTTTGGGACCATGAACAAGCATATCTAAGCAGACCTCAGCACTTCCTCTAGAGCTACGAGCGATGGAAATGTTGTTAACGACAACTCTATCGCCAAGAAATACAGGCTCTAGGAGTGTGGGGTTTTTGCTGCCACCTAACAGGCCGGATAAGCTTATCCAGGCAGCACTGCCTCCTGTACTGCTTGCTGCAACCGCCACCACATCCTGAAGCCCATCGTTGTTAAGATCGGTAGGTTCCAGCCTTTCAAGGCTTGCTGTTAGAAACCCTTCTTCAAAAATGCTAGAGCCTCTTTGATACTTGCCATCTTGAAAACGAACCCGCTCAATATCTGGAAGGGGCGAGGTAGCTATGAGATACTCAGCGTTTAAGAACGCCTGCTCGGCACTTGTTTTAACCGTCGATGCTATCGAAACTAAACAGGCACTTAACAAAAAGCAAGCCAGCTTAAAAAGAATTCTTTTAGCGGCCATTGCTTTGCTCCCTTAGCCAAAAGGACGGAGGGTGTCTAATTCTATTCGATGCAAAGGAAGGAGAACAAGATTGGCTTAGCCTTAGATTGGCCGCAGTTGCTCCTGGTTAGATAAGACCCTCCTGAAGCCTTCTTTGCTCTCACCTCTTGTCTCCGCTAGGCATGGACACCGGCCATGACTCTTTTCTCTCCTGCTTGGCGCTTCATCGTTTTGCTGGGGATCGTCAGCCTCTGCGCCGACGCCACCTACGAGGGGGCCCGCAGCATCTCCGGAGCTTTTTTGGGATCCCTGGGGGCCAGTGGCACGGTGGTGGGCCTGGTGGCCGGCGGAGGAGAACTGCTGGCCTATGGGCTGCGCCTAGGAGTAGGCTACTGGAGCGACCGGCTCAGTAGGGATCCCGTGCACCGCAGTCGAGGGCAGTGGCAGCTCACCACCCTGGGCTATGTCCTCAACACAGCGGTGATCCCTGCTCTGGCCTGGGTGAGCAGTTGGCCTTGGGCTGCTTTGCTTTTGCTGGTCGAGCGCCTGGGCAAAGGGATCCGCACCCCGCCACGGGATGTGTTGCTCTCCCATGCAGCGCTGCAGGTGGGCCAGGGCATTGGGTTTGGCCTGCACGAGACCTTGGATCAAATTGGGGCGGTGGGAGGGCCGCTGCTGGTGGCAGGAATGGTTGCCGCCGGCTACGGTTTCCAAGGCGCATTCTTGGCCTTGGGGATCCCGGCGGCCCTGGGGCTAGGGGTGCTGGGGCTGGCCCAATGGCTGTATCCCACCCCGCGCGACTTTGAGCCGGAGCCGGAAACCGCTCCAGCAAAAGGCTTTTCCAGGGTCTTTTGGCTGTATCTCACAGCAGCGGCCTGTGTGGCCATGGGGTTTGCCGACTTTTCCCTCATTGCCCTGCACCTGCAGCAGCAAGGTGGCGAGGCGGCAGGGATCCCCTTGCTCTACGCCCTGGCCATGGGGGTGGATGCCCTAGCCGCCCTGGGCTGGGGCTGGCTATTTGACCGCCTGGGGCTGGGGAGCCTGTTGGGGGCGGTGGTCCTGTCTGCCGGTTTTGCGCCGCTGGCCTTTTCCGGCAGCTACGGGCTGACGGTGGTGGGCATGCTGCTCTGGGGGATTGGCCTGGGCGCCCAGGAATCGGTCATGAAGGCAGCAGTAGCCGGCATGGTGGCCGCCCAGGCGAGGGGCTTTGCCTTTGGGCTGTTTACCAGCATCTACGGCCTGGCCTGGTTTTTGGGCAGCGCCCTGATGGGGGTGCTCTACGATCTCTTTCTCCCCGCTTTGGTCATCTTCTCGGTAGCCGCTCAAGCCGTGGGGGCAGCTATCCTCTGGGTCTTAATCCTGAGGGGACAGGCTGGGGCCGGGCGATGAAAAAGCCCTGCACCAGATCTACGCCGCGGTCGCGCACCCACTGCAGCTCTCCTGCCGTTTCGATCCCTTCCGCCAGGGTAGTGATCCCCAGCTTTTGAGCCAGCTCCAGCAGCTTCTCGGCAATCACCGCCTTATAGGGATCCCGATCCACCCCCCGAATGAGCTCCCTATCCAGCTTGATGAGATCCGGCTGCAACTGGTGCAACAGGTTCAGGGAGCCGTAGCCGGCGCCCAGGTCATCCAGCGCCACCCGAAAGCCCGCCTGCCGATAGAAGCGCAAAATCTGCTGCAAATGATCCACATCGGGGCTGCGGTCGGATTCGTTGACCTCAAACACCACCCGCTGGGGCGGGATCCCGGCGCGACTAATGGCCCAGACGGTGGAGCGCAGGCAAAAGGCCGGGTCGTAGATAGCCGTAGGGCTGAAGTTGATGAAGAGATCCCCTTGTAAGCGGTGCTGGGTGGCCGCGGCAATGGCCGTGCGGCGGGCAGCCAAGTCCAAGTGGTAGAGCAGCCCGGCCTCGCGGGCCATGGCAAAGAGCAAGCCCGGCCCAATCACTTTGCCCTCTTTGTCCAATCCCCGCACCAGCGCCTCGTGGCCCACCACACAAGTGGGATCCTGCGCCCGGACAATGGGCTGAAAGTAGGTGGTGAGACGGTCTTCCTTCAACACTTCCAACAAAAGCCCAGCTTGGGTGCGGTGGAACAACTGCAGCAGCGACTCCACCCGGGCGCAATCTTGCCAGCAGGGATCCCTATCTCCGGCCAAAAACAGGGCGCGGCTGGCCCGCATCTCTTCTTGCGAGAGAATCTCAGCCATTGTCTCCAGGGTCTTCTTAAGGGCTCCCTGGGCAATGGCAACAACTAGGCCAAGGTCTTGCAAAAGTTGAACGGGAACCTCTGTCTTGGCCTCCAGGGCCCGCCAGAGCTTCTGGTGGGTATGAGGAGTGGGCAACCAGAGAAATAAGCGCCCTGGCTCTTGCAGAAAGGCGGGCAGATCTGGGCAGTCGGGGCAAGACATAGATCTGCAGGGAGTAGCTAGAGGCAGTCCCCCCGCCAGTATGCCTTAGCTCTCTTAGAAATTGCCAAAAGAAAAGTGTCAAAACTGATCCTTCATACCCCGCAGCCGGGCAAAGACCCGCACCGGCTCTTGAACGCCGGTGGCCGCCTGCAGAGCCGGCTGATCCCAGCGCAAAAAAGGATTGGTGCGGCGCTCTTCGCCGATGGTGCTGGGCACCGTTGGGGATCCCGCCTGGCGCAGGGCCACCACCTGCTGATAGCGCGCCTGCAGATCCGGGTTGTCCCCATCCACCGTCAAGGCAAACTTAAGATTGTTCAAGGTGTACTCGTGGGCACACCACACCCGCGTCGGTTCAGGTAACTGCCGCAGTTGATCCAGGGATCCCAGCATCTGCTCTGGGGTGCCCTCAAAGAGCCGCCCGCATCCCCCGGCAAACAGGGTATCGCCGCAGAAGAGATCCCCGCTTTCGGGGAAGTAGTAGGCAACATGTCCCCGCGTATGGCCGGGCACAAACAGCACCTTCGCCTGCCGGCCCGCAAATTCCACCGTCTCCCCTGCCTGCAGCTCCACCCTCTGGCCAGGGATCCGCCCTCGATCCACCTGGCTGCCGTAGACGACGGCGCGGGGGTAGCGGGCCAAAAGTTGCAGGTTGCCCCCCACATGGTCGTGGTGGTGGTGGGTGTTGAAGATAGCCACCAGCTCCGCCCCCAGCTCGGCCAATTTGTCCAGCACCGGCTCGGCCACTGCCGGATCCACCACCGCCGCCGTTGCCGTCTCGGGATCGTAGAGCAGATAGATGTAGTTGTCGCGCAGGGCAGGCAATTGCAGAATGCGCATGGCCACTTAATCCTCGAAAATGGCCTGTTCTACATCCTTGCGGCTGAGGGAGTAGGGAAAAGACAAAGTCTTGGTGTTGCCGTTAGGGTAGGTGTAGCGCACCCAAATGCTAGTTTCTTCCAAGCGCAGGCAAGCTTTCCAGCCCGGCCGCTCGCAAAACCACTGCTCTACATCTTCTGGGTCGCGGGTACAACCCTGTTCCTCCAGCCACTGCTCGAGAGAGAAAAGCGAGTGATTATATAGAGGTGTAGTTTCAGGCGGCAAAGGCATGGCGAGATAAAAACTACCCAGCTACCTATTCAAGCACCTTCTAGGCCAGATGCCGAGCATTTCCTAGTCTGTCTGCCCGCAGCTGGAGCAGCCCAGTTAGCCCACCCCGCCCTCCCGCAGCCACGCCAAAACGCCTGCCAGCACTAGGCAGATCACAAAAGTAGCACCCATCAGCAGCAGAGCACAGAGCTCACCTGCAGAAAGCGGTCGGGTTTCCATGGGTAGCTCAAGAGACTCTGCCCCCGGCGAGCCTATGCGCTCGAGTGATCCCGCTTTGGCCATCATTACCTGGAGGCTGGCATCGTAGATAGCCCGCTTGGTCGGGTTGCTGAGAACAAGGTAGGCTTCGTGCAACTCTTGGAAGCAGCGAATGGCCACCTCTGGGGCCAGGGGAGAGGTGTCGGGATGGTAGCGTTTGCTCAACTGCCGGTAGGCCCGCCGAATCTCCTCAGGGGAAGCCCCTGGAGACAGGCCCAGCCGCTGGTAGTAGGTAAGAGAGGTCAACGAGCGCATGCCAGTTGCTAAACAAGCAAGACCAGGAGGCAGCAGAACAGCTCTCAAGGGAGCCTGACCCCAATGTAAACCAGGATCCCTGCTGCCAGGCTTTATTCTTCTCCCTCCTCTTCTTCGGACTTGGCTTTGGGGTAGTAGAAGCCAGTGTTGCGACCGCTGAGAATAGCGCGCCCAATGGTCATGGCCCGCTGCGCCTGTAGCTTGGCTTTGCCCAGCCAGACAGCATACCGCCTGCGACTGCGGGCTTTGGAGGTTTTCTTCTTAGGAACAGGCATAGCTTGCACAAGAACACAGCCCTACTAGGGTAGCACTGAGCTTGCACGCTCGATCCCGTTCTGAACCTGGCCCAATTGGGTCAAGCTTTTCCGGCAACTTACAAAGGGCGAGCCTCTCTGCCCAGCCTTAACTGTTGAGATCTGTCAACTCCTCTGTGCAAACCCTCTTCATCCCTTTTCCCAAAGGCCTCGAAGTCGGTAGAGTATAGGACATCTTCTGGAACAGGCGGCCAGGTGAGATTGGTCATCCTCCCCCGGAAGCTCTTTTGGGTGCAAGCTAAGAATGGACTGTGGCCACCTCCTCGATCCAGGAGATCGCTCAATCATGCGCAACCTCTCTTCCATCTTGTTGTTCGGGATCCCGCTGCTGAGCTTGGGTTGGACGGGGATCCCAGTGGCTGCCCAATCCACCAATCCGGAGCTGTGCCAGAAGTTTCCCCAAGACCTTCGCTGCAGTCTCTCTGCCCCCAGCCAGGTAGGACAAGCGCCTCAACCCAGCACTCGCCCGCGCGTTGCGGTTTTGGATTTTGATTTCAGCAGCCTCAGCAATTCCTACAGCCTGCGCGAGGCTTCGCGGGGGGTGAGCGATCTGCTGGTGGATCGGCTGGTGAGAGATGGCACTTTTTCTGTTATCGAGCGCTCGCGGCTGGACGCGATCTTGGCCGAGCAGAACTTGGGGCTATCAGGGCGGTTGGATGCCAACACCGCCGCTCAGGTGGGCCGGATCCTCGGGGTCGATGCGGTGATCCTCGGCAGTGTTACCCAGTTCGATGTGTCGGTGCGCCGTTCCGGCGGTGGGGCGCCGGTCTTAACCCCCTTCGGCAGCTTTCCGCTGGCGGTGGGGGCCAAGTCGGTGGATGCCGATGCCAACGTGCAGCTCAATGCCCGCCTGGTGAGCACCAGCACGGCCGAGATCTTGGCCGTGGTCGAGGGCCGGGGCAACGCCAGCCAGTCGGATAGTACGGTCACAGTTGCCGGCTTTGGCGGGGGATCCGCCACCAGCAACGAAGAAAAGCTGCTGGTTTTGGCCAGCCAGCAGGCGGTGGAGCAAATTGCCCAGCAGTTGGCCGGTTTTGCCAGTCGCTTGGCAGCCCAGCCCCGCTCTTTGCCGACGGTGGATGCCTTGGTGGCGGATGTCTACGGCAATCAGGTGATCTTGAACAAGGGCAGCCGCGACGGCTATCGCGTGGGATTGATCCTTTCTGTGGAGCGCGTCGTTCGCGAGGTTAAGGATCCGGCCACAGGAGCAGTCCTGCGCAAATTGACCGAGCCAGCTGGCCAAATTCAACTGACAGAGGTGGATCAGGGATCCAGTGTGGGCCGCATTCTCAGCGGCTCTGGCTTTAAGGTGGGAGATGTAGCCAAGCCACTTCAATAGAAGTCCACCGGCTACTCCCCCGTAACTTGCTTCACCAGCAGGTTAGGGCTATTCGTTGCGCTTTGGGATCCCTACCATTCCGCTCTGGGCGGATTGGATAATGGTTCTAGCAGGGCCAACCCAAGAGCTGGTACAACTACAGCCAACCTAGGCAAAGGGAGAAGATGAAGGCTTTTGTTGCAGGGGCTACGGGAGAAACGGGGCGGCGCATCGTCAGAGAGTTGGTGGGACGTGGCATCCCGGTACGGGCGCTGGTGCGCAGCCGCGAGCTGGCCGCACAGGTTCTTCCCCCCGAAGCGGAAGTGGTGGTGGGAGATGTGCTGGACCCGGCCACCCTGGAAGCCGGCATGGAGGGATGCACGGTGGTACTCTGTGCTACAGGAGCTAGGCCCAGTTGGGATCCCTTTCTGCCTTACCGAGTGGACTACCAAGGCACTAAAAACTTGGTAGATGTAGCCAAAGCCCAAGGGATCCAACACTTTGTTTTGATTTCTTCTCTATGCGTGTCCCAGTTGTTCCATCCCCTCAACCTGTTTTGGCTGATCTTGGTGTGGAAAAAACGAGCCGAAGAATACCTGCAAAACAGCGGCCTCACCTACACCATCATTCGGCCAGGGGGCCTGAAAAACCAGGACAACGAGGATGGCATTGTCCTCTCTAAGGCTGACACTCTCTTTGAGGGCAGCATCCCTCGCCTCAAGGTAGCTCAAGTGGCTGTTGAAAGCCTATTTCAACCGGCAGCAAAAAACCGCATCTTCGAGATCATCGCTAAGCCCGGCGTTCCCAGGCGGGAGTGGAGTGACCTCTTTGCCCTAGCAAGCTAGGGCCCCGTCGGAAGAAAAGTAGTATAGGGATCTCACGCCCGAGGCTGAGGGCGTTATAATCTCCCCAGCCCTAGCGGAGGTCCCTGAGATGGCTGTGCAGCTCTTACCTCAGTGTGAGAACTTACGGGAGCATGTTGAAACGATTCTAAACCTTTGGCAGCAAGATCCCACGCTTTCGGGGAAGCAAGATACAACCCGAGTTCAGGCTTCACTGAGCAAGGCTATTTCTCCAACCTTTGAGATTGTCTTTGCCGGTGCCTTTAGCGCTGGCAAGTCGATGCTGATCAACGCCTTGTTGGAAAGGGAGCTTCTCTATAGCGCCGAAGGACACGCCACAGGGACAGAGTGCTACATCTCCTATGCAGAGCCTGACGCCGAGAGGGTAGTACTCACCTTCCTCAGCGAGCGGCAGGTGCAGGAACAGATGGCTGCCTTCTGCACTCGCTTGGGCTTAGCCCTACCCAGCGGCAACAACCTAGAGGAAGTCACCCTCAATCGCCTAAAAGAGCAGGCTGAGGCCATTGTTCAGCAGGAGGGCGGCAAAAGTAAGTCGGAACGGGCAAAGCAGGCAGATGCGCTGCGCTTATTAGTTGAAGGTTTCCAGCAAAACCGCGCCAGAATTCACCCAGCCGAAAACAGAGTGTTCTCGATGGAACAGCTTAACCTTGGCAACCTAAGAGAAGCGGCCAGTTTTGCCCGGCGCGGTGCCAATAGTGCAGTTCTGCGGAAGATTGAGTACTACTGCCATCATCCTCTATTGGAGGATGGAAACGTTATTGTCGATACCCCTGGAATTGATGCTCCCGTTAAAGCGGACGCCGAGCGCACCTATCAAAAAATTGCCGATCCAAATACTTCCGCAGTTGTCTGTGTCCTCAAGTGTGCTACAACGGGTGAGCTGACTAAAGAAGAAACAGAACTCATTGAGCACATCCAAAGTAGCGAAAGTATTCGCGATCGGGTTTTTTATGTGTTCAACCGCATTGATGAAACTTGGTACAACTCGCAGCTAAGGCAGAGATTAGAGGCCATCATTGACCAGCAGTTTCGTCAAGCTCGCCTATTCAAGACTAGTGCCCTGCTTGGCTTCTACGGCTCACAGATCAAGGCCACAACTCGAGAAACAAGGTTTGGTCTAGATACTATTTTTGCAGAAAGTATAAAAGAGCTAGGTGGCAGAGAGCAGACACCTCAATTTATTAGTGAGTTTGTCAAGTACTGTAGCTCTTCAGGCAGGCTTGTGGGATCCCCCTTCCGCCCTTCGGTGCACGGCTACGAGACTCCTATCGATAACTATATTCGAATTCTAAACGAGTGGGGCATGCCCCTGGTTGAGTACATGATCAAGGATAGTGGCATAGAAGAGTTCCGCAGTGGAGTTACTCGCTATCTAAGGGAAGAAAAGCGCCCGCAGCTGTTTATAGCTCTTGCCGATGACTTGCAGCCTCTGTGTATTGAGCTCAGAAAGTCTTACATAGATCTTTATAGAGACCTAGACAGCCAGCCTAGAGAAGTTGATAGCATGATTGCCCATGAGTTAATGCTTATTAATCAGCAGTTGAATAGGATTGGTCAAGAGTTCGATGAACATATTCAAACTATGATTAACGAAATTATTGACGGAACGGATAAAGAGTTTGAGTATGACTTCCGAAGGCTGCAGGCCAAGATGGTGCGTAGGCTGGATGAGCTTCTGGACACATTCTCAATAGATAGTGCCTATAGCCAAGCTGTCCGCATCCACCACCGTAACTCCACGGCTCCCTTTTTGGCTGTACTGGTTGAGGCTCTTTACTACCTATCAAATCACTTAGAGGATATACTGGTCGAGTCTGCCACCACAGTTGTGGAGAACTCCTTCCGGCGGATTATTGATCGGGTACGCAGTTCAGACTACTACAAGCAGTTGTTTCGCCTACTGGGATCCGACGGTGATCTAGAGAAGAAACTACTAGGGGTTAAAGAAAAAGTTTGCACTGCATTAGTCAGCGGTGCTCGAAAAGAGTGCGACCGGTATCTAAGAGAAAGTCCTCGCTTCTATGACGAGGGCACTTTCTCCATTTACCAGTTCCGGGAAGTTTTAAAGCAAACGTCTCAGTCCTACGATATTTCCGCTATTCGAGATGCAGAGCCCGGGATCCGGCAATTACTGAAGCTTGACTTTGAGCCCAAAGTCAGCCAGACAATACGCTCTAACTTCCGACAAGAAACCAACAATACCCTCAAGACCCAGCTCTTGCCTTTTGCTAAGGAAGTGGCTAATGAAATTCCACAGAGGTATCCTGAAGCAAAGCAGTTTATGGAAGCAACGCTAAGGAAGGAAGCAGAAGAAAGAATCGCCTTAAACCAGCAGCGTCTAAGGGACCTAGAAGCAAAGATCGATAGCTACAACCAAGCTGTTTCGGGGATTAACCTATGCTTACAGGCTATGGGCCTAGGTCGTGAACTTTTGCCCTTGATTTCTCTACCTAAACCTTCTTCAACCGGTGAATTAGCCGACAGCTCAGCAGGTTCTTCCGAGCAGCCAGCGAGCGAAAGTGAGCCGAGTGATGAGATCTCTGACTTAAGTAAGATTTTCCCCGAGCTGGACAGCATACTTGACGATCTGAGATAAAGCAGTTTGTTTCTCCCTACTATTTGAGGAGGTGAAGTTTTGTTGCCTAAGTCCCTGCCCTTGCAGCAATACTTAGAAGGGATCCTCTCTGTAGGGGAGAAAACTTTCAAGGTTGCTAGCCTGGTCAAAGCTGCCCAAGAGGATTTGGCCAAAAAGGAAGAGCTCAATCGCTTGTTTATTGCAGCCTTGAGATCCTCGGGGATCCTCCCACCGGAAAACCTGATTAGTATTGCCAGTAGCCTTCTTGCCCCTCAACCCGAAGAGAAGCTACTGCAAGAAACCAAGTGGTTTGATCAGGGCCTGACCTGTCAGCTCTTGGTGCCGGGTAAGAAGGAGTGGGAGAAAGGCAGGGTCAGATTGCGGATAACTGTAGAGTTTGAGCCAGAGTGTACGGGCTCAGAAAGTAGTGATGGATCCCCTCTAGATGACCTTCGCACAGACAAGGAGTAGCTTAAGTTAGCGGGATGCATTAGGAGGCCGAGTCAATGTCAAGCAACGATCAACCTCAGGATCGCTTTGTCGAGATAGATGCTTCTCCAAGCACCGTCATTGATATAGGAGGACGCCTGATCTACTCAAAAGAGTTTATTGAGGCTTGCTTAGAAAGTGCTTATGATAACTTTGGATCTCGTTTATCTGACAAACTTGGAGCCAGAAACATTTCATTTAACTATGGCTCGGTTAATTTTAGCAAAATAACTCATGCGAGAGGGATCCCTGCTAAACTTTTACGTCCTAGCTTGCCATGGGTTGATGGCAGAGTTAGGGTAAGGCTAATAGTTGAGTTTGAGCCAGAAGATCCAGGATCAGCAAGCGATGGATCTCCTCTGGATGACCTTCGAAAGGATGCCGATTAGCCAGGTCTGTTAGCACTAGGAAACAAGACATGCTTGACTCGATACTTCTCAAAGCAGATGATAAAGAAACTACCGTTGCGATTGGCGACCAAATCTATCTTCCTAGTATTTTGCACAGTGCAATTATTGATTACCTTCTTGCAGATATTGCACGAACAAATAGCTACCTTCGCTCAAAAAAGGTTCACGTAGAAATTAGAGCTTTAGTAGAGGGAGTAAAATCCCGAATCCTGCAGCCTAGAAAGGATTGGGCTGAGGGCAAAGTATCCCTTAAAGTTTGTCTCGAGTTTATTCCCGATAGCCCATCTCGAGACTCGGAACTAGATAGTTTTCGCAATACAGGTGAGTAATGGATGAAAGAGAGAAAACCTGGTGAGAGGATCCCGATCCCAGCATCTGTGCGGGAGTATGTCTTCCAAAGGGATGGCTTCCGCTGCCGCAGTTGTGGCAAATCGCCCCCAGAGGTGCAGCTTCAGGTTGATCACATCGTCCCCCTTGCCCAGGGCGGCAGCAACGACATCAGCAACTTGCAAACCCTGTGCAAAGTCTGTAATCAGCGCAAAAAGGACAGGTGGGATCCCCGCTTTCACCGCCACTTCGATCTCTAGGGAGCTGAGATCTACCTCAAACAACAGGCGGAAAGCTCAAAAAGGGCGGGCGGGTGAGGATCCCTGCTACAGAACCGACTTCCACCTCCCACCCTTCAGCCGGCTCGAACTTGGTGCGCACATAGCCCAAGCCCCAGTAGCCTTGGGAGGTGGGACCAGCGCTGGTCAACACACCAATCTTTTCTCCTTGCCGCACGATGTCGGCACCGGGCTGAGCCTCGCCTTGGAGGCGGATCCCCCATAAGGTTTGGCGGATGCGCCGGTAGGTTACCTGCTTGGCCAAGACTTCCTGGCCAATGTAACACCCTTTGGAGAGGGAAATGGCGTGCCATAGGCCGGCTTCCAGAGGGTTGTAGTCGGGGGTTAGCTCGCGGTCGGCGGCGGGGCGACCGGCCTCCAGGCGCAGGGCTTCCCAAAGTTCAGGTGAGGCCAGCTCTGCTCCCACCTGGAGCAAGCAGTCGACAAGGGCGGCTTTGTGCTCTAGGTTGCCCCAGAGGGTAAATCCCGGCTGGGCAAGGCCGCTGCCACAGGCCAAATGGACAGGGATCCCCTGAATCTCTACCTGGCGGTGTTCGTATAGTCTTGTCGGGATCCCTCCTGGGTCCATGACCTTCTCCAGAAGGGCCTGGCTCTGGGGGCCAATTAGCCCAAAGGCAAAGGTCTGATCGGTTACATCGACTAGCTGGGCCCCGCGCACAAAGGGCAACAGTCGCCCCAAGCTCTGCATCAGGGAGCGACAGCGCTGCGGCGAAGTCCAAATCCAGCAGGCTTCCTCTTCCGCGTAGACTGTGGCTAGATCTATGATCCCTGCTGTGGGGGTGACGAAAACCGTATCCGCCCCTTGGCCAGGGCTTAGAGCCTTGAGATTCTGAGTGCTCTGGCTGTGCAAGTAGTCTAGGGCGGCGGATCCCTGGATCCGCAAGCGACCCCACTCAGAGCGATCTAAGAGCAGGGATCCCGCCTGGGCGGCTCCAAGTTTGGGCGAGGGCGTGGGAACAGCAGAAACACCAGACATCGCTCACCCCAAAGGTGTCGTTTGGTTTTCTTCCCTACCCTAGAATAGGCTAGTTCACCCTAGCGTCTGTGGCGGAGCCCTGGCGTAGCGACCGTGATTGAGGTTGAAGTCCACCAACAGTTGCGGCAACTTTTGCGGCAGCTTCCCGAGGCCGGGTGGCCCCATCAGTTGACAATGGCCCGCATGGTGGCCCGGGGATTGCGGCTAGGACGCAGCACCTTGATTCAGGTGCCGGGTGGGGGCCAGCACCGCCTCAGCTATCTGCTGCCGGCTCTGATGTGGCCCCAGGCTACCTTGCTTTGTGCCACAGCGCCCGTGCAGGCGCAAATTTTGAGGGAAGAGATCCCCTGGCTGCAACAAGTCTTGCAGTTGCATAAGCCAGTTCTGCAAAAGGATCGCTGGCCAGATCCTGACTTTCAAGGGTTGCTGTTGGTCGATCCCCTAGATTGGTTGCAAGAGCGCCTAAGGGGGGCAAAGATGCCGACCGGGATCCCCTTGATCTTGGACGGCGCCGAGGAGCTGGAGGAGTGGGCCTACCAAGCGCTGACCCTAACCCTAGAAGCCAACCATTGGCAGCAACTGCGGCAAATCTTTCCTGCCGAGGCCGAGCGGATCTCCCAGGCCCAGGTTCATTTGACTCTAAAGCTTTTGCGACGGCCCCTTTCCCGCTGCTTGGTTCAGGCAGACGAACAGGTTCACCTGGAGGTAGCGCTGTCTTTGGTGGTTGGCTACCGCGGCTGGCTGCCGGATCCTTGGGATCAGCTCCGCCGGCGGCTCAGCGCCGAAGGGGATCCCGCTTCCCGCTGGGTCTGGTGGGCAGAAACCAATCGCGAGACTGGCCGCCTCACCCTTCACCACAGCCCAGTGGCCTTACACGAATGGCTGGCACCCATCTGGGCTACCCAGCCAGTGGTGATTATCGGCGAGGCGCTGGATTTAGATCGGCAGGCAGAGAGCTATCGCTGGCGCCTGGGCCTGCCGGACTTGACACCCCTGCGCTTCGGCTCAGGTGAAGAGTGGATCCGCTCCGGTGGGGAGCCGCTGCCCAGCCTAGCCCTCTATTTGCCATGGTTGCCCTTACCCAACAGTCCTCTGTTCCGGGAGCACTTGCTACAAGAGCTAAAGAGCCTGATTGCAAAGGCGCGGGGCTTTGTGGTGGTGCTGGTTTCGGATCAGCCCCTCCAGGGGCAAGTGGGGGCTGCTTTGGCCGCTGAGTTTGGCTCGCGGGTACGGGTGAATAGCCCCTTCATAGGAGAAAAGGGCATCTTAGTCTGCGACTGGTCCTACTGGCTGCAGCACAAAGCTAGCCTACCCTGTCCAGAGCTGCTGGCCATTGCCACCTTGCCGTTTCCCTCGATGGAAGATCCTAGGGTGGCCGCAAGAGTGCAGTATCTGCAGCGCAGCCGGCAGGACTGGTTTCGCCAATACCTTTTGCCGGTGGCAGCCAGCCAATTGCAGCGGGCTGTCGCCCCCTTGCGGCAGGGATCCGAAGCAGTCGAGGCCACCGGCTTGCCTCAACGCTGGGTGGCCATTTTGGATAGCCGCATTGTTGCCCGCAGCTACGGCGTTGCCCTCCTCAATGCCTTGGGGCCAACTCTGCGCATCCAGCAGCGCAGCCAATTGCTGGTTTAGAGACTGTATTCCAGCTAGCCAAAGCCAAGCTGAACCCGGGCTATCCTAAGGTTAGAGCTAACCTCTTTCGGCGGGGATCATGACCAGTTCTGCTCTCAGCTCCACTCCAGCCCAGCCTGTGCAGGCAGTTTGGAAGTCATTGCGGCAAGCGATTGTGGAAAGTTCAGGCTTCCAGGTATGGCTGCAGGGGCAGGAGCTGCCCCAGGGGGAAGCTGAGCTGGATCGCCTCGTGCACCATTACCTGGAGCAGGCCCTATCTCACTTGGCCTACTAGGATCCCCACAGCAGCAACCAGAAGGGTAGGGTCAGCAAAGCCGCCACGTAGCCTATGGCCAAGGCTGTTGCTGTCAGCTCTCGATCCAAGTCGTATTCTTCCGCCAGCACCAAGGTGGCAATGGCAGGGGGCATGCCAGTCTGCAAGACCAGCACCAGCTTGGCCAAAGGAGGATAGGGAGTCAAGGCTAGCCCTAGGCCCACCAAAAGGGGCAGAAGAACAATTTTGATGAAGAGGGCCACGGCGGCAGGGCGAAAAGATCCCCAGTGGGGCACTTGAGCTAGCCGTATGCCTAAGAGGATCAGGCTCAAGGGAATCGTGCTCCAGGCAAAGGCAGTTAGCCCTTGGGCCAGCCATTCTGGCAGAGGGTAGCGAGCGGTGGCCAGGCCAACAAAGAAAGCCCAGAGGGTGGGGCTACTCAGGACACGGAGCAGAGCCTCCCAGGGAGGGAGGAAGGAAGCGCTGTAGCGGCTGCCCACCCACACTCCCAGCCCATAGGCGGTAAAGAGGGTGCCCAAGAGGTCGTAAAACAAAGCCCAGCCAAAGTAGGCACTCCCGCCCACCGCCAAGCAGATGGGGTAGCCCAGATAACCCGTATTTCCCAGGGTGGCTGTCAGATAGAAGCTGCCGCGCCGGGCTCTGCTCCAAAGCCAGGGATCCCAATCCTTCTTCCCCTGCCAGGTGTGGTGTTGCCACTGCAGCCAGGCGGCGGCTAGGGCAAACCCCAGCCCTGTGGCCAGCCAGCAGACCAAAGGCGCCACCCAGATCTGGCCCGAGAGATCTGCCCCCCGCATAAACCCAATTGTGCCCAGGGGCACCCCCACCCAAAACATGAAGCGGCCTAGAACTTGGGGGGCCAGCCAGCGGCTCCAAGTAGGGGGCAGCCCCCTCTGCAGGAGGAACCCCAGCAGCGTCCAGCCCAGCAGGGGGAGATAGACCTGAAAAAGAGTGGTGAGCACGCCCAAGTGTCCCTAGGGGGAGAGGAAGCGGATCCCAGCCTCATCCTGGCAACTGGGCAGGGATCTGCTGCTGTTCGCGCAGGGCAAAGATGCGCAGAATCACCTCCTCTACCACCCGGTCTGGGGTAGAGGCACCGGAGGTAATCCCAATCTGCACTGGCCCCTCGGGCAACCACCCCTCGGTAACAATCGGGTCTTGGTGGAGGGGCTTGTGGCGGATGCGGTTGGGAGGTTGGATGCAGTCGGGGCCATCAATATGATAAGAGGGCAGCCCTTTCGAGAGGGCGATTTCCTGCAGGTGGGTAGTATTGGAGGAATTGAACCCACCAATGACCACCACCACATCCAAAGGCCGCTCCAGGAGCTCAAACATGGCATCCTGCCGTTCTTGGGTGGCGTTGCAGATGGTGTTGAAGCTCATGAAGTGCTTGTCCAGCTCCTGGGGGCCATATTTGCGCAGCATGGTGGTCTCAAACAGCTTGGCGATGGCCCGAGTTTCCCCTTCCAGCATCGTGGTCTGGTTGGCGATACCAATCCGCTCCAGGTCCCGGTCCGGATCAAAGTCAGGGGAGGTAGCCTTGCCAAAGCGTCGCCGAAATTCTTCTCGATCCCCCCCTTCCAAAATGTAGCGGGCAACCCATTCAGCTTCCTCTAGATTCAGCACCACCAGATACTTTCCGGCAAAGGAGCTAGTGGCCACGGTCTCTTCGTGGTCGTACTTGCCGTGGATGATGGAGGTGAACTGGGCAGCGCGGTGTTTGTCCACCTGGTTCCACACGCGAGACACCCAGGGACAGGTGGTATCGACAATCTCATTGCCCTGGGAGCGGAAAAACTCCATTTCCGAGACACTTGCCCCGAAGGCAGGCCAAATGACCACGTCTTCCGGTCGGATTTGGGAAAAGTCTTTCTTGCCGTCCGGGCCTTTCTCTACAAAGCGGATCCCCATCTCCTGCAAGTGCCGGTTAACCAGGGGGTTGTGGATGATCTCGTTGGTGATCCAGATTTGACGATCTGGAAAGCGGCGCCGCGCTTCGTAGGCATACTCCACCGCCCGCTCCACCCCCCAGCAAAAACCAAACGCTTTGGCCAGATGGATGGTGATATCCCCCCGCTGATAGCGGTAAGACTGGCTGCGGATCTGCTCCACGAGGCGGCTTTTGTAAGTCGTTTGCAGCTCCTGTTGGGCCTGATCCTTGTACTCTTCAAATCCTTTAGCAAAGTATGTACTAGAGCTGCGCAGGGCTTTGCGCAGAGCGCGCGGGTCTTGGGGGGAGGATGGGGAAGAAGACATAGTTGTCACCTCGGCTAGGCACTGCTGACAACAAAAGCGAAGGGAGCCTTTCTCAGCTTACGCGCTTGTAAGAGGGTAGGCCATTCCCGCCCCAGAAGATTGCGCCCTAAGCAGGCGGCAGCTCCTGGCCCTCCAGTTGCTGCAGCCGCTCCTGCAATTGGCGGGCAATCAGGAAAAAGTTCCGCTCAGGCCATAGCAAAGACTTTAGTCCCACGCTCAGCAGGCCCAGACCAATCGCAGCGGCAATGAGCAATCCCAGGGGTAGCTCCACCGAGCGCCACAGCAAAAACTGCACTGTCCAGGAGGTCAAGTTTTGGCCAGCCAGGACTGCCACTCCCAAAGCCAGCAGCAAAGTCAGGAGCAAGTTAAATAGCAGGAACATGAGAGGAGCTACTTGCAACAGTTCTATTCTGCCTTGTTTGCTGACGGAGCAGCCCAGGGCTGTACTGTGCCATCGGGCAGGATGGCGCCGCTGAGGTCAGCGCCAATCAGCACCGCTCCACCTATTTTTGCCCCACTTAGATCCGCCCCCTGGAGTTGCGCACGGGTCAGCTTGGCTTCCCAAAGGTAGGCCCCGTGCAAGTTGGCTTCCCGCAAGTCGGCAAAGCTGAGGTCAGCGCCGATGAGGTTGGCTTCCCAAAGGTTGGCACCGCGCAGGTTGGCGCCCATCAGGTTGGCGGAGCTGAGATCGGCGCCGCGCAGATCCGCCTCCTGCAAGTTAACCCCGCTCAGCTTGCCAAAGGAGAGGTTGGCTCCCCTTAGGTTGGCCCCCTGCAGCGTGGCGCGCACCAGGTCCACCCCCACCAGGTTCGATTCTGGGAAGTTGCGCTCGCCAGCGGCGTAGTTTGCCAGTAGCTCCTCGGCAGTGGTCACTCGGGGCATGCTGAATACCCCCCTATGGCTAGGTCAGTACCGGTTAGGGTGCCTGCAACCCAAGGCTACGTTAGCCAATATACCAGCTCAGCCCTCTCCTACTGCCTGGAACGGCTGCGGGGCCACCCTTTCAACGTGCAACTCCCGGTAGCCGGTGGCCGGATCCAACTGTCGGGAGAAACGGTACTCCGGGCTGTCGGCAAGGACAATTTCGGCGGTAGTGTAGATGAGGCAGCCAGGGCGCAGGTGCCCTCCCCAAGTTCGGCCCTGGGCATCGGCAACAGTAAGATGAAGATGGACGCCGTCCGGGCATAGGGATCCGCTCAAGGCCAGGATCTCCAGGCGCTCGGCCAACAAGTAATCCTCCGTTTGGTCGGCTAGACGCAGGGTGGCTTGGCTGAGGCTGCCAACAGCACTGAGGACAAAGGCTGCCTGCAGGGGTTGTTGGCGGGCAAAACGCTCCAGCTCCTGCTTGAGGTCTTGGCCGGGCAGCAGGCGCATGGGGTAGATCCTAAGGGATCCTGGGGGTAGAGGCTGGGGACGGCCAGCAGCAGCGCTCCCCGGTCGCCAGCCGGGCTTGACCACCGGGTAGGCACGGGCAATCACCAGGCAGTCGTCGGGTACAGGGTAGCGGGCAGGGATGGTGGAGCCGGCGGCAATGGTGACATCGGATCCCACCTTGAGAGGGGCCACCAGCACCGAGTTGGCCCCTGTTTTGCTACGATCCCCGATTTCTGTGAAGTGCTTCTGCTGGCCGTCGTAGTTGGCAATGACCGTGCCAGCGCCGATGTTGACTTGGGATCCCAGCTTGGCGTCACCCAAGTAGGCCAGGTGGGCGGCATTGGTGTGGGAGCCAATCTGGGTGTTTTTAACTTCCACAAAGTTGCCAATGCGGCAGCCGTCGCCAATGCAGCTATTGGGGCGGATATGGGCATAGGGCCCTATCCAGACATGGTTGCCGATCTGGCTGTGGCTGACCACCGAGTAGAGGATGTGGCAATCGGAGCCGATGGTGCTGGAGTCAATCCAACTGCCCGGCCCCAAGCGAGTACGCGGCCCGATGCGGCACTTCCCCCGCAGGTGGGTCTGGGCTTCGATCACCACATCCGGGGCCAATTCCACTGTCTCTTCCAAGCTGACGCTATCGGGATCCACAAAAGTTACCCCTGCCTCCATCCAGGCTTCCTTGAGGCGATCCTGCAAAATCTGATGGGCTTGGGCCAGTTGGCGGCGATCGTTGATGCCGATAATTTCCCGCGGATCCTCGGCGTCCAAGGCAATGGCTTTCTCCAGCAGCTTAACCGCGTCGGTGAGATAGTACTCCTGCTGGGCGTTGTTCCGCTCCAAACGGGGCAGTACCCGGGCCAGGGCCGGCCAATGGAAACAGTACACGCCACTGTTGACGCGGCGATTTTGCCGTTGGGCCGGGGTGCAGTCCCGCTCTTCCACCAGCTCCAGGATCCGCTGCTGGGCATCGCAAAACACTCGCCCATAGCCATAGGGATCCGCCACCTGGGCCGAGAGCAAGGTCACATCCGGCTGGACTTGGCGGTGGCGTTCCACCAGTGCCTGCAGGGTTTCCACCCGCAGCAGGGGCACATCGCCATTAACCACCAGCAGATCCCCTTGAAAGTTGCCAAGGACAGGCAGAAGCTGCTGCACCGCGTGTCCGGTGCCCAGTCGCTGGGCCTGCTCCACAAATTCAACCGGGTACCCCTGTAGGGTTTGGCGCACCTGCTCCTGCCCGTAACCCACAATCACCAGACAGCGCTGCGGCTCTAAGGCCAGCACCGTGCGCAGCAGCCGCTCGATTAAAGACAGGGATCCCAGCTTGTGCAGCACCTTGGGCAACTGCGACCGCATACGGGTGCCCTTGCCCGCTGCCAAGATTGCTACGGCCAGCTCCCGCTCTGCCATCTTTGCCCTCCGATCTGCCCCCATCAAGTATACGCGGCAGGCGCTGGTGTTCCCTCCCCCTCTGTCAAGCCCTTGGAAACTGCGCTAGCCTGGTGGCACGTATAGGTGGGGCAGGGTATGGCCGAGAGCGAGGGCTCCGATACCCCTCTTCAAAAACGTCAGCGCTTGGTCCGCGAGGCAGCCGGCTGGCTGGCAGTGCTGGGGGTGCTGATCCCGGGACTGCAGCGCTTCTACATGGGCCACAAGCGCTGGGGTTGGGTGTACTTGCTGGTGGGGCTGATGGTGTTTGTCCCCTCTATTCCCCTGCAGATCCTCAGCTATGGGTTGCGCGCCCTCTGCCTGCTAGAAGGGCTGTGGCTGCTTACCATGACCAATGAGGACTTTGATTTTCGCTTCAACCGGGATCTCATCGAGCTGGACTGGAGCAGCGCGAAAGGTCGGGAAGTCCGGGATCCCGAGCAGCAGTTGGAGCTCCAGTTGAGGCAGGGCTTGCTTACCCGTGCAGAATATGAGGAACGCCGCCGCCACCTTCGCAAGATCCCCTAGTTAGCCCCTCTGCTGCAAGGGCAAGGCCGTTGCTCTCTTTTTTAGAGGGGGCCTCCTTGGCAACTGCCAACGAAAGTGCGGCTTGGCGCTGGCTAAAGCAATTCCAGTGCACCAAAAAGTGCACCAAAATTAAAGTGGCCAATGTGCTGGCACCCCCGTGGGGAGGCCAGGCTTGAGCCGCTTCCTAGCCGCAACTTTGCCCTATCCAAGGAGCCAATGGCCATGTACAGTAATCGTCGCGGTTTTCTGCGCTGGCTAGCGCTAGGCTTTGGCGCGCTAATGGGCCTGCTGCCTGCTTTGGCGCGGCGCCGTTTTGACCGGGCCCTTGCCCAGGGCGCCCCTGCCAGCCCCAAGGCTGCCGAGCCGCAATTTGTAAAGGTTGCAACAGTTGCCGATCTTGAAAAAGGTCCCTTCAAGGTGGAAAACGCCTTTGGTGACAACACCGCCACCCTGTGGCTGGTCAAGGATCCCAAAAAAGCGGACTCCGTACTGGCTCTGGATGCAACCTGTCCCCACGCTGGCTGCGAGGTGGAGTGGCGAGGTAAGAACTTTGTCTGCTCCTGTCATGGCTCAGCTTTTGCTGCTGATGGCAGCCGTACTCGCGGCCCAGCCGATGCCGACCTGACTGCCTATAAGGTCAAGGTGGAGAAGGGGGAAATCTTCGTGGCCAGAACCTGACCTTGTCCCCCTCGGGTTAGCCAAACTAGCCAGCAAGGGGTCGAGCCTGCAAGGCCGCCCATGATTCGTCCCCACCGCTTCTTGTTTGTCTCCACCCCCGTTGGGCCTCTGGGATCGGGGGCTGGCGGGGGGGTAGAGCTCAACCTTGTCAACTTGGCGCGTAGCCTGCTGGAGAGGGGAGCCGAGGTGCGCGTGCTAGCACCTGCGGGATCCCACAGTGCCGACTTGCCAGAGGGAGTTATCGAGACAGTTACAGGCCTCCCCCCGCCCTATGCCCAAAGCCAGCGCCGCGACCAGCCGGTTTGTATCTCCACCCCTTCCCTAGTGGCCAACCTATGGCAGCGGGCTGCCCAATTGCAGGATCAGTTCGAGCTCATCGTGAACTGGAGCTACGACTGGCTCTCCTTCTACCTGACGGATTTTTTCCGCACCCCCCTGGCCCATATTGTCAGCATGGGATCCCTTAGCGACGCCATCGATCAGGCCCTGGAGCACATTGCCTACCGCTACCCAGGTCGGCTGGCAGTGCACTCGCGGGCGCAAGCCCAGACCTTTGCCTTTGCCCGCGCCCAGATGGCGGCGGGGCGGGATCCCTTTGTCTATTTGCCCTGCGGCGTCGACCTCAGCCGCTACGACTTTGTGGCGGAGGGAAACGGATCCCTGTGTTGGGTTGGCCGCATTGCCCCAGAAAAGGGCCTGGAAGACTGCGCTGCCCTGGCCGAGAAGACGGGAAGGCCGGTACTGATCCTGGGCCACCTGCAAGACCCAGCCTACTGGCAGCAGATTCAAGCACAGTACCCGCGGGCCCAATTGGACTACCGGGGGTTTTTGCCCACTTCCCAAATGCAGCGGCTCTTGGGCCAATGCTCTGCCTTGATCATGACGCCCAAGTGGGTGGAAGCCTTTGGCCTGGTGGCAGTGGAAGCCTTAGCTTGTGGCGTGCCGGTGATTACTTACCGCCGTGGGGGGCCAGCGGAAATTGTTAGCGATGGCGAGACTGGCTGGGTGGTGGAGCCAGACGACGTGGCCGCCTTGGTAAGGGCTGTAGAACGCCTGGATAGCCTTGACCGCAGCCGCTGCCGACACCAGGTAGAACAGCACTATTCCCTGCAGGCCATGACGGAGCGGTTTTTGGCCTGGAGTGAGCAAATTCTCCGGGATCCGATCCCAGCCGCCCGCAAGGGAGGGGACAGGCAATGGTACTATTAACTTGATTTTGGTGCCTGGGGCCGGATGACCAGCCCACTGACGCGAAGCTTCGACTCACGACGGGGAAACCATCATGACGACTGGGAAAGGATCTGTTGCGCTGGTGCGACCAGAGGTTCGTCGGCGGTCACAGGTTCTGGGAACGCAGGTGATTAGCCAAGCCAATGCGGCCCGGCTCGGGGTGGTTAGCGAAGTTTGGGCAGATCTGGAAGCCAGGCAAGTCCTCGTGCTGGGGGTTCTGGAAAAGGCCTTTGCTGGATCGCCGCGTTTACTAGAGCTGCGTCAGGTAACTGCCTTGGGCCAAGATGCCATCCTCGTCCCTAGTGATGAGGTGTTTGACAACCTGGACTTGGAAGGCCTCAGCCAAGTGGTTGGCAGTGAGGTGGTAACTGAAGAAGGGATCCGCCTCGGCAAAGTCAAAGATTTCGAATTCAACTCTGTCTCCGGCCAAATCACGGGTTTGATCCTCTCCAACCTTGGTCTGACCTTTTTGCCCGGCTTTATCCTTAGTACTTATCTACTCCCTGCCGAGGAGATCATCGCTGTGGGCAGCGAGCGCCTCATTGTGGCCGATGGCGCTGAGAGCCGCCTAACCCAACTGTCCAAAGGAATTTTGGAGACCCTGGGCTTGGGCAAACCTCCCTGGCTGGCTGCAGCCGCCTCTGCCCCTGCTCTGCCCCGGTCTGCTGCTGACGCTGAGGCAGAGAAACAATACGAAGACGAATATGGGGAGGAGGACACCGAGTCTGAACTCCCGCCCGAACCCGTGCCACCTCCCCCCTCTCCTGTCTCTGAACAACCGGCGTGGGAGCAGGAGTACCCTAAAGAAGAAGAACCTCCCCCTCCCCCTGAAAGTTTAGATCCCTCCAAGGAGAGCGCTGGCGATCCCACTTAATGGGTGAAGCGGCTACCTAACCTCAGGTAGGGAACTAGAGCCCAGCCTCCCAAGAGGCGGAGCTGGCCTATTGTAAAGCAGGCCCTCGGCCTTTTTGCCTGCTGCGGCCTCGTTGGGAGAACTGCCTAGCAGTGCAGAGCGCTAGACCCGGCTTTTACTGCCCCAGGGGCAGGGGGAGGGCCTAGTTTTTCTTAAGGCGGTAGGTAATCCGCCCTTTGTTGAGGTCATAGGGGCTGAGCTCTACCTTCACCCGGTCGCCGGGCAGGATCTTGATGTAGTTGCGGCGGATCTTGCCCGAGATGTGGGCAAGAACGTTAAAGCCATTGTCCAGATCCACGCGGAACATAGCGTTGGGTAGGGACTCCGTAACTACCCCTTCCACTTCAATAGCGTCTTCCTTAGCCAAGTAACCCTCCTTATCCAACGACAACAATTTCCTCGCTCTCCTCTCCGCTGTTAAGAGCGGGTTAAGAGCCGAAACAATACTCTACTCCTTCTATCCTAGCTGTTGCAGTCCTTCATGGGGGAACTCCCTAGGACTGAAAGGGAGTGCGATCGGTCAAAATCTCAGCTCCAGACTCGGTAACCAGAATGGTGTGCTCAAACTGGGCTGACCAGGAACCATCCACTGTCACCACCGTCCAGCGATCCGGTAGCACACGGGTGGCTTCTCCCCCGGCAGTAACCATGGGCTCAATGGCCAGCGTCATGCCGGCCCGCAGCTTGGGATTGGGTAGCTCGGGGGTGCGGTAGTGGGGAAACTGCGGCTCTTCGTGCAAGTTGCGACCCACGCCATGGCCAACATACTGCTTCACCACGGAGTAGCCCCGCCCCTGAATATAGTCTTCAATGGCACCTGAGACATCCTGCAGCCAAACCCCATGGCGAACATGCGCAATGCCCACCTGCAGAGCCTGTGCCGCTGTGTCGATGAGATCGCGGGCGGCCTCGCTGAGGGGCTCTAGGCCAATGGTGATGCAAGAATCCGCATGCCAGCCTTCAACCATGGCGCCAAGGTCCACCTTAACGATGTCCCCCGGCTGCACCACTTTGTGGGGGCTAGGGATCCCGTGCACCACTTCATGGTTGATGCTGACGCAGACGCAGGCGGGAAAGCCGTAGTAGCCCTTGAAGCTGGGTAGGGCATTCAATTCTGCTACCCGCCGCTCAGCATAGGCATCGATGTCTGCAGTTGTCCAGCCTGGCTCCAGACGCTCGGCAATTTCCTGCAACACCTGGGCCACCACTCGCCCAGCCTGGCGCATTCTCTCCACTTCCCGGCGAGATTTGATCTCAATGAGCTGCAGCCCCTGTCGCCAAGATCCTGGCCGGGATGGATTTCCAGCCCCCGTCTTGCTCATGCTGTCCTCCTGCAGCTTTCCAAAAGGGTCTGGAGGTGCTGCTGAACCACTTCCATCGGCTGGTTGCCGTTAATCCGCCGCAGACGGCCTTTCGCCTCGTAAAAATCAATGAGAGGAGCGGTTTGCTGCCGATACACCTGCAGGCGTTTGAGGATAACGGCCTCATCCGCATCGTCGCTGCGCCCCTGCTCCTTGCCGCGAGCCAATAGCCGTGCCACCACCACTTCGTCAGGTACCTCTAGGTTGAGGACGTGGTCGTAGTCCTGCCCCAGCTCCCGCAACAGCTCTTCTAGAGCCTCCGCCTGCGCCAAGGTGCGGGGAAAGCCGTCCAGGATCCAGCCCTGCTCCGGCAACTGCTGCAACCGGCCTTTGACCATCCCAATCAACACCTCATCGGGCACTAGCTCCCCTGCATCCATGTACACCTTGGCTTGCTGTCCCAGCGGGGTCTGAGCTTTGACCTCTGCCCGCAGCAGATCGCCGGTGGAAATTTTGGGGGTACGGTAGATGGCTGACAGGCGCTCCGCCTGCGTGCCCTTGCCTGCTCCTGGTGGTCCCAAAAAGATTAACCTCAGCACTACTGCTTGACCATCCCTTCGTAACGCTGCGAAATGACGTAGGTTTGGATTTGTTTGGAGGTTTCAATTGCTACCCCTACCAGAATGAGCAGCGAAGTGGCCCCCAAACCTTGGAAAGTGGTGATCCCCGTTGCCCGCTCTACTGTTGTGGGGATAATGGCCACTGCACACAAAAACAACGCCCCCAGCAAGGTTAGCCGGTTGAGGATCCCTTCGATGTACTCAGCCGTGGCCTTGCCTGGACGCACTCCCGGGATGCTAGCACCCAGTTTCTTCAAGTTTTGCGCCAGTTCCGCTGGATTGATGATTAAGGAAGCGTAAAAGTAGCTAAAGAAGAGAATGAGCAGGAAGTAGAAGGGGATGTAAAACCAAGAAGTGGGGGAGAGAAAGTTGGCCACCTGGATTAAGGTTGGGTTCTGGGTATACTGGGCCAAAGCCAAAGGTAGGGAGAGCACGGAGTAGGCAAAGATGATGGGCATCACGCCCCCCTGGTTAAGCCGCAGGGGCAGGTAGCTCTTCTGCTCCCGGAACAGCTTGTTGCCCACCTGGCGCTTGGCGTAGACGACAGGAATTTTGCGGCTGCCCTCCTGGACAAAGACAATGCCAACAATGGTAGCCAGGAAGACAGCCGTCAACAGCAGGATACCCCCAATGGTGCTGCTGTCGGCACGAGCCAGGCTGATGGTTTGGCCAAGGGCGCGCGGCAACGTAGCAACAATGTTGACAAAAATCAGCAGTGACGGCCCACTGCCCACTCCCTTCTCCGTGATCATTTCCCCCAGCCACATGACAAACATAGAGCCTGCTGCTAGGGCCAGGGTGGTAGAGGCCATAAAGGCCAGCTCATTGCTGGTATTGGCAAACTCCCGCACCCAGAAGGAGATGCCAATACCCTGGAGGATGGCCCAGAGGAGCGTAACGTAACGGGTGTACTGAGAGATCTGCCGCCGCCCCTGCTCTCCCTCGTTTTTCTGCAGGTTCTCCAGAGCCGGAATGGCTGAAACCAGCAGCTGCATGATAATTGAGGCGTTGATGAAGGGCAGGATGCCAAGGGCAAAGATCCCCAGGGCGGAGATGCCACCGCCTGAGAAGACATCCAGAAAGCCAAACACTGGGCTGCTGGCAGCTTCGGCAGCAAAGCGAGCGCGGTCAATGCTGGGGATGGGAATGTAGATGCCCAGCCGCACCAACAACAAGAGGCCTAGGGTCAGCAACAGACGGCTGCGCAGGCCAGAGGCCATCGCCATCTGCATGAAGGTCTCTTGAGCGGAGGGAGTAGAGCCTCGTGTGTAAGCCATAGATAAGGAAAACCTCGCAGAAGCAAAGGGCCAGGTGAGCTACTTACCACTCTACGCCGTTGATGGGGAAGTCGGCAAAACCCAGGGCTGCCAAAAAACTGCGGTCAACCTAGGAGCGGGCAGGCCGAGATGCCACAATCTCCACCTGGCCTCCGGCAGCTTCAACTTTGGCTTTGGCCGAGGCAGTAATGGCAGCAGCTCGGATGGTTAGGGGCACGCCCACTTCTCCGTCCCCCAAGATCTTCAGGGGGCCATCGTTGGTGGTCACGATCCCCCGCTCCAGTAGGCTTTCTAGAGTCACCTCACTGCCGGCAGGCAGGGCTGCCAGGGCGCGCAGGTTAACTAGGGTGTACTGCGGGGGTCGCACGTAGCGGGGGAAATGCTTGAGCTTAGGTAGCCGCCGATAGAGGGGCGTCTGACCTCCCTCAAAACCTGGCCGGGTACCTCCTCCTGTGCGGGCCTTTTGTCCTCGCATTCCTCTACCGCAAGAACCTCCCTGGCCAGCAGCAATGCCACGGCCTAGCCGCCGCCGCCGCCGCTTCGATCCTGGTTGGGGGCGAATATCTTCCAGTCGCATCCTAACCTCCTTACCTACCCAACAGGCGGCGCATGTCGATCCCTCTATCTTCAGCTACCTGCTCAAAGGTGCGCATCCGCCGCAGGGCGTCAATGGTAGCACGGGCGTTGTTGAGGGGGTTTCTAGAGCCCAGCTGCTTGGCCAAGGCATTGCGCACGCCTGCCAGTTCCAAAACGGTGCGCACGGCCCCCCCAGCAATGACTCCTGTGCCGGGAGCGGCTGGCATCACCAAAACTGTGGCAGCACCGCCCGATCCCCGCATTGGATGGGGTACAGACAGGCCTTTGGTCAGGGGCACCTCAATCAAGTGCTTTTTGCCATCAACGACTCCCTTGCGCACTGCTCCCAGCACATCGTTGGCTTTGCCCACACCAACTCCTACTTGCCCCCGCTCGTTGCCTACCACCACCACAGCGCGGAAGCTTAGCTTTTTGCCGCCTTTGACTACTTTGGAGACACGTCGGATCTGAATAACCCGCTCCTGCCACTCGGCGGTTTGTTCTTCGCGGCTTTTTTTGCTTCTGCGACGTTCTTTTTGCTCAGCCATAAGCCATTTCCTTAGGAACTAGAACTGTAAGCCTGCTTCCCGGGCAGCTTCCGCCAGGGCCTGGACCCGTCCGTGGTAGAGCTTGCCGCCGCGGTCGAAAACTACTCGAGAAATGCCCGCCTGTAGAGCTCGCTGAGCAACCGCACGCCCCACAATGGCGGCAGCCTCCCGCGTGGCCGTGCTGATGTTTTGGAAGGCTCCCCGCAGCTCCTTGTCCAGCGTGGAGGCAGAAACCAGAGTACGTTGGGCTACATCGTCGATTACCTGAGCATAGATGTGGCGATGGGAGCGAAACACAGCCAAACGAGGCCGCTCGGGAGTGCCGGAAACCTTGCGGCGAATGCGGCGATGGCGACGTTGGGTGGTGAGTTTGCGGTTGGCTTTCATGGCTATTTCTTCCCTTTGCCGGACTTACCTGCTCTGAGGCGAACCTGTTCCCCGAGGTAGCGGATCCCCTTACCTTTGTAGGGCTCGGGCGGCCGCACAGCCCGAATGCGTGCTGCTGTATTGCCCACCAGCTCTTTGTCAATGCCCGAGACAACGATGACGTTGTTGCCTTCCACAGAGATTTGGATCCCGGGGGGGAAAGGGATCTCCACTGGGTGGCTGTAGCCAACGTTTAGGATCAACTTGTTGCCCTGCGTGGAAGCGCGGTAGCCCACCCCAACCAATTCCAGCCTGCGCTCAAATCCTTTGGATACCCCCTCAACCATGTTGGCAATCAAGGTGCGGCAGAGACCGTGCAGTTGGCGGGCCGGCCGGGACTCGTTGACCCGGCTGACCAGGAGTCTTTGGTCCTCTTGACGCACAGCAATCAGGGGGGGCAGAGTGCGCAGTAGCTGCCCCTTTGGGCCTTTGACCGAGATCTGTTGACCCTCAATTTGAACCTCCACCTTGGTGGGAAGAGGGATGGGGCGTCTGCCGATACGAGACATGGAGCCACTCCTGACAAGGAAAACCTTAATAGACGTAGCAGAGCACTTCACCGCCGATGCCCCGCTTGCGAGCATCCCGGTCAGTCATAATGCCACTGGAGGTGGAGATAATGGCGATCCCAATTCCTCCCAGCACCCGCGGCAGTTCTTTGTGGCCGCAGTAAACCCGCAGGCCAGGCCGGCTTACCCGCTTGAGACCATTGATGATGGGTCGGCGGTCTTTGCCTTTGCCTTTGTACTTCAACTGCAGCACAATCCGCGCTTGGATCCCTTCTCCCTCCTCCCTCCAGCTACTGACAAAACCTTCCTCGTGGAGAACCCGGGCAATGCTACGGGTCATACGCGTGGCCGGAACCGCCACCGATTCGTGCCGAGCCATAGTGGCATTGCGAATGCGGGTGAGCATGTCGGCAATTGTGTCGTTGGTGTGGGCCATGGGTGGGTTAGTGCTCCTGGAAAGATTGGTGGGGAGAATTTTTTGTGGGGGTAAGTCTAAGAAGCAAAGGGCATGCCGAACTCTCTGAGCAGGGCACGGCCCTCTTCATCGGTCTTAGCGGTGGTCACAATACAGATGTCCATGCCTCTGATCTTGTCAACAGAGTCGTAGTTGACCTCAGGGAAGATCAGTTGCTCGCGAATTCCAAGGGTGTAGTTGCCGCGCCCGTCGAAGGATTTGGGGTTGACGCCGCGGAAGTCGCGGATGCGCGGCAGAGCCAGATTAATGAGGCGATCCAAAAAGGCATACATCCGCTCCCGCCGCAGGGTTACCATCAAGCCAACGGGCATGCCCTTGCGGATCTTGAAACTAGCAATGGCCTTCTTGGCGCGAGTAATCACAGGGCGCTGGCCAGTAATGGCGCTAATCTCAGCAATGGAAGATTCCAAGGCTTTGGCATTTTGGGAGG
This sequence comes from Synechococcus sp. H70.2, assembly GCF_047462275.1. Lineage (NCBI taxonomy): Bacteria > Bacillati > Cyanobacteriota > Cyanophyceae > Synechococcales > Synechococcaceae > Synechococcus > Synechococcus sp. H70.2. The sequence goes on from NZ_JANSIU010000001.1 coordinate 266,462, forward strand.
CCTCTCCCAAGCCACGATTGATGACAATTTTCTCCAAGCGAGGCACTTGGTGGATGTTGGTGTAGCCCAGCTCTTTTTGCAGCTTGGGGACAATGACGGTATGGTAGAGGACTTGCAGACGCTGAGGCATGGCAGGTTCTCCTTCTTGCTCTGGGCTGGGTCAGAGCTCTCCCAACCCTCTAGTCAAGGATCTCGCCAGTTTTCTTGAGCACGCGGACTTTGCGGCCATCGGCGGTGATTTGGTAGCCGACCCGGCTGGCAACCTCGTGCTTCTTGGAATAGAGCATTACCTTGCAAGCATGGATGGGGGCTTCCTTGGTCTCAATCCGGCCCTTTTCCCCTTCCCGCTGCGGCTTGCGGTGGTAGGTAACGATGTTAACCCCTTCCACCAAAACCATGTTGCGTTCGGGGAAGACCCGCAGCACCTCGCCAACTTTGCCTTTGTCGTCACCTGAGATTACCTGAACGAGATCTCCTTTTTTGATGCGCATCTTGTAGCGCAGACTGTTGCGGTGCTTGCGAACGCCAGGCTGCCGGATGAGTCGTCGGATTTGGCTGGGCTTAAGAGGGCGAACCATTACAGAACCTCCGGAGCAAGCGAGATGATCTTGGTAAAGTTTTTCTCCCGCAGCTCGCGGGCTACAGGACCAAAGACGCGGGTTCCACGGGGGTTGCCGTCGTTGTTGATGATCACAGCAGCATTGTCGTCAAAGCGGATACAGGTGCCATCGGGGCGGCGTACAGTATCCACAGTGCGGACGACAACGGCCCTGACCACATCGGATTTTTTAACCGGCATATTAGGCAGGGCGTCTTTGACAACGCCAACAATGACATCCCCCAGGCTGGCGTAGCGGCGGCCGCTGCTGCCTAGGACGCGGATACACATGAGTTTGCGGGCACCGGTGTTGTCGGCTACCGTTAGCATGGTTTGCTGCTGAATCATGGCTTCTTCCCTTCCTCTAGGATCTCAACCACCCGCCAGCGCTTGGTACGACTGAGGGGGCGGGTTTCAACAATGCGCACCAGATCCCCCTCCTGACAGCGGTTTTCCTCGTCGTGGGCTTTAAACTTTTTAGTTTTGACGACAATCTTGCCGTATTTTGGGTGGGCAACCCGGTTTTCCACGGCAACAACCACTGTCTTTTGCATTTTGTTGCTGACAACAATGCCAATCTTTTCACGAGCAGGCATCACTCCTCCTTCTTAGCCTGACTTGAGGACAAGGATTTGCCGCGTTTGCGCTCTGCCTCCACAGTCAGCAGTTGGGCCAGCTTGTGCTTGCGCAAGCGAATGAGGTGAGGTTGGTTGAGCTGCCCTGTGGCTTGCTGCAAACGCAGCTCGAACAGCTCTTTTTTGACGGCATAGATCTCCTGGGCCAATTCTTCGTCGGAGAGAGCGCGGGCATCGGCAATTTTAGGCATAGGCATGGCTAACTCTCCTCCTCTAGACGGCGCTAGCTGACACTTCCGGAGCTTCTCCGGCTGCTTCCTGAGCAAGTTCTGGCTTCTCAAAGTCGGCTTTGGTAACAAACTTAACTTTGATGGGCAGCTTGTGAGCGGCCAGGCGCATGGCCTCGCGGGCCGTTGCTTCGGGAACTCCCCCCATTTCAAAGAGGACGCGGCCCGGCTTGACAACGCAAACCCAATATTCGGGGTTGCCTTTGCCGGATCCCATGCGGGTTTCGGCAGGCTTGCGGGTAACGGGCTTGTCGGGAAAGATGCGGATCCAGATCTGGCCTCCCCGCCGAACGTAGCGACTCATGGCCCGACGGCTGGCCTCGATCTGTCGTGCCGTAATCCAGGCAGGTTCTAGGGCCACCAGGCCATATTCCCCAAAGCTAATGCGGTTGCCACGGGTTGCCTTGCCCTTCATGCGCCCACGCTGTTGTTTACGGTATTTGGTTCGTTTGGGGCTTAACATGGCCGCTCCTTAAGTCAACTGCAGTAGGGGTTCCGCTCTTGGCCCTTAGGCCTCGGCTGCTGAGCGGTCTTCAAAGGTAGGCCGTCGCCGCTGCTGCCGACGCTTGGCCTGCGGCAAGGGAACTTTTGCTTCGAGACGTTCCTGGCCAGGAAGAATTTCCCCTTTGAAGACCCAGACCTTGACCCCAATGACGCCATAGGTGGTCTGAGCAACGCGCTCAGCATAGTCAATGTCTGCCCGCAAGGTATGCAGAGGGATCCGGCCTTCCCGCGTCCATTCGCTGCGGGCAATTTCGGCGCCATTCAGCCGACCGGCAACTTGGACTTTGATCCCTTGCACGCCGGCCCGCTGAGCTCGTTGGATGACCTGGCGGACAATGCGGCGAAAGGCAATCCGCCGCTCCAACTGCTGGGCAATGTTTTCCGCCAACAGCGTCGCCTCAGCATCAGGACGGGTAACCTCGACTACGTTAATGCGGATGGTTCTGCCAGGGCTGCCGCGCAGGCTTAGCTCTTTCTGCAAGCCCTGGCGCAGCTCTTCAAGGCCGGATCCACCCCGACCGACCACTACTCCAGGTCGCGCAGCTCGGATTTCTAGGTCGATTTGATCGGCTTTGCGCTCGATGAGAATGTCAGCTAGACCAGCATTGCTCAACTTCTTGGTTAGGTAGGTGCGGATGTAGTCGTCCTCCTGCAGCAGCGCTGGGTAGTGGGCCGGGTCGGCAAACCAGCGGCTGCGGTGTTCCTTGATGATGCCGAGGCGGAAGCCAAAAGGGTGGATCTTCTGTCCCATGGTGACGCCAGCAAAGGGTAGAGGTCTGAGGATTTAGGGAGCCGTCCCCGCCTCCGCTTCCAGAGGCCGGACAGCAATGGTGATGTGGCAGGTGCGCTTGCGAATCGGGTAGGCCCGACCTTGGGCGCGGGGGCGAAACCGCTTCAGGGTCGGTCCTTGGTCAGCGTAGGCTTTGCTGATGACAAGATTGCGGGGATCCAAGCCGTTGTTGTGTTCGGCATTGGCCACCGCTGAGCGCAGCACCTTGCGCACCGGCTCGCAGGCGGCGTAGGGCATGAACTCCAGCAGAATCAAGGCATCGGCATAGGTGCGTCCTCGAATCTGGTTGAGAACGCGCCGCACCTTGTAGGGAGACATGCGAATGTAACGGGCTACCGCTTTAACTTCAGGGGAGGGATCGGCCATGGCGCTCTCCTTTCTTGCTGCTATTTTGTTGCTGGACTCAAGAGCGGGCAGCTTTCTTGTCGCTGCCAGCGTGGCCGCGGAAGGTTCGGGTAGGGACAAACTCCCCCAGCTTGTGACCCACCATCTGGTCAGTGATGTAGATGGGCACGTGCTGCTTGCCGTTGTAGACAGCAATAGTGTGACCAATCATCACAGGTAGGATGGTGCTGGCCCGCGACCAGGTCTTGATCATTTGCTTTTGATTGCGCTCGTTGAGCTTCTCGATTTTGCGAAGCAGCTTGGCATCTACAAACGGACCTTTTTTCAGAGAACGTCCCATAGAAATTCACCCCTCTGGCAACTGGGTTTAGGCTAGAGTAAGCGGCAGAGGCCAAACCTATTGCGGGGCCATCCCGCCCTTGTCCCGCTGGCCACCCCGACGGCGACCGCGCACGATAAACTTGTTGCTGGGTTTGTTGCGTTTGCGGGTTTTGTACCCCAAGGTGGGCTTACCCCAGGGGGTAACAGGGGTGCTGCGACCAATGGGAGCTTTGCCTTCCCCACCGCCGTGGGGGTGATCGACAGGGTTCATTGCCGAGCCCCGCACGTGGGGGCGTCGACCCAGCCAGCGGCTGCGCCCCGCTTTGCCAAGGCTAATGTTGTTGTGGTCCACATTGCCCACTTGGCCAATGGTGGCGTAGCACTCCCCTCGGATCATGCGAACCTCACCCGAGGGCAGCTTTAGGGAGACGTACTTGCCCTCTTTGGCCACCACTTGGGCGCCGGCTCCGGCAGCGCGAACAATTTGTCCGCCGCGACCGGGGTAGAGCTCGACGTTGTGAACTATCGTCCCTAGGGGGATCCGCTCCAGCGGCATGGCGTTGCCCACCTCAAAGGGAGCGTCAGGCCCGGCCATGATCGTGGCTCCCACCTGAATGTTGCGAGGGGCAAGGATGTAGCGCTTCTCGCCATCGGCGTACTCCACCAAGCAGATGCGGGCGCTGCGGTTGGGGTCGTACTCAATGGTCTTGACCGTGGCCGGGATCCCCCGCTTGTCGCGGCGGAAGTCAATGATGCGGTAGAGCCGCTTGTGGCCACCTCCCCGGTGGCGGCAGGTGATGACGCCACGGTTGTTGCGGCCCTTCTTGCGGTGGATAAACTGCAGCAGCGACTTCTCCGGTCGGGGTCGCTTGCCATTTTCGTCCCGCGACAGCTCCTCAAAGTTGGAGACTGTCATGTGGCGGGCGCTGGGGGTGTAGGGTCGGAACGTGCGAATACCCATGGCTTGACCAGTAGTCTTAGGTTTCAGGGAAGAGGACAATGGAATCGCCTTCGGCCAAGGTTACCACCGCTCGCTTGGGACGGCTGCGGTAGCCGACAAAACGACCTACCCGCCGCTGCTTACGGGGCAGCTTCAGGGTGTTGACAGAAGTCACCCGTACTCCAAACATTTCCTCAACGGCAGCCCGGATGAGCGGTTTGGTGGCGTTGGGCATGACTTCAAAGACGTATTTGCGCTGCTCCATCAAAGCCGTTGTCTTTTCGGTGATGACAGGGCGTAACAGAACATCAGCCAGAATTCGCTTGCTCTCCGTCATTGTCCTCCTCCTCTGCTGCCACTGCTTCGGCTTCCTCTACGGCTGGGGCAAGGGGCTCTGCGGCTGGGGGAGTTGGGTGCACAGCCTGGGGAGCTTGCTCGTTGCTAGAAGCTGCTCCTGGCTCGACCTGCCCGTTTTCTCGATCCAGAACCTGAGCTTGTTCCTCGCTGAGTTCAGCTTGGGCTGGAGCTCCCCAGCGGGCCTTGAGCTTCTCGAGGGCAGAGGTTGTCATCAGCACCCAATCGACATTGAGCAGATCAAAGACATTGAGCTGATCCAGGCCAATCAGCTTGACACGGGCGATGTTGCGCACAGCTCGCTCCACCACTTCCGAGCGCTCGGCAACAATCAGCAGAGCCGACTGATCCTCTCTCACTCCCCAGCGCAGCAGGGCTTGGGCCATCACGCGGGTCTTGGGCGGGTTGAGCTGGTCCTGGAAATCTTCCACTACAATCAGGTCCTCCGCTCGGCTTTGCAGAGCAGTACGTAGCGCTAGCCGCCGCTCTTTGCGGTTCATGGCCAGGTTGTACTCCCGCTTGCGGGGGCCGAAGACCACCCCCCCCTTACGCCAAAGAGGAGAGCGAATAGAACCAGCGCGAGCCCGCCCAGTGCCCTTTTGCCTCCAGGGCTTGCGACCGCCACCGCGCACTTCAGCCCGCGTCTTGGTGTGGGCATTGCCCTGGCGAGCGTTGGTCATCTGACGGCGCAGAGCCAGATAGAGAACGTGGACAGCCGTCTCGGGGCGGGCCACCTTGAGGCTTAGCTCCGCGCTGCCCACTGTTTCCCCTTGCCAATTTTTCACCACACAACTTGCCATGGTTCCCTCGTCTTTGCCGATGCCGGTTTGCCAGGGATCCCTCCTCTAGCGTTTACTGCCCACCTGTTTGGCAGGGGTAATCTCCAGGAGCCCTCCCTCCACGCCGGGGACCGAGCCTTTGATCACCAACAGATTCCGCTCCGGATCCACCTTCACCAACTCCAGCCTGCGAATCGTGACGCGGCAACCGCCCATCCGACCAGCCATGCGCAGTCCTGGGAACACGCGGCCAGGCCTTGTGCCGGCGCCAATGGAACCAGGTCGGCGGTGGTTCTTGGAGCCGTGGGACATGGGACCCCGACCAAAGTGGTGCCGCTTTTGGTAGCCGGCAAACCCCCGTCCAATAGAGGTACCCGCCACGTCCAGCAACTGGCCGGGAGAGAAGATCTCGACGGTAATCTTCTGCCCCAATTGGTAGGCTTCTGGCTGGTCAACCCGGAACTCGCGCAGGTAACGCAGCAGCTCCGTCACCCCTGCCTTTTTCAAGTGGCCGCGCTGAGCTCGCGTAAGGTGCTTCTCAGTGGTGGGCCAGTAGCCCAACTGCACGGCATTGTAGCCATCCGTGGCTTGGGTTTTAATCTGGGTTACCGTGCAAGGCCCAGCCTGCACGACGGTCACCGGAATGGCCAACCCTTCCGGCGAGAAGATCTGGGTCATGCCAACTTTTCTTCCCAGGATGCCAAGCGCCACAGAAACCTCCTCTCAAGCCTGCGCGGCTTGCTCTGTTGCTTTAACAGCTTGCAACTGGCTCCCTAACCCAAGTCCAGGCAGTAGGCGCCCTGGCAGAAACCTGCCCAGGCGAAAAAGCAATGGAGAGGGAGTTGTCGTATCCCCTAAGGTCTCCCAGCGCCAATGGCGCTGCGCTTTTTGCCTAATTCCCTTTGACGCCAAACTGCTTTTGGGGGCTGCTCAGACTTACCTGCAAAGAGGCAGTATCTGGCTTAGCAGCACGCTAAGTTGCCGAGAACCGTTGTTGCTGCGGGCGGATTCAATTGACAACAGTAGTACATCATAGTGAGGTGACGGGTTGTTTGTCTAGGTTTTGCTAACAAATGGGTTCAGCAACTGGGAAAGCCGCTCGGGGAGACAGAGAGTTTCAGAGTGTGATGGGGTGGGCGCGCAGCGGGCTGACCCAGGCTTGTGTAGATCGCTACTGGCATTTGCTGCAGGCCGGAGCCAATCCGGCGCGGATCTTGTTTCTGGTGCGCAGCCGGCGGCAGGGAGCAGAGGTGTTGCGGCGCCTCCAGGCCCTCAGCTCAGGTTTGGTGGGCCCGTGGCGGATTGAGACGTTTTTGCAGCGGGTGGGGCGGGCTTTGGCGGAGTACTGGCCGCAGGTGTGTGCGCGTGTCCCCCAGTTGCCGCGCTCGTTTGAGCCCGTGCCTCTAGCGAAGGATCTCACCCAGTTTCTCTGTGGGCGAGTCTGTGCTTTGTGCCCACGGCATGGGGAGGTCTTCGCCAATCTTGGGCTGGACGAGTTCCAGATTTGGGATCAAATTAGCAGCGCCGCCTACATTGCCGGCGCTTCCGGCCTAACAGCAGAAGCGGTGGGATCCCGGCTAGCAGCGGCCTGGCCCGAAGACAGGGATCCGGCACGGGCAGAAGCCCTGGGAGCACTAAGCTGCTGCGTGGAGCAACTATGGCAGGCAGGGCTGCAGTTGGGATCCCTGGATTTTGGCCTGCAACTCCGCCTCTTTCAGGAGCACATCCTGCCCTTGGCGGAGTTTTGGCAGGAGTGGGATCACCTAATCGTGGATCAGGCAGAAGACAGCTGCGGCGTGGCACTGGAGTTCTATCGCCAGGGGCAAGCCCACCTGCAGAGCCAATTCTTCAGCTACACTCTCGGCGGCGGGATCTCCTTGACGGCGATCCCGGAAACAGTGGCCTGCTTCCTCCTGGAAAACACCCAGGTTCGGTTTACAGAAGGGAGCTATTGCGGTTCAGCCGGCCTGGTCCGCTTGGGGCTGCAGATAGCGCGAGCTGTGGCTCCCCAGTTCTCCTCCCCCCTCCCAGAACCAGCGCTAGGGAAGCTGCCGAGGGTGGAGGTGCTGGAGGGAGAAACCCCCTTTGCAGCCCTAGAGGCCATGGTTGCCCAAATCCGGCAACTGCTGGATGCAGGAATTCCTGCCTTTCGCCTTGCTGTCCTCCTGCCTTGCATGGATGCCGGGGTCAGCCTAAGCCTCCAGGAGCAGTTGCCGGAGGCCCCCATCTTGCCAATTGCCCCCTTCCCAGCTCTCATCCGCTACCCCCTGGTGCGGGCGCTCCTGACGGCCGCAGAGGTGGCCCATCCCCAGTGGGGAGCCTTTCCCACCTTGCCAGCCTGGCGGCTGTTGCTTAGCAGTGTGTTGGACCTAGATCCCATTCGAGCAGCGCTGTTGGCCGAAGATACCCTAGATCCGGTGGGACGTTCCCTGCGGCCTAGAACTGCCGTGCGCCAGCCAGAGCGGGTGGGCTTTGCCAACCTGGAGCGCTACCAGAGGCTGTTGGACTGGCTGCGCAGCTACCGGCCTGGGCCTTCCTTGGCCGCTTTCTTCCAGCGCTTTTTTGCCGAGCACCTAACCACTGCTTCCCCTCAGGATCAAGAGCTACTGCAGCTGCTGACGGATGCAGCCCAGCGATTTCGCCGCGCCTTTCCTACAGAAGAGGATCCTGCCTTTTTAGCCATGATTCGCTCGGGACAAAGCCCCAGCAACAGTCGCTTTGAGCCCGACTACTCCCGCTACCTGGTGGTGGCCACGCCAGCGGCCTACATCCAACGCGGCTTGGAGGCTGATTACCAGTTTTGGTTTGACATCACCAACCCCCGCTGGTCCCGCTCTCTCTGGCGCGGGCTCTACAACAGCCGTGTGCTGACACCGGAATGGAAGGGGGGAGTTTTCGATACGGCTCAGGATCGAGAGGCGCGTCAGCAAATCCTAGCTCGCACTCTGCTCAACCTCTGCTGCCGTGCGCGCCAGGGGCTGTGGCTGGTGCGCTCCACGTTTAATGGGCGCGGCGAAGAGAACACCGGCACCTTAGACTTGCTGGTGTTGAAGGCGGCGAAGGCTATAGCTTGTGCCTAGCAGCAGGATTGGGGCCAGTTGGCTGGTCCGCGGCAGCTGGGGAGGAGCCTTTGCCTAGCTAGGTCTGAGCTAGCTTTGGGTGGAGTTGCCTAGCGCTAGGAGGGGCCGATGGATTCCGCCACCTTTTTGGAGCGCTATGGATTTGAGCTGGAGGGGCAAACTAGCCAAAGGTGGGTGGAGCGCTGGAGCAAGCAGTTCCCAGGCCCTTGGATCCCAGCCGCTTTGCTGGAAGCCCTCTACCGGGGCCGCTACAAGGCCACCTCTGTAGAACAAATCCTCCGCCTCTGGCAGCGCCGCGGCGCTCCCTACCTCACCTTTCCTCCGGAAATGAGCCGCTCTCTGTGGCGAGAACAAGAGGAGCTGATCCGCTCCTTACTGGCAACGGCCACCAGCTGCCTTGCGCCACCTCCCTCACCTCTTCCAACTCCAGCTGGCAAGGGATCCCGCTTTGCAGAGGAAGCGGCTATTTCCCTTGACCTGTTGTTGGCGGAGCTGCAGGACCTTCCTCCCAAACTCCGCTACCTGCTCCAGCGGCTGCAACTTTCCTCCCCTGCCTGTGAGCCAGAGATCTTGCTGACTTTTGAGCTCTAGCCTGTCGACTCTCCCACTCCTACCCCAGCCTCCCTAGAAGAACCCTGCTCCTCTTGCTCAGGACAGGACAAACCTTGAGCTGGAGAGAGCCTCCTCCCGCAGTAGGGCAGCTTTGTCGGTGCGCTCCCAAGGCAGATCCAGATGGGTTTGGCCGAAGTGACCGTAAACTGCCACATTTTGATAGAAGCGTCCCCCCCGCTGGCGGGGCAGCTCCTGCAGTTGAAAGTGAGCTAGAATGGCCGCTGGCCGCAGGTCAAAGTGGCGCTGGACCAGCCGCAGCAGATCCTCGTCAGGAATGCGCCCTGTGCCAAAGGTTTCCACCAACAGGTTGATGGGCCGAGCCACCCCAATGGCGTAGCTGACCTGCACCTCGCATTTTTGGGCTAGGCCGGCAGCCACGATATTCTTGGCCACATAGCGGGCGGCATAGGCAGCGCTGCGATCCACTTTGGTGGGATCCTTGCCAGAGAAAGCGCCACCGCCATGGCGGGCATAGCCCCCATAGGTATCGACGATAATCTTGCGCCCAGTCAGGCCGGCATCCCCCTGCGGGCCGCCGATGACAAACTTGCCAGTGGGGTTGGTGAGGAAGCGGGTATTGCTATTGGGTTTGATGGGCAGCTCAGCAAACACAGGCTTCACTACTGCCTCCCAGAGGTCGGCACGGATGCGCTCTTGCACTGCCGCCTCTTCTGTAATGGAGCCGATGGTTGGCGTGTGCTGGGTGGAGATGAGCAAGGTGTGGATGCCCACTGGACGTCCCCCCTCATAGGCCACCGTTACCTGCGTCTTGCCGTCAGGGCGCAGATAGGGCAGGGTGCCGTTCTTGCGAACTATAGCCAACTGGCGGCTGAGGCGGTGGGCCAAGCTGATGGGCAGTGGCATTAGCTCAGGGGTCTCGTCACAGGCAAAACCAAACATCAAGCCTTGATCGCCGGCGCCAAGCAGGTCGAATTCATCCTCGCAGGCGGTGCGACTTTCCAAGGCCCTGTTCACCCCTTGGGCAATATCGGGAGATTGCTCATCAAAAGCTACCAGCACCGCGCAGCTGTCAGCGGAAAAGCCATTCCTGGCGTCGGTATAGCCAATTTCGGCCAGTTTGTCCCGCACCAAGCGCGTGAAATTGACATGCGCTTGCGAGGTGATTTCCCCGGTGAGGATCACCATGCCCGTACTCACCACTACCTCTGCTGCCACTCGGCTGGAGGGATCTGCCGTCAAGAGGGCATCCACAATGGCATCAGAGATCTGATCACAGATTTTGTCGGGGTGCCCCTCCGTCACTGACTCCGAGGAAAACAGAAATGACTTGGACAAGGAACCTCTCCTTTCCTTCGAAAGCAGTAAAACAGAAAACCTAGGCAGGCCAGCAGAACCTGCCTCTGGGTGGGGCACTGGCGCAGAAGGCAGGAAATCCCACCCCCTGCAGCAAAGCAATGCCCAGCCCTAACTAATATACCCCCACCCCCCTCCTAGGGTTTGCATCAGCCGCTTGCCAAACAGCTTTTGCCACCAGTCAGTGGACAGCAGCCAGGCCCAAAGAGCACCCCCAAAACCCGCACCAGGTAAGCGCCTGCCGCTCTGCAGCGACGGCCACCCCTAATCCCAGCGCCGGGATCCCCCCAGCCCAGTTCGCATCCGGGGCAGAACTGGGCACCGCCCAGACAAAGCAACCCAGCAGCAGGCTATCTCGAAATGCACCAGCCGGCTCCCTCATGAGCCCAGAGCCCCTGCAGTAGCAGAGCCCAACCGCTAGGATCCTAACCCAGCGGCGACAGCTGTCCGAAGATTCGAAGATTCGAAAAGCTGGAAGCCGGATTAGGATGAGAGGCAGTGGGCCGGGCGAAGGGTTCGGCCTGCGGGAGTGCTTCTGCAAGTTCCCCCTCGGTAACCATGACCCACCCCTCCCCATCGCCCTCGACCCCTGAACGAGAGGCCGAGCGAAACTGGCAACACCGGCAAAGGATGCAGCGCCGCCAGCAAATCCAGCGCCAGCGCCTGGCAGGTATGCGTGACAACAAAGGCTTAGTTATTGTCTACACAGGTCAGGGCAAGGGCAAAAGCACAGCGGCTTTTGGTACGGTCTTTCGGGCCCTCGGCCAGGGCTTGTCAGTGGGGGTGGTGCAGTTCATCAAAGGAGCCTGGGATCCAGGTGAAGCCAAATTGTTGCGCAAGTTAGCTGCCCATCCCGAGCTGAACTTAGGGAAGATTGCCTTTTATGCCATGGGGGAAGGCTTTACCTGGGAAACCCAGGATCGCGAGCGGGACATTGCCTGCGCCCAGGCTGCCTGGGAAAAGGGGCGGGAGCTATTGGGTAGTGGCGAGTACCACTTGGTGCTTTTGGATGAAATCAACGTTGCCCTCCAGCTGGGGTATCTCTCGCTGGAGCAGGTGTTGGCTGGCCTAGCCGAAAAACCAGAAAGGGTGCACGTGATCCTAACTGGGCGAGGGGCGCCGGCAGGGCTAATTGAGCGGGCTGATCTAGTAACGGAAATGGCCTTGGTCAAACATCCCTTTCGCGACCAAGGGATCAAGGCGCAAAGGGGTATCGAGTTCTAGCCCTTGGACAGATGGCAATTCTGCTGGCAGCAGCGGCAAGCGGCAGCGGCAAGACCACCGTCACGTTAGCTCTGCTGGCCGCACTCCGGCGGCGGGGCCTGCGCATCCAGCCCTTTAAGGTGGGGCCGGATTACATCGATCCTCTCTTCCACACGGCAGTGGCCGGGATCCCCTCTCGCAATCTGGATCCCTTTTTAACCGACGAGAGCTTTGTGCAGCGCTGCTTTCGCTACCACTGTCAGGACAAAGATGGGGCGATTGTAGAAGGCGTGATGGGTCTCTTCGATGGGCAAGGGCCTGGATCTTCCTGGGCCAGTAGCGCCCATGTGGCCCGCCTGCTGGGGATCCCAGTGGTGCTGGTCATCGACGGCAGTGGCATGGGAACGACAGTGGCCGCCTTGCTCTACGGCCTGAGCCGCTTTGATCCCCGCCTGGCTATTGCCGGCGTCATCTTCAACCGGGTGGCTTCAGAGGGCCATGGCCAGGTGTTACAGCAGGCAGCGGCAGCCGTGGGGATCCCGGTTTTGGGGCAATTTCCTCGCCGCGAGGACTTGCGCCTGCCCAGCCGCTACCTAGGGCTGGTGCCTGTCTTGGAACTGGCTGACTTTCCCCGCTGGCAGGAGGCCTGGGCTGAGCTGGCAGAGCACCACCTAGATTGGGATCAGCTTCTGCCCCTAATCCGCTCCCTGCCGCCAGCAGTGGGGGAGCTCTGGCCAGGGGTTCATCCCCTGGCAACGCCAGTGCGGGTGGCAGTGGCCCGCGATGCCGCCTTTAACTTCTACTATGCCGACAACCTAGATCTCCTACGGGCTTGGGGGGCGGAGCTCCTGGAGTACTCCCCCCTGGAAGTCGGGCTGTGGCCACCGGATCCCTGCGATGGCCTGCTCTTGGGGGGCGGGTTCCCAGAACTGTTTGCCGCCGCCCTCTCTGAAAAAATAGCCCAGCAAACTCCGCCACCCGCCCATCCCCCCCTCTATGCCGAATGCGGCGGCTTGATGGTATTGGGACAGTCCCTCACTGATTGGGACGGAAAGACCTACCCCATGGCCGGCCTGCTGCCCATCACCGTGGACATGGGGGAGCGGCTGTGTCTGGGCTATCGCGAGGCCACCGTTCTACGCTCCACCCTCCTGGCAGCGGCCGGGGATTGCCTGCGAGGACACGAGTTTCACCGCTCCCGCAGCAGCCCTGCCTGCCCAAACCCCGTCTACAGCTGGGGATCCCCGCCCCAGCAGGAAGGCTGGGCCACTGAGCGCCTACATGCTTCCTACCTGCACCTCCACTGGGGATCCCGCCCCGACCTCGCGGCGCGGCTACTCCAGAATTTTTTATCGATTGGCCGTGCTCCAGCCTCTTGACCTGTCGAGCCGTGCTCTGCCGCAGGGGGAAGGGCTGGGATTGAAACTCCTAGGGGCAACCCCTAGAGGTTAGGTGGGCAGCAATGGTCCTCAGCAGCCGGCTTTGATCAATGGGCTTGGTGAGGTAGGCGTTGGAACCCAGTTGTCGCCCCTGTTCCGTAGCTTCCCGGGAAGTTTTGGAGGAGAGAAAGACGAAGGGAATGTGGGCTGTGGCTTGATCCCATCGCACGGCTTCTAGCACTGCATAGCCATTGAGCTTGGGCATGACTACATCGCACAGGACCAAGTCGGGCAGGAGGGCGCGCACCAGCTGTAATCCTTCCTCCCCGTTGCTAGCCGCAACAGTGTCGTACCCAGCTCGCTGCAGCACCTTCTGCAAATAGGTGCGGATAGCGGGTTCGTCTTCAATCACCAAGATGCGTTTGGACATGGGGCTTTGCAAACGAGAGCCAAGTTGAGGCAGGAACGAACGGGGAAGCTACAAAAAAAACTCCGCCAAATGGCTCATTTTGGTACCCCAGCCCTCTGCAAAAATCCTGAGACGGTGCAGAACCCCTTTCCTCATCCGCCTACCTCAGGGAGAGAAGCGGGGGGTGAGGGTCTTATTCTGAGGTAAGCTGTCGCTCCATCAGCCTAGCTAGGGCAGCAGGGGGGGTGGTCTGCCCTTGCAACAACAGATGCACCTCCTGCGTGATAGGCACCCGGATGTTGTGCTGGGCGGCAATCTTGACCACGACGGGAGCGGTGTAAACCCCTTCGGCAGTGCCCTCGATTTCCGCCAGAACCTGGGACAAAGGCTTGCCTTGACCCAAGCCGTAGCCTACGCGGTAGTTGCGGCTCAAGGGACTGTGACAGGTGGCCAGCAGATCCCCCAATCCTGAGAGGCCGTTGAAGGTCTCAGGCCGGGCCCCCAAGCAGGCTCCCACCCGGATCATTTCAGCCAAGCCGCGGGTGACCAGGGCAGAGCGAGCATTGGTGCCCAGTTGCAGCGCATCACACACCCCCACGGCAATGGCAATGACGTTCTTGAGGATGCCCCCTAGCTCCACTCCCAGAGGATCGCTGCTGGTGTAGAGGCGAAAGCGCTCGCAGGCAAGGGCATGCTGCACCTGTACCGCTGCCTCGGGAGTGCGGCTGGCCACCACTGCGGCTGCCGGCAAACCCTGGCGGATCTCAGCTGCCAGGTTTGGCCCGGAGAGCACCACCAACGGCTGAGTGGGGAAGGTGGCTGCCCAGATCTGGGCTGGCGTCAAAAGCTGCAGGGGATCTAGCCCCTTGGTGGCCGAGACCAAAATGGCTTGGGGGGGGATCCCCACCTGACGCACCGCCTCGGCCACGGGACGCACTCCGGCCATGGAGACGGCCGAAATAATAATGTTGGATCCCTGGAGCACCTCTTTGAGGTTCCAGCCATGGCGCCGATCCCAAACCTGCACCCCGTGTCCCTGGGCCTGGGCTAGCAAAGCCAGTGTGCTTCCCCAGGCCCCCGCTCCTAGAATGGCGATCTTTTGGGGGGATGTTGTGTTAGTTCTCATCTGACCTTTGTAGCCGCCGCTTCTCTCCCAAGATGCCTTTTGCAGACGCCTCCGAAGAACTCCCCACTAGCAGGAGAGCGACAAAGGTTAGTATGAGTGGATACCAAATCATGGGTTTGGCCTGAGAGCAGACGACATGACAGAAGCAGGGATCCAACGCCTTCCTGCTGAGGTGGCTGCCAAGATAGGAAGCTGGCAGCACGGCTATGCCCTGACCAATGGCATTCAACTGCACTATGTCACCCAGGGGGAAGGGGAGCTGGCAATCCTGCTGCATGGTTTCCCAGAGTTTTGGTATTCCTGGCGGCACCAGATCCCGGTGTTGGCGCAGCGGTTTCGCGTCGTGGCCCCTGATCTGCGCGGCTATAACGACTCCGACAAGCCAGATTACGGCTACGACCTGGATACTCTCACCGAGGATGTCCGCGGCCTGCTGGCGCATTTTGGGGTCAAAAGCGCGGTGGTGGTGGCCCACGACTGGGGAGGAGCGATTGCTTGGCACTGGGCGCAACTTTTCCCCCATGAGATCCGCAAGCTGGCCGTGCTCAACTCTCCCCACCCAGCTTGCTTTCGCCGGGAGTTCCTGACCAATTTGGATCAGATGCGCCGCAGTTGGTACTTGTTTTTCTTCCAGTTGCCCTGGCTGCCGGAGTGGGTGCTGCAGTGGAACCTAGAGGAGTGGGTGCGGCGTATTTTTCAAGAGACCTCCGTGCGCAAAAGCGCCTTCACTCGCCACGACCTAAAGATCTACCAAGAGGCCCTCGCCAAGCCTAAGGTGCTCACCTCTGCCCTCAACTACTATCGCCACCTATTTAGCCTGCCCACTCTGCAGAACCTGTTTTTGCAGCCCCTGCGGCAGATCCTCGCCCCCACCCTACTCATTTGGGGAGAGGAAGACTTTGCCCTCAGCCGTGAACTGACTGAGGGAATGGATCCCTTTTTCCCCAATGGCCTGCGCAAGGAGTACATCCCTGAGTGTGGCCATTGGGCGCAGCAGGAGGCGCCGCAAACCGTGAATCGGCTGCTGATGGAGTTCCTTTAGCCCCCCTGGGGAGAGCTTTACCAGGCTCTGGGGTTGCCCTAGAATAGTCGACTGGATTGAGCGGGGGAAACGGCATGGCCCTGGAGTATCCACCCCATCTGCGCTACGTGGACACCCACGAGTACATTCGCGTTGAGGATGACATTGCGGTGATTGGGATCACCGCTTATGCCGTCGATCAGCTGGGGGATATCGTCTTTGTCGGCCTGCCCGAGGAGGGGACAGAGATTGAAAAGGGCGAGAGCTTTGGCTCAGTGGAATCCGTTAAGGCCGTGGAGGATCTCTATGCCCCTGTTTCGGGGGAAGTGGTGGCGGTAAACAAGGCGGTGGTGGACAGCCCGGAGAGCATTGCCGACGATCCCTATGGGGATGGCTGGCTGATCAAGGTGCGCATGACCAACCCCGAGGATCTCGAGGACACGATGAGCGCCGAGGCCTATGCCAGCTTGGTGGAGGGATCCTGAACCCTACAGCAACACCTCCCGGTTGCCCCCCTGCGTTTTGGCCTGGTAGAGGGCTTGGTCGGCTGCCTCTAGGAAGCTGGGTGCAGCAGTCTCTGCTGGAAGCCGGAGCAAAGAGGCGACACCAATGCTACAGGTGAGGTGAATTCCCCCCTGCAGGGGAAGGGATTGGACAGCCTGCCGCAAGCGCTCAGCCAACGGTAGGATCTGAGAGTCCGGGATCCCGCGCACCAAGAGGGCGAATTCATCGCCCCCTAGGCGGGCCAGTAAGTCCTCGCGGCGAACTTGAGACTGCAGTTGTTGGGCCACCTGGATCAGGGCCTGATCCCCAGCCAAGTGTCCGCAGCGGTCGTTGATGAGCTTGAAGTTGTCCAGATCCAGGTAGAGAAGGTGGAGGGGAAAGTGATGGCGGCGGGCAAAGGCAATCTCCCTCTGCAAGTGCTCTAGGAAAAACCGACGGTTGTACAGCCCTGTGAGTGGGTCATAGAGGGCAGCAGTGGCCATCTGGGAAAAGAAAGTCTCCTCCAGCTGGTCATAGTAGGCAAACTGCAGGAGGCTATTGCCCACCTGGATGCGATCCCTATCCGCCAGAACCCGGCAAGTTACCCGTTCCCCGTTGACATAGGTGCCGTTGAGGCTGCCTAGATCTGTGAGGAGATAGCTTTCCCCTACCTTCTCCAGCCGGCAATGCCGCCGAGAGACGGTGGAGTCGAAAAGCTGAATGTCGGCTTGGAAGCTGCGCCCCACTACCGCTGTCTCTTCGAGGCGGAAAGTCCTGCCCCTGTCGGATCCCTGAAGCACTGTCAAAAAGGCACCCACCACTTCCCCCTTCCCTTCCAGCCTGCGGCTCTCTGGGGACAGGAGGGTGGTCGGCTCTTCCGGAGATAGAGGAGAAGTGTCCATGGCCCTAGGGATCCCCTGCTTAGGCTAACATCCCTTCTCCGTATTTGTATCGTAGTATGTAACAACCTTGAGGCCCTCTACTCACCTCTAGAAGTGGCCAGTGGCCTGGGAACTCCAGGGGGCATTCTCCTACGCCAGCCCCAGGCGGCGGCGGAAGTAGGGAATGGTCAGCTCCAAGCCGACGGACAAAGGGATCTGCGGCTCCCATCCCAGCAGGGCGCGGGCTTTGCTAATGTCGGGCCGGCGCTGCTTGGGATCGTCGGTTGGCAGGGGGCGGTGGACAATGGGAGAAGAGCTGCCAGTGAGGGCCAAGACCTGCTGCGCCAACTCTAGGATGGTGAACTCCTGCGGGTTGCCTAGGTTCAAGGGGCCGGGGTGGGCGCTGTTCATTAGGCGCACCAAGCCCTCGATGAGGTCAGCGATGTAGCAGAAGCTGCGGGTCTGGGATCCATCTCCATAGACGGTGAGGGGATCCCCGCGCAGGGCCTGGACGATGAAGTTGCTGACCACGCGGCCGTCGTCTTCCCGCATGGCCGGGCCATAGGTGTTGAAGATGCGGGCCACGCGGACCTCCGTCTGGTGTTGCCGCTGCCAATCAAAGGTCAGGGTTTCGGCCAGGCGCTTGGACTCGTCGTAGCAGGCCCGCGGGCCGATGGGGTTGACATGGCCCCAGTAGTCCTCCGGCTGGGGGTGCACCTGGGGATCCCCGTACACCTCCGAGGTGGAAGCCAGGAGGAAGCGGGCCCCAGTTTTTTGAGCCAGCTCCAGCAGGTGGTAGGTGCCCCAGACACTGGTGCGGATGGTGCGGATGGGATCCGCCTGGTAGTGGGGCGGCGAGGCGGGGCAGGCCAGGTGGTAGATTTGCTCGATCCCAGCTTTTTCCAGCTCCGGCGGCAGCGGCTCGGCCACATCGTGCCACAGCAAGGTAAAGGCGGGGTTGTTGCGGTGGGCCTGCACGTTCTCCTCCCGCCCCGTGTAGCCGTTGTCGAGGCAGATAACTGCGTGGCCCTCCTGCAGAAGGCGGCTGACCAGATGGGAGCCAATAAACCCCAGACCACCCGTTACCAGAATCTTCACCAGCCCACTCCAATTAAGGTAATGCCCGCCTGTTGAAGGGTTTGCCGATCTAAGCAATTGCGGCCATCAATCAGCAAAGGCCGCCGCATCAGCTCGGCAAGGCGCCGGTAATCCAGCGACAAGAACTCCGGCCACTCCGTCACCAGCACCAGGGCATCGCAATCCTGGGCCAGCCGGAACACATCCGTTTCCACCACCACATGGGCCAGGCCCTCCCGCATCCCCGAAGCCGAGACAATGGGATCATAGGCCTTCACCTTGGCCCCGAGGCGGTGGAGCTGCTCGATCAACGTCAGAGAGGGCGCATCCCGCAGGTCGTCGGTGTGGGGCTTAAAGGTGAGGCCCAAAAGGCCAATGGTTTTGCCCTTAAGCACCTTGAGGGCCTGCTGCAGCTTTTCCACCAGGCGCTGCCGCTGCTCGCGGTTGACCTCGACAGTAGCCCGCAACAGCTTGGCCTCATAGCCGTAGTCAGCCGCAGTCTGGATCAAGGCGGCCAGATCCTTGGAGAAACAGCTCCCCCCCCAGCCAATCCCGGCGTTGAGGAAGGCGCGGCCAATGCGCTTATCGAGGCCGATCCCTTCGGCCACTTGGGTGATGTCGGCGCCGGTGCGCTCGCAGATGTTGGCAATCTCGTTGATGAAGCTAATCTTGGTGGCCAAGAAGGCGTTGGCGGCATATTTGATCATCTCGGCGGAGGCCAGGTCGGTGACCAGCAAGGGCACGGGATCCCCGCCCAAGCCCTGTTGGCGGCTGAGGATGGGCTCGTAAAGCTGCCGCAGGATCTCGATGGCGCGGGGGCTGTTGGAGCCAATCACGATGCGGTCTGGGTAGAAGGTATCCTGGATGGCGCTGCCCTCCCGCAAAAACTCGGGGTTGCTGACCACGTCGAAGGGCGGCACACAGGGAGACTTGTCCAGGGTGGCCAGGGAGGAGGGGGTGGGATCCCCTCCAGCCAGGGCCATCTGTTGGCTGCTTAGACGTTGCTGGACAGCCTCGGCGGCGCCGTCGAGGATGAGCATACGCACCCAGTCGCCGGAACCGATGGGGACGGTAGACTTGTTGACAATAACCCGGTAGCGGTCGTCCAGGTGCTGGCCGATCTCCCGCGCCACGGCCTCCACGTAGCGCAGATCCGGCTCGCCGCTGGGCAGAGCTGGGGTGCCCACGGCAATAAAAATCACCTCGCTGGCTTTCACTGCCAGGCCCAGGTCGGTGGTAAAGTGCAGCCGACCGGCCTCAGCTCCAGCCTGCACCAGCTCTTCCAGGCCAGGTTCGTAGATGGGCAGGCGGCCCCGCTGCAGCCCTTCAATCTTGGCAGGGTTGTTGTCCACGCAGATGACGCTGTGACCAACTTTGGCTAGACAAGCACTGGTGACCAACCCCACATAGCCAGCTCCCACAACCGCCACGTCCATTGTCTGCTTCCCCCTCGCGTCGAGGCTTGCTTCTAAAATACCCTGCTGACCGGGATCCCCTATCCTCAAGCGGAGGAAAGACGGCCTTGAACTCAAGCCGATGGCAAAATAAAACAGAACCTACCCCCTTCTGATGAGCGGTGAGTTTCCCCGATTCTGCTGCCATTGCCGCTCGCCGTCAGCACCAGGTACAGAGGGTGCTCTATGTTACCCTGGGGCTCAATCTTTTGGTGTTTTTGGTCAAGCTGGGGCTGGGCCTAGCGACGGGATCCCTCAGCTTGGTGGCCGATGCCCTGCACAGCTTTACCGACAGTGGGAGTAACATTCTTGCCTTGCTGGCGGCCCGCTTTTCCTCGCCAGAGCCGGATGAGGAGCACCCCTACGGCCACAGCAAGTTTGAGGCCATTGGAGCGCTGGGGATCGCCGCTTTTCTGGGGATGGCCAGCTTTGAGATCCTCAGCGCAGCAGTGGGACGGTTTTTTAAGCCCCAGCCGCCGCTGCAGGTCGATGGACTGACCCTAACCCTAATGGTGGGGGTACTGGGGATCAACCTCTTCGTGGCCTTCTATGAACGTTCCTGGGGCAAGGCTTTGTCCAGCTCGCTGCTCTTGGCCGATGCCCGCCATACCCTCAGCGATGTTTGGGTAACCCTGACGGTGCTGCTGGGACTGGCCGGGATCCACTACTGGGGGATCCCCTGGCTGGATCAGCTGCTGGCGGTGCCGGTGGGGCTGCTGGTGTTTTGGAGCGGCTGGGAAGTGCTGCGGGAAAACGTTCCCTTTTTAACCGACCGGGTAGCCATTCCGCCTAAGACATTGCGGGAGCTGGTTCTCAGCCTGCCCGGCGTCCTCGACTGCCACGATATCACCTCCCGCGGCATCCCAGGGCAGATGATCTTTATCGAAATGCATATGGTGGTGGAGCCGCTGGACGTGGAGTCGGCCCATCGCATCACCGAAGCGGTGGAGCAACTGCTACAGGAGCGCTACGGGCCGGTGCGAGTCACCATCCACCTGGAACCCTACTCCCACATCGAGGGATCCCAACCCTAGCCACAACGCCTTATCCCGCTTGGATCCTGGGGGGATCCCTGGAAATTGCCCAAATGGAACTCATTTGCGTGTATGCTGCAGACTAGCTTCCCTTTGGGGGAGATCTAGGAATTGGAAAGAAGGAAAGAAAAAGGAGGGCGCCTTGAGCCTGAGAGTTGCCGTGGTTGGGGGTGGCCCGGCGGGTGCTTCTGCGGCCGAGGTTCTGGCCCAAGCGGGAATCGAAACCTTCTTGTTTGAGCGCAAGCTGGACAACGCCAAACCCTGCGGGGGTGCCATTCCCCTGTGTATGGTTTCGGAGTTTGACCTGCCGGAGGAGATCATCGACCGCAAGGTGCGCAAGATGAAGATGATCTCGCCTTCCAACTACGAGGTGGACATTGCCCTCGAAAAGGAAGGCGAATACATTGGCATGTGCCGCCGCGAGGTCCTGGATGCCTTCTTGCGCAACCGCGCCCGCCAAAAAGGGGCAGAGCTCATTCACGGCAAGGTGATGCATCTGGAAGTCCCCCAGAATGGCCGGGATCCTTACGTCCTGCACTACGTTGACTTCTCCAGCGGCTTGCCCCAGGGGGTACCTCGCTCACTGGCGGTGGATGTGGTGATTGGGGCGGACGGGTTCCACTCGAAGGTGGCAGAAGCCATCGGCGCCGGGGACTACAACTACGCGCTGGCCTTTCAGGAGCGCATTCGCCTCCCGGAGGACAAAATGGCCTACTACGAGGAGCGGGCAGAAATGTACGTGGGAGACGATGTCTCGCCCGACTTCTATGCCTGGGTGTTTCCCAAGTGCGACCATGTGGCGGTAGGTACCGGCACCATGCAGACCAACCAGGCCAGCCTCCAGAAGCTGCAGGCCGGGATTCGCGCCCGCGCCGCCGAACGAATCCGAGGGGGCCGGGTGATCAAGGTGGAGGCCCATCCTATTCCAGAGCACCCCCGTCCCCGCCGGGTGGTGGGCCGAGCTGCCTTGGTAGGAGACGCGGCAGGATACGTAACCAAGGCAAGTGGTGAGGGGATCTATTTTGCTGCCAAGTCGGGCCGCATGTGCGCCGAGACCATTGTCGAGACCTCCAACGGTGGGAAGCGCCTTCCCACAGAAGAGGATCTCAAGCTCTACCTCCAGCGCTGGGATCGCCAGTACGGCCTGACCTACAAGGTCTTGGACCTTCTGCAGCAGGTGTTCTACCGCTCCAACGCCACCCGCGAGGCTTTTGTGGAGATGTGCGCCGACCGGGATGTGCAGCGGTTAACCTTTGCCAGCTACCTCTACAAGACAGTGGCGCCCATGAGCCCCTGGGTACAGTTGAAGATTACCGTTAAAACCCTGGGCAGTTTGCTGCGGGGCAACGCCCTGGCTCCCTGAGGGGGTCCTACTGCCACTGGAAGGTGACGGTAACGCGATCCCAGTTGGCGTCTGTCTTCAGCACGCTAGCAGTAGCTTTCTGGCCCGGAGGTACATCGCTGGGCTCAAAGGCGGCCACGCGCGTCTCGACGACTTCTCCGCCCCGATAGAAGGTAAAGCGGGCGCGGGCGTTGAGGACAGTGCGGCTGCTGCGGTTGATGGCCTCCACGCTCAGGCGACTGCCAGCCCCTACCCGTTCCTCCCGGATTGATCCCACAATCACCAATTCCCCTGGGTTGGGTCCAGCGGCAGCCGGAGTTGGGCTGGCAGGGGCAGAGGGTTGGGGTGGGGCGCTTTGGCTGGCCGTCGGCTGCTTCAAGAGCTCCAAAACGCGGGCCAGCTCCTGCTGAAAGAAGACAAAGGCTTCCCGGGATTGGTTGGCCACCTGGGCCAGGATCAGCCGATCCGACTCTTCCAGAGGGATCTCCAGGAGGGGAGCGGCCCCTTTTAGGGTAACCCGAATGCTGGCCACTTCTTGGTTGATGAACTTGTCCAGATAGGGAAAGAGGTTAAGGATGCAATCTTGAAAGGAGCCCAGGGGCAAGGTGCTCTTGTTGGTTAACACCAATTCAGCCCGCTCACAGCTAGCCCGATCCGCCAGGTCAATTTCCAGGGGCACCCGAAAGGACCCCGAACTGGTGTTGGTGATGGTCACCTGCGTGCCGGACACCACCTCCCGCCAGCCATGGACAACCTCCAGGCTAGGGCGAGTTACCTCTTCCGTGAAGTACTCTCCCCCCCAAGCAGGGGATCCCGCCAACGGTAGGGCAAACAGCAACACCGCCACGGGGCCAGTCCGTCGCCAATTCACCTCCACTTCCCCTCCTTTGCAGATTTGGGGCACTTCCTGTCCCTGGCAACAGCTTAGCCTTGGAGCTAACGTCAACCAAGAGGGAGGCTGTCTGGGGTAAAATCGAGAAGTTCAAAACACAACAAAACTCTCGGGCTGCCGACCAGGGCGCCCGTGTTCTTGGCTTTCTAACTAGGCAGTATGGCCAGATCCCTAGCTTCGTGGCTCAATCGGCTTGCCTTCCTGCGAGGTCTAGTCTTTATCCTAGCAGTGGTGGTTGCTCTTACCTACTTAGGCTTGAGCCGAGAAGTTCGCCTCGGCCTTGACCTCAAAGGCGGGACGCAACTCACGCTGCAGGCTTTGCCAACCCAAGAGGTACCCGAGATTACTCCCGAGGTGATGCAGGGGGTGGAGGCCGTTGTCCAGCAGCGGATTAACGGCCTAGGGGTAACTGAGCCCTTGATCCAAATCAGTGGCCGGGATCGTCTATTCGTGCAACTGCCGGGGGTAGCGGATCCGGATCGGGCTGTTGCTCTTTTGGGGGATACGGCCCAGTTGGAATTCCGCAAGGGCTTGGTGCCGGTTAGCGCCCTGCCCCGCAACGAACAGGGGGAGGTAACTGCAGGAGAGAATCCTGAGGCCTTGTTTGAACGGGTTGGTCTCACTGGCGATCTCCTGCGCAACGCCTATCCCCAAGCCCCTCGTCGCGGCTCCCAGAGCTGGGAAGTACTGCTAGAGTTTAAGCCGGAAGGGGCAGAAAAATTTGCCCAGCTCACTCGAGAGTTGGCGGGCACAGGGCGCCCGCTTGGCATTTTTCTCGACGACGTGCTGATTAGCGCCCCCATCGTGGGGCCAGAGTTTGCCCGCACTGGCATTACTGGCGGAACGGCAGTGATCACTGGCAACTTCACGGTGGAAACTGCTACTGACTTGGCAATCAAGCTCAAGGCGGGGGCGCTGCCGGTTCCCATTCGCGTCATTGAAAACCGCACGGTGGGGGCCACGCTGGGGGAAGAGAGCGTGCGTCGCAGCCTCTATGCCGGCATTGGCGGCCTGGTGCTGGTGCTGGTGTTTATGGTGGCCTACTATCGCCTGCCGGGGCTTGTTGCCGATCTTGCTCTTCTCATCTACGCCCTCTGTACGTTTGCTCTGTTCCAACTGCTGGGGGTGACCATGACCCTACCGGGGATCGCCGGCTTTATCCTCAGCATCGGCATGGCGGTGGATGCCAACGTGCTGATCTTCGAGCGCATCAAGGAGGAGCTGCGGGCGGGCAAATCCCTCTACAAGTCCATCTCGGAAGGGTTTAATCGTGCCTTCAGCAGCATCCTCGACAGCAACGTCACCACCCTTTTGGTCTGTGGTGTACTTTTCTGGCTGGGGATGGGGCTGGTGAAAGGCTTTGCCGTCACCTTGGCCATTGGCATTTTGGTGAGCTTTTTCACGGCCCTCACCTGTACCCGCACCCTGCTTTTGGCGGCAATGGCGATCCCCAGCCTGCGCAAGCCAGAGCTCTACGGCGTTCGCATGGAGGCAGCTCAATCATGACGGCGCAAGAGTTATCCCCCCCCGATCCGGCGGGGGGCTCCCGGCGGTTGCTCGACTACCGCTTCGACATTGTCGGGCGCAGCAAGCTCTGGTTTACCCTTTCCTTGGCGGTGTTGCTGGTGGGGCTGGTCAGCATGGCCTTTTCTCTGGCCTCTCTAGGGACACCGCTGCGGCTGGGGCTGGACTTTGCCGGCGGCACCTTGTTGGATCTGCGTTTTGAGCGGCCTGTCACCACTGACGAGCTGCGGCGGGCGCTGCAGGAACACAACCTGGGCAGCAGCATCATCCAACTGGACACCCAGACCGGCCAGGAAGCCCTAATCCGCATGCCCCCTTTGACCGAGCAGGAGCGCCTAGCGGTAGAGGAGACGCTGCGGCAGCAGGTAGGCCCTTTTGAGCGCAACCTAGTAGAGACGGTGGGCCCGACGGTGGGGCGTTTACTCTTGCGTTCCGGCCTCGTGGCCGTGCTCATCTCCTTTGGGCTCATTGTGGTGTATCTGGCCCTGCGCTTCCAGTGGGATTACGCGGTGTTTGCCATTGTGGCCTTGCTGCACGATGTGGTGCTGACAACAGGTCTGTTTGCCCTTTTGGGCCTAACGGTGGGCATGGAGGTGGACAGCCTGTTTGTGGTGGCGCTGTTAACCATCATTGGTTTTTCCGTCAACGACACGGTGGTTATCTACGACCGCATCCGGGAAAATCTGCGTCTGGTCAGCCGCAAGGTCAGCTTTGCCGAGGTGGTGAACCTGTCGTTGAACCAGACTTTTGCCCGCTCTTTGAACACCACCCTGACCACGATGCTGCCCCTGGTGGCCATTGCCATTTTTGGGGGAGCCACCCTGAAGGGGTTTGCCATCGCTTTGCTCATCGGCTTCAGCTTGGGGGTTTATTCCAGCATCTTCATCGCCAGCCCTCTGCTGGTGTGGTGGCGGCAGCGGCGCTATGGCGGAAAAGGGGATCCCGATTCACTCCCTTCCGGCGCACAGGGGTAGGGCGGCGGCAACTGCCTACCAGTGCAGCCGCTGTCCATGGGCAACCAGGTAGCGCTGCAAGTCGGCCATCTTGCCCTGCGGCACGATCTGAGCCGGGATCAAGCCGGGATCCTGGCTGTGCAACCAGGCTACGATGAGCCCCGCTGCCGAGCCGATGGTCCACTCGCCGTAATGGGTGCGGGTGGCGGCGTTGACGATGTGGCTGACGGCGATCCCTTTGCCGCCGATGAGCAGGTTATCCACTTTCTGGGGGATGAGGGCCTCGAGGGGGATGACGATGGGGCGGACGGAAAACTCGTTGACAGGCGCCGAGCTGGCTGACAGGGAAGGCTCCCAGTTGCGGTAGCGGCAGCCGTGGATATCGATGGCGTAGTGAGTCACCCCCACTGCCGTGGGGCTGAAATCCCGCCCCCCCAAGGCACCAACGCGAATATCCTGCTCCAGCATCTGGAATTCCGCCTGGCCGTAGGCAGCTCGCCCCAGGATGCGCCGCCCCTCCCGGATGTAGGGGTAGAGGCTGAGGCCGGAGCGGGTGCCCAGCAAAGAGTCCTCGGCAAACACCAACGAGAGGGGATAGCCGGCGCGGGACTGAGTTTCCATCAGCCACTCGGCAAAGAGCAGGGCGTGGTTTTCTCCATCCTTGAGGGCGGAGACGTCCAGCCCCCCCAGCCAGTTGTGGCGCTGCCCTGAGGCCACCAGCTGTTCTTCTGTCAAGATTAGGGGGGGGTTCATGATCCCCCAGTCGTTGCCGCGGTTCCAGTTCACCAGGGTTAGATCCCCGGGAACCGGGGTGCCGTAAAAGGGATCTGTGCGACCTTTGCTGACAATGCGGCGGTAGTTGAAAAAGCTCTGGCCGCTGAAGGTGGGAAACCCCTCCAGGTCAAACTGGCGGCGGTGTTCGGCACGGGAGTAGCCTGGCTGCAGCTGGGCCAGCTCAGCGCGGGAGCGGCCCCCATCGTCGTGGATGGCCAGCACGAAGGGAAAGGTAAAGGCCTGGGTACATTCGGGGTTGCTGGCCGGCGGGGCATTGGGCTCCCCAGTAAGATCTCGCCCTTCTGAGCCCAGCCGGTAGGGGATGCCGGCCCAGCCTACTACCTCACCGGTGTCGGTGGCGTCGATAACAAACAGGTGGCGGCCCGGTGGCGCCTGCAGCCGTAGCACCCGTTTGGCAAACACTTCCGTTTCCTGCCAGCTATACCAGCTCACCAATTCCCGCCACAGCCGCCCTGGGGGCACAAAGTTGGGATCCCGCGGCTGCCGCCGCACAGCGTAGATGCTCTCAATGCGGGAGCCGTCAGCGCTGAAGGTGGCCCCCTTAAAAGCAGTCTGGGTGGCCCAGCGACTGTTGGGGGCGCTGCGGGCAGCCTGTTGCAGCCAGGTTTCCACCGCCTGCAGACCCGCCTGGGGCGGAAAACACAGCTCCCCTACCCAGCAACTGTTGATCTCGGATACGCGAGTTCCGGGGGGCACCCCTGTCCAGGCAGGCAGATGCACCGGCTGGCTTGCGATTAGGGCTTTGAACTCCAGCCAGTGGCGGGAAAAATTGCCCCGCTGCCGCATGAGGAGGGACTCGTCGAGGGCCGATACCCCCTGGGAGGTGATCTGCCCCCCTAGCCAGGGGGTGAGCTCGATGAGGCAGGTTTGCACACCCCCCCGCATGGCCTGACTGGCTGCCGCCACGCCCCCCAAGGATCCGCCTACTACCACCAGCTCGCACTCCCAGATCTCGTCCGGCGGCGGCAGGGGATCCAGCAGCGGCCAGCCGTGGGCGGTAAAGCGGGGCACTTCCGGCTCTGGGGCGGCAACGGGAGATCCCCCTTCCGGCTGGGAGAGGGCGGCAAACCCTGCCCCGGCCACAAAGCTCAGCAGCGACAGGAGCCCCAGCCCCAGGGCTCGTCTGCGGCTAAGTCTCGGCTGTGCTGCCAGGATCCCTCTGCTGGCTGTGCTCACCTAACCCCCACCCCCCACGCTGCGCCAACAACTGCCTAGACAGCGATCCCAAGCCCAGGAGAAATCCTCTGTGAGAATACTCGACAAAGCTGCCCCTAGATCCAGACCGGGCAAGCCACAAGGCATAATGGGCTAGCAACTTGTTGCCAACAGGGATCCACAACACCATGGGACGGGCAAAGAAAGTGGTTTTGGCCTACTCCGGCGGCGTTGACACCTCCGTCTGCATTCCTTACCTCAAACACGAGTGGGGGGTGGAATCGGTGGTAACCCTGGCGGTGGATCTGGGGCAAGGAGCAGAGCTGGAGGCCATCCAGGCCAAGGCCCTTAGGGCAGGGGCAGAGCAATCCCTGGTGCGGGAGGCTGTCCAGACCCTGATTACCGACTACGCCTTCCCGGCCCTCCAAGCCAACGCCCTCTACGAACAGCGCTACCCTCTCTCCACTGCCTTGGCTCGACCCCTAATTGCCAAGCTGCTGGTGGAGGTGGCAGAAGAAGTGGGTGCCGACGCCGTAGCCCACGGCTGCACTGGCAAAGGCAACGACCAAGTGCGCTTCGATCTAGCCATTGCTGCCCTAAACCCTAGGCTAAAGGTGCTGGCCCCAGCGCGTGAGTGGGGCATGACCCGCGAGGAGACCATTGCCTATGGCGAGCGCTACGGGATCCCCCTGCCAGTGCAGAAGTCCAGCCCCTACAGCATTGACTTCAACATCCTCGGCCGCAGCGTCGAAGCCGGGATCCTGGAAGACGCCGACCAAGAGCCGCCGGAGGAAGTCTACGCCCTCACCCGGCCCATTGCCCAGACACCCGATGAGCCTGCCTATGTGGAGATTGAGTTTGAGCAAGGGATCCCCGTGGGATTGGATGGGCAACGCCTCAGCCCCAGAGCTCTCTTTGAGCAGCTCAACGCCTTGGCCGGCAGCCACGGGGTGGGCCGCATCGATATGATTGAGGACCGGCTGGTTGGGATCAAGTCGCGGGAGATCTACGAGTGCCCTGCTCTAAGTGTGCTGATTCCAGCCCACCGCGAGCTGGAAAGCCTCACCCTTACCCGTGAGGTCCTCCAGTACAAGTACGGCATCGAGACCACCTATAGCCAGTTGGTCTACAACGGCCTTTGGTATTCGCCGCTGCGGGAGGCCCTCGACGCCTTCGTTCGCACCACCCAAAAGAGCGTTACCGGTGTGGTGCGGATGCGGCTGCACAAGGGCCAAGCAGTTTGCGTGGGCCGCCGTTCTCCCTACTCTCTTTACAACCCAGAGCTGGCTACCTACGGGGAAGGGGATCAATTCGACCACCGCGCCGCCGAAGGCTTCATCTACATTTGGGGCTTGCCCACCCGTGTCTGGGCCCAGGTTCAGGGTGCTACGGCCCGCTTCCGCGAAGGGAGATAGGATCCTGGCTTGGCGCCGCAGGCCTTGGGCTCTCCTCAACCCAAGCCCTCTAGTTGCTCTTGCCTAGGGTCGACGGAAGTTGTTGACATCCAGGGCCGGCCATTCCACTCGTTCCACCTGGGGCCGAAAGCCCAGCCAAGGAGTGGCCAACTGGGCAAAGCGCTCCGGATCCCCGCTGACGTAGAAGCGGTGGGGTTCGTCTGGGGGGGCCGTTGGGGGGCGGCGCAGGCCCCAGAGGCTGAGTTCGCGGGCCAGGGAGCGCACCAGGGCCACCCCGGGATCCACACGCTTGACTGAAGGGGGCAGCAGAGACCTCAGCAGGGGATCGAGGAGGGGATAGTGGGTGCAGCCATAGACAAGGGTGTCGATCCCCTGCCGCAGGAGCGGCTGCAGGTAGCGTTTGGCGGCCTGCTGCAGCTCGGGGCTGTCTAACTGACCCGCTTCGATGAGGGGGACGAACGCCGGGCAGGCCTGCTCCCAGCACTGGACAGGCTGGGGAAAGCGCCTTGGATCCAGGGCGCTGTACTCCTGGATGGCTTTGGAGTAGGCGCGGCTTTTAACTGTAGCCGCCGTGGCAATGACCCCAATACGGGATCCCTGGGCCAAGGCCGCCTGGGCACCGGGCAGGATGAGGCCAAGGATGGGCAGGGCAAACTCCTGCTGCACTTGCTCCAAAGCCAGCGCCGAGCTGGTGTTGCAGGCCATCACCACCACTTTCACGGGCTGTGCCTGCAGCCAGTGCAGGATCTGGCGCACAAAGGTCAAGATCTCCTCGGGGGAGCGATCCCCATAGGGCAGCCGCGCTGTATCCGCAAAGTAAACAAGGTGCTCCTGGGGCAACTGCCGGCGCAGGGCCCGCCAGACGGTGAGCCCCCCCAGGCCGCTGTCAAACACCCCAATTGGCCAACTGGGATCTGGCTCTGCTCCCCACCCCCAACGCATGCTCCTTCCTCCCTCAGCACCTTGGCCTAAGCTGCTGTATCCTACCCTGCCTTAGGACAGGCGGCATCCTCTAGCGGTTGCGCAAGAAGGTCTCGAGGCCCTCGGCAATGGCCCGCGCCAAGATGGCCTGATACTCGGGAGTAGCCAACCTACGCCCTTCGGTTGGGTTGGTTACATACCCCAGCTCTAGCAGCACTGAGGGCATGCCCACGGGCGTTTCTCGCACCACAAAAAAGCGGGCCCGCCTCACTCCCCGGTCGGCGGCACCGGTGGCCCTCACCAGGCTGCGGTGCAGGATCCGGGCCAGCTCAGCGCTGTCGGGCCGCAGGTAGTAGGTCTCGATGCCGTGAACACTGGAGCGCTCCAGAGCATTGGCATGGATACTCACCAGGAGAGTGGCATTGGCCTGCACGGCCCTATCCACCCGCGGCTGCAGCAACACCTCGCGGTCGTCGGTGCGGGTCATCACCACCGTATACCCCCGCTCCTGCAACAATTGTCGAACCTGGTGGGAAACGGAGAGCACGATGTCTTTTTCCTGGATCCCATCTACCCCGATGGCGCCGGGATCCCGTCCGCCGTGTCCCGGATCGATGGCGATGACCGTCCGGCCCAGGGGGGGAGGAGGGGAAGCTTGGGCAGGCGCTGGCGGCTGAGGGCTGGGCAGCGGAGCCTTCAGAGGCCGCAGCTCCAGGGTGATGCGTCGGGATCCCTGGCCAGGGTTGGGCTCAAAGACATTGAACTCCTCGGCAGGCTGTACCAGAATGCTGACCGTGCGAGCGTCCTCTTGGACAAAGCGGATCCGCTGCACCGGTCCCCCAATGGGCAAGCCGGGATCCGGCAAGGACGGAGGCAGGCGTGCTGGGGCCACGTTGATGCGGTAGCCGCCGCTTTCAGGATCCCAGCCGGCCCGGTAGAACATGAACCCATCGGCGCTAATGATGAGCTGATTCCCCCGCAGCTCCACCGAGCGTAAGGTAGCCAGCGGTTCTTGGGCCTCGGTTGGGCTGACATCAGGCAGAAGGCTGGCCTGGGCAGCACCCCCGGCGGGCTGGATCCAGATTCCTCCCTGCTGCGGGTCGTAGCGGGCCTCCCAATCGCCACTGGAAGGATCCACATCCAACACCACGCGGGCAATGGTGGGCTCAAATTGCCCCACCCGCAGCCGCAAAACCCCCAGGCGGTTGACGGTATAGAGCCGCTGGGTAAGGGCAGGGCTGAGGGTGGTGTTGAGAAAATCCACCACCACCCGATCCGGATCGAGGATGCGCCGCACCGTGGTGGGGGGACTGCCTTGGGTGCGGATAAAGAAGCCCTCCGCGTGGGGAGAGATGGCCAAGATCTGATGGCTGGCAGGGGATGGGGCAGGAGGAGAGGGCAGGCTGGCTTCGGGGCGAGCGGGCGACGCTGTTGACAGAGGCAGGGACGTGGGCTCCTGGGGAGCAGGGGGTGAGGGAGGGAGAGGCAGGGATTGCTCGGGCTGGAGGAACTGGACAGCCCAGCGGGAAGGGCCGGCGGTGAGCAGTTGCAGTTGGCCAAGACTAAGGGGTTGATCCGGCTGCAGGTGCAGCACAAAGCGAGTGATGGTTGGGGTGAGCTGTTTGATCTCCACAGAGGTAACCCGTCCTGGAAAGTTCTGGGTTTGGGGCTCTTGCCCAAAAAGGGTGTTGGGAAAATCCAGCACTACCCTAGGAGGGTTTTGCAGCACAAACAAAAAAGGCCGCACCTCTCCCTCAGTGTTAACCTCTAGCCACCCCCGCTGGGGGTCGTAGTGCCAACGGTCAATGCGAGACAGACCGGGAACAGGGGTCGGCTGCGCTTGAACAGGCAAGGGGGAAAACAAACCTGCTGCGGCTAAACCCAACAGCAGCGTCGCTCCCCACAGGGCGCTCTGCCTAGACGGTTTGGGATCCCGTCTTATCCCCCCCTTGTCCAAGCCAGGCATGATCCTCCACTCACTCCGCCTACCTGCTGCCCTCAACTATACCAACCTCCCCCTGGGACGACCTGAGAGGGAGCGCAATTTTTGTCCGGCAGCCCCGTGAAGAATAGAAGAATAATGGTGCTGCCGCCGTGCTCTAGGAGGTAACTGGCAATGCCCGCCTCCCCTGATCCCCTCGCCCTGGCCCGCGCTGGGGACAGCCAAGCAATTGTGCGAGTTGTTCGGCTGGAGCTGCTGCGACGGGGCTGGCCTGCGCAAGTACATTTTGCTGACAACACCCTGCACATCCACCTGCTGGGATCCCTGCCCCAAGGCCTCTCGCCGCCAGGGGTTGCGGCTCAACTGTTTTTAATGGTGAAGCAACTGCGGATTCCGCGCCTCGAGCAATTGGAGATCCGCGCTTTCCGCGGCTCCCAGTTGCTTTGGCAGCGCAGCCTGCGCCTAGGCTCCCAGCCGCGTTGGGATCGCTTTTCTTTTGATAGCTGGACAGTCAACCTCTGGGCCTATCCGGCTGCAGTGGTGGTGGCCCTGCTGGTAAACAACATTGCTCTACTGCAGGTGCTACATCTCCCTTGGCACATTTGGATTCACGAGCTGGGCCATGCCACGATTGCCTGGTGGAGCGGGCATCGCGCTTTGCCCTTACCGTTTGGCTGGACCAGCATCAGTTCCCAAAGGGATCCCTTTGTGTACTTTGGGATCCTCTTTTTATTGGCTTTGCTCTTCAAGTCGGCTCGCGAGGAGCAGATCCAATGGCTGCAGCCATTGGCTATTGTTCTTGCTCTGCTGCAGTTTTATATGACCTGGCTCATGCCCAATCGCACCAAAGAAATGCTCATTACCTTTGGCAGTGTAGGCGGTGAGTTTTACATCAGTACCTTCTTAATAGCCTGCTTTTATCTTCGCTTGCCAGACCGCTGGCGGTGGGACTTTTGGCGATTCGTCGTTTTGGGAGTTGCAGCCAGCAGCCTCTGGAGAAGCTTTTGGCAATGGCACAGCATTCAAAAAGGGCTAGCTCCAATTCCGTGGGGAACTCTGCTGGGTGGCCAAGGAGATGCCGCTGGGGATATGAACCGCTTAGTTTATGAATTTGGCTGGAGCCAAAGCCAAATTGTCCAAACTTACAAAGGGCTGGGAAATGGGTGTGTTTTGTTTCTATTGGGCCTGTATGCCCTGTTTGGATTGCGCACAAATCCTGAGATGTGGTTCTCTCTCCAGGCAAGGCTGATGCTTTGGGTTGGAGCCCTTTCCGGATCGCGCCAGCGCCGCTAAGCAGGATCTTCCCCTCTCTGCAGACGGCAGAACCCCATTGACTTCTCCTGGTAGGATCCCCCCTGCGACTGCCGCTTGGCAATATCGCCCATGCTAAGGCTTACGCCGCGCTCTGCCAACACTTCAACGGGATCTGGTCGTCCCTCCCCGAGCAGCCACGGCATGTCCCACCGCGTGGTTGCAACCGAGACCCTCCTACCCTCTCTTTGCGAGGGTGTCTCTCCAAGTACAGGGCGGGGCTTATCCGCCCCCAGTAGCTTAGTTTGAGCCGGACAGGCAACCACGATCCCCCTTGCCTACCGGCTCTCTTCAACAGGCCTCTGCCTTCAGGTTGCCGCAAGGGAAGGGGTTAGCTATGGACACGTGGCTCAGGGTGAAGGGTGGAGAGGATCTCAGCTTCCACCTGCAGCAGGGTGTCCAGCCGCTCCTGCACTTGCTCAGCGGGGAACTGCTCCAGCGCCAGCTCGAGGTACAGCTGCCAGTGCCGCTCTTCAGCCGCTGCCAGCCACAGGTAAAACTGGCGCAGTTCGGGATCGAGGAGGTGAATTCCCAGCAGGCCCAAGCGTTCGTGGCTGCGAGCCTCGATGATGGCGGCCACCAACAGCGTATCCAGAAGATGCTCTGGCTCACGGCGGCGCAAGTGTTGGTTGAGGCGGCTAGCGTAGGGAGCAGCCGACAGGGGCCTAAAGGGGATCCCCAGCCGCTGCAAATGGCGGTGGACTCGCTCAAAATGCTGCAGCTCCTCCCGCGCCAGTGGCGAAAGGGCTTCCACCAGCCGCCCGTTGGCTGGGTAGCGAAAGAGGAGACTGAGGGCGTTACCCGCCGCTTTTTTCTCGCAGTTGGCGTGGTCCAACAAAATAAGGTCAAGGTGATGGGTGGCCTGCTCAATCCAGGCCTCAGAAGTGGGGGAAGCCAGTTGGAGGGTAACCACAGGCTCAAGAAAAGCAAAAAAGGTTTTGGCAAGAACGGTCCCCTTGGAACAGGGGAAGAGGGACAACAGGATCTTAGCGCTGCCCCTCTCCCCTGGAAGACCTAGACAACTCTAGACAAGGCTGGAGCTTGTCCAAGGGCTCAATGGCTCAGGGCCAGGGCTTTCCCCGCCACGGTTGCCGCCATCTCCTGCAGGAGCTCCTCTGTCTCCTCCCAGCCAATGCAGCCGTCAGTAATGGAGACACCGTACTGGAGCGGCACTCCCTTCTGCCAAGTTTGCTTGCCCGGCTTGAGGTTGCTCTCCAGCATCAGTCCCATCAAGGCCCGCTGCCCTTCTTGGTACTGCCGCAGCACTGCTCGACAGACGGCTCCCTGCTGGCGGTAGTCTTTGTGGGAGTTGTCGTGGGAGCAGTCCACCATCACTGAGCGCGGGATCCCTTGATCCTTCATCAGCAGGGCCGCCCGCGCCACATCCTCCGGCCCATAGTTGGTCTTGCCACCACCTCCCCGCAACACGATGTGGCGGTCAGGGTTGCCAGTGGTTTTTACCAAAGCCGTCCTGCCGTCTTGGCCAATGCCCAGGAAGCTGTGGGGGTGGCTAGCGGACAGGATGGCGTTGAGGGCAATCTCCAGCCGTCCGTCGGTGCCATTTTTGAAGCCCACGGGCATAGAGAGGCCACTGGCCATTTCCCGGTGGGTCTGGCTTTCAATGGTTCTAGCGCCGATGGCTGCCCAGCTCACCAGATCTGCGGTGTATTGAGGGGTTACCGGATCCAACATCTCCGTGGCGCAGGGCAAGCCCAGCTCGTTGATCTGCAGCAGGATGGAACGGGCCAGTTGCAAGCCGGTGGCGATATCACAGGAGCCATCCAGGTGGGGATCGTTAATCAGCCCCTTCCAGCCCACTGTGGTGCGCGGCTTCTCAAAATAGGTGCGCATCACAATCACTAAGTGCTCGCGGGTTCGGTCGGCTACCCGCTTAAGGCGATGGGCGTACTCCAGGGCCGCTTCGGGATCGTGGATGGAACAGGGGCCGACAATCACCACCAAGCGATGGAGGTCCCGTCCGTGGATGATGTCGCGGATAGCCTGCCGCGTGGAGAGCACCACTTGGGCTGCCCTTTCTGTCAGGGGCAGCTTGGCCTTGACAGCAGCAGGGGTAATCAAGGGAGTCACCTCTTGAATGTTGCAGTTGTCGGTTTGGGGGGGCATAGCACCGTCCTTATCGTTGCAACTGAGGAACTGAATCACCGAGCCATCAAAAAGGCCCTGGGACTGGGCCCAGGGCTTCAGGACGGACTCGAGTAAACCTAGGTTCTGAGTTTACGCGCCACCCTTCCGCCCTGGTCGTTGCCAGGGAAAGGTAAAGTAGCCAAAAAAGGGAGCGCGCCAAAGCATTGGCCTGCACTGAAAGTTCGCTAGCCTGCTATGACTATACCCGAAAAAGTTTTGTTTGACATCCCCTAGGACGGGATCCCGATCAATCCAGCCAATTTTCCCCGGCCGATCTTCAAGCTAAGCTTGCCCTGGCAATCCAGTAGCCGCACTGGTGCTCCCCCTTGACCTGCCAGGTGAGGCGCTCCACCCGGCAATCGGGCAGGGCGGCGGCAAACATCTCCAGCTCGTGGCCGCAGATGCTGGGAAAGCGCTGGGCAATCTGGGCGATGGCGCAGTGGTGCTCCACGAAAACATATTGCTCGACATAGTGCTTAGACCCCTCTGCTGCAATCGGTGCAGCCAGGTCGGCAGGATAGGGGTAGTACTCCGCCATGTAGCCCTCTGCCTGGCGCAACTGCACCAAGCGCTCCAGCCGCTCGGTCAGGGATCCAGAGCCTATCTTGGCTCGGTACTCCTGGGCTTTGCGCTGCCACTGCTGCTGGAGTAAGGATCCCATCTGTTCCGCTCCCAGAGTTTCAGCCAGCGTGTTGAGCAGGCCAAGGGCAAACTTGTCGTAGCTGGCAGGGAATTGCGCTTCCCCCTGGGGGCTAAGCTGATAGAGGTGTTGGGGGCGGCCCAGGCCACTGGGCTGTGCGACATGGTGGATCAGTCCCTCCGCCTCCAGATCCTTGAGGTGGCGGCGAGTTGCTTGGGGAGAAATGCCCAGGTGCTCTGCCAAAGCCTGGGCGGTGGCCTGCCCCGCCTTGCGCAGGTAGATCAAAATGGCCTGCTTGCTGGAAAGGGGTTGCGTAAACGGACCGCTGATCTTCCGCGCGCTCTCCACCCTTGCCCTCCTAGTTGGACTGGGTTTACTCAGCTGCCGCTGCCAGCCCCGCTCTCTGCTACTTTGACAACGGGATCATTCCTAAAGTAACCTGAGGATTAGCTAAGCAACAACCATGTTGTTTTAATTGGCCACCAGTTTTGCCCCTGTCCCTAACCGAGAGCTATCCATGTCTACGAGCGTCCGCACCCTGGTTAGCCAGCCTTACAAGTACGGCTTTGTTACCGACATCCCTTCTGAGTCCATCGGCAAAGGCTTAAACGAGGACATCATTCGGCAAATTTGGGCCAAGAAGGGAGAGCCGGACTTTATGCTGGAGTTTCGGCTGCGGGCCTACCGCCAGTGGCTGAAGATGAGCGAGCCCACCTGGCCAAACGTCACCTACCCACCCATTGACTACCAGAACATCGTCTACTACTCTGCTCCCAAGGTAAAGGAGAAGAAAAAGAGCCTCGACGAAGTGGATCCCGTGCTGCTGGAAACCTTTGAGAAGCTGGGGATCCCTTTGTCGGAACAAAAGCGGCTGGCTAATGTTGCAGTAGACGCCATTTTCGACAGTGTCTCAGTGGCCACCACCTTCCGGGAGAAGTTGGCCAAGGAAGGGATCATTTTCTGCTCCATGTCGGAGGCGCTGCGGGAGTATCCTGACTTGGTGCGCAAGTACCTGGGCACGGTGGTACCTATTACCGACAACTACTACGCGGCGCTGAACTCGGCAGTGTTTAGCGATGGCTCCTTTGTCTATGTGCCCAAAGGGGTGCGCTGCCCAATGGAGCTTTCCACCTATTTCCGCATCAACAACGGCGAGTTGGGCCAGTTCGAGCGCACCCTAATCATTGCTGACGAGGGATCCTACGTCAGCTACCTAGAAGGCTGCACGGCTCCCATGTTCGACACCAACCAACTGCACGCAGCGGTGGTGGAGCTGATTGCCCTAGACAATGCCGAGATCAAGTACTCGACGGTGCAGAACTGGTATGCCGGCGACGAAAACGGCAAGGGCGGCATCTACAACTTCGTGACCAAACGCGGCCTCTGTCAGGGGGCCAACTCCAAGATCTCCTGGACGCAGGTGGAGACCGGCTCTGCCATCACCTGGAAATATCCCAGTTGTGTGTTGGTAGGGGAAAACTCGGTGGGCGAGTTCTACTCAGTGGCCCTGACCAACCACTACCAGCAGGCCGACACGGGCACCAAGATGATCCACATAGGCCGCAACACCCGCAGCAAGATCATCTCCAAAGGCATCTCGGCAGGGCACTCTAGAAACAGCTATCGTGGCCTGGTAAAAATTGGGCCAAAAGCAGAGGGCGCCCGCAACTTTTCCCAGTGCGATTCTCTCTTGATTGGGGATCAGTGCAGTGCCAACACCTTCCCCTACATTGAGGTGCAAAACAACACTGCCAAGGTAGAGCACGAAGCTTCCACTTCCAAGATTGGAGAAGAGCAACTGTTCTACTTCCAGTCGCGCGGCATTTCTGTAGAAGACGCCGTCTCCATGATCATCAGCGGCTTCTGCCGAGAGGTGTTCAACCAATTGCCGATGGAGTTTGCCGTCGAGGCGGATCGGCTGCTAAGCCTGAAGCTGGAGGGATCCGTTGGCTAGATCCCCGACGAGTACAATTGGGGGCAAGCCTGCCCACCCCTACTTCGACCCAAGAGTAACTGCTGACATGATCCGGGAAAACAGCCCTGTCATCTTATCTGTCCGCGATCTCAGGGCTGAGATCGACGGCACCCCTATCCTCAAGGGGGTGAACCTGGAAATCCGGGCCGGTGAAATTCACGCCCTCATGGGTCCCAATGGCTCCGGGAAAAGCACCTTCTCCAAGATCTTGGCCGGCCACCCGGACTACCGGGTAACAGGAGGTGAGATTCTCTATCTAGGCAAGAACCTCTTGGAAATGGAGCCGGAGGAGCGGGCCTGGGCTGGGATCTTTTTGGCCTTTCAATACCCCATCGAGATTCCCGGAGTGAGCAACTTGGACTTCTTGCGCGCTGCCTACAACGCCCGGCAAAAATATCGGGATCAGCCGGAAATGGATCCCCTTGAGTTTGATGACTTCGTGCGCCAAAAGCTGGGTCTGGTCAAAATGGATCCGGCTTTTTTGGAGCGCTCCGTCAACGAAGGGTTTTCTGGCGGTGAGAAAAAGCGCAACGAGATCCTGCAGATGGCCGTGCTGGAACCCACGCTGGCTATTTTGGACGAGACGGATTCTGGCCTGGATATCGACGCGCTGCGCATCGTTGCCCAGGGCATTAACCAACTGGCTGGTCCTGAGAAGGCTATGCTCCTCATTACCCACTACCAGCGCCTGCTGGAGTACGTGACCCCTGACTATGTGCATGTGATGGAAGGGGGGCGCATTCTCCTTAGCGGCGATAAGACCTTGGCGCTGGAGCTGGAGAAGCGGGGCTACGACTGGCTCAAGGAGGAGGTGGGATGAGCGCTGCGGTGCCCAAGTCCTCGGTTCGAGATGGGGGCGCTGAGCGCTTTGGCCGTTCCTTTCTAGAGCACATCCTCCGCCAAATTCCGGAGGTGGAGGATCCCCATACCCCTCTGAGACAGCAGGCCCGCGCCCAACTGGCGGAACTGGGGATCCCCACCCCCCGCGAGGAAGACTGGAAATACAGCGACCTCTCGCCGCTAGTGGCCCACACCTTTCGCCTAGCCGGCCCTGGGGAGCCAGGTCTGGAGGTAGCCGCTCTTGAGCCCTGGCTGTGGCCGGAAAGCCGTTACAGCTATGCCGTCTTTGTCAACGGCTACTTTGCTCCCCACCTTTCTAA
The DNA here is from genome assembly GCF_047462275.1 of Synechococcus sp. H70.2. NCBI lineage: Bacteria > Bacillati > Cyanobacteriota > Cyanophyceae > Synechococcales > Synechococcaceae > Synechococcus > Synechococcus sp. H70.2. The sequence continues at coordinate 305,198 of NZ_JANSIU010000001.1, forward strand.
CTTGAGCGGCCTGCCCTCAGCCCTGCGAATTACTCCCCTAAGCCAGTCGGCTCCTGGATGGTTGCAAACCATCGCCAAGGTCGACGTCTTCAGCGCCCTCAACACCGCCCATCTAGGCGATGGGATCCAGATTGAGCTGCTGCCCCAGCAGGAGGTTTTGCCGCCCTTGCACCTGCTCTGGATCACTCTGGCCCCAGAGGGAGAGGCGGTTTTGGCCCAGCCCCGCTGCCTGGTAACTTTGCAGGCTAACACTGCCCTCACCCTCATTGAGGATCACGTCTCGGGGGGGGCAGGGATTCCCTTTGGCAACGCCGTTACCGAGATTGCCCTGGCCGAAGGAGCCCGCCTGCACCATGTAATCTTCCAGCGGCAGGGATCCCAGGCTTTTCACATCAACCAAACTGCTGTGCGCCAGGGTCGCCACAGCCACTACCGGCTGCAGGTCCTGCAGTGGGGATCCCAGTTTTCCCGCCACAACCTGGAGATTGCCCAGGTGGAGCCCCAGGCCCACACCCACCTGCAGGGGCTGACCCTGCTGAAGGGATCCCAGCACAGTGACACCCACTCCCGCTTGAGGCACCAAGCCCCCCAGGGTAGCAGCCGCCAACTGCACAAGTGCATTGTCGACGAGACAGCCCGTGCGGTCTTTAGCGGGCGCATTCTCGTCAGTCGAGAAGCCCAACTAACCGACGCAGCCCAAACCAACCGCAACTTACTCCTAAGCCCCAAAGCGCGGGTGGATACCCGGCCCCAACTGGAGATCTTTGCCGACAACGTCAAATGCACCCACGGAGCCACCGTGGGCCAACTGGAGGCCGAGGAGATCTTCTACCTGCAAAGCCGCGGCATCCCCCTAGCCCAAGCCCGCCAACTGCTCACCTACGCCTTTGCAGCCGAAATCCTCGAGGGGATCCCTGTGGCTCAGCTTCCCTCTCTGGTAGCCCAGCAGTTGGGGCCTGGCTAAATTGCCTTCCCATTGACAGCTAACCGTTGCAAAAGGAGGGGCCGTAGCCCATAGCCGCGGCCACGGGTCTCTGCCCTGCCTATGGTGGAACGGTCTGTGGCTGACGGCAGGGGGCCTTCCCTGAGCCATTTGGGCAAAATCAATCCCATCTCTCTGCTGCTGAAGTTCCAGAAGCCAGGCTAGATTAAGCACTTCTTGCACCCCTCTTTATCCAGAGGCAGAACATCCATTGAATGCCCCCTTGAGAAGAGCCTTTCTCCCCTAGAGTGAAATACGACCCGGAACGGAGTCGCAAACTTTTGCTTGCAGAAGTACGTCAGGAGGTTATGATCTCTTAGAGAGGGCTGTAGGGTATTAGAAAATGTCGGATATACCACCACAACCTCTAACCGGGAAGGCTCTATTGCAGAAGATAGAGGCTTTGGGGCACCTGCCTCGCCGGGAAACGGCAAAGCGCTGTGGCTACGTAACCGTGACCAAGAACAACAAGCTCCGCGTCAACTTAAATGCTTTTTATGATGCGGTGCTGGCGGCAAAAGGTCTGAGCCTCGGCCCCAGCTCTAGCCGGGAAAAGCGCGGTCGCGAGCCCTCCTTTCGCGTCAGCGTTCACAAAAATGGGCAGATCATCATCGGGTCTGCCTACACCAAACAGATGAATCTCAAGCCTGGCGATGAGTTCGAGATCCAGCTGGGCTATAAGCACATTCACCTCAAGCAGGTGTTAAACGGCCAGGTCATGGAGGACGCAACCTCAGAAGAAGCTCCCCCCAAAAAGACGCGGGGCTCCCGGAAAAAAGCGGCAGGAGGTTGAAGGCCTTCTCAAGAGAGGGGATCCAGTGGAGCAGCAGTGCCTCTTTAGCCTTCCCTATGATGGGATCCAAAGCATAGGTTTACCGAAGGTGCCGATCCTAGACTGAGGATCCCTATGCAGCAGACCGTTCAACCTCCCCTCCAGTTTCTGCCGCCGCGATTGACGCCGTGGGTAGTTCGTTTTGTGCAAACAGGCTTGCCTTTTTGGTTGCGCTGGGCCAAAGGGATCCCGCGCGTTGAGGTGGATGGGGGCGAGCGGTTGGCTCAGCTTTATCAGCAATTTGAGGCGGGCAAGATTCGCCTGTTGGTAGCCTTTCGCCACCCCACTCTCGACGATCCCCCCTGCCTGCTGTACTTGTTTTCCCATCTTCTGCCGCAGCTGGCCCGACAGCAGGGGATCCGCCTCCAGCGGCGGCCCCACGTCCTGTTTGTCTACGACCGCGGCCTGCCGCTATGGCTGGGGGCCATTGCCAGTTGGGGCTTGCCCCGGCTGGGTGGGATCCCGATTTTGCGGGGCCGTCTAGATCGGGCGGGGCTGAAGAGCTCTCGCGAGCAGTTGGTCTCGGGCCCCTATCCGTTGGCAGTAGCACCCGAGGGGACAATCAACGGCATGAGTGGGCTGCTTAACCCGCTGGAGCCGGGGGTAGCCCAGTTGAGCTTTTGGGCCGTGGAAGATCTGCTCAAGGCGGGGCGGCCCGAGGAAGTGCTGATCCTACCGGTGGGCCTCCGCTACTACTACTTGAAGGATCCCCGGGCAGCCCTCGATAGGTTACTCCGCCGCATGGAGGCCGATTGCCAGCTGCCGACCAGGCGCTCCGCCCATGTTGGCCAAGGCTTTCTCATGGCCCGCTTGCTCCGCCTGGCTGAACATCTCATTCAGATTATGGAGGGCTTTTACGAGCGCTTCTATGCTCCTACTTTGCCTACTGCAATTCGGATCAAGCGGAGAGAGGGAGGGGATCTGCGGGCACGTCTACAAAGCTTATCGGATCTGGCTCTGCGCGTGGCTGAGCAGCGCTTTGGCCTACAGCCGCAGGGAGACTTCATCGAGCGGCGGCATCGCCTCGAACAGGCAGGCTGGTCCTGGATCTACCGGGAAGATATTTCCAATATTGCTACCCTCTCAGCTGTAGAGAAGGGGCTGGCCAATCGCATTGCCTCTGAAGCCACTTTCCACCTCTGGCACATGCGCTTGGTGGAAACCCTGATGGTGTTTGCTGTCCGTCCCCTACCTGAGCGGCCTAGCCTGGAGGAGCTGGCTGAAACCGCACTGCGACTGTGGCACCTACTGGCTTGGATCAAAGGCCAGAATCCCCTGAGTGCTCCTCCCCCTCAGCTGGGACCGCGATTAGCCCGTTTCCGCATTGGAGATCCCCTCTCAGTTTCAGAGCGCTGGTCCACCTACCAGGCCAACCGCCGGCAAGCTATCCAAGCTCTGACGCAGGAGCTGCAGGCGGCCATGGAGCGACTCCTGCCCTCCCCTACGGCTGTTCCCGCTGGCTGACTCAGGGTTGCGCCGCGAACGGGGTCTGCCAGCCCCTCCCCCTTAGCCCAGCTTTCCCTGCTAGGACAGAAGGTTTTTTTGCAGCATTTTGGGCCCGCAAGACGAATCTTTGCATTACCTGACAGGAAAGTGAAGGAAAAGGGAAGCTCCCGGCACTTGCGGTAGAAAGGGAGCAAGGGATATCAGGCAGGCTGGCCTTCACCTATGTCTGAGGAGCTGCTCCGCGCCATTCGCAAACGCGATCTTGAGGCCGCTACGTTAGCTGTGCAGCAGCTGCGTTCTCAACGTCTTAGCGAGGCGGCGATTACCTCAATAGTGATGGTGGCCGTGGAGCGGTTAGCTTGGGATGAGGGTGATCGGGCTGCCGCTAGGTGGTTGCTGCGTCGCTGCGCTCGACGGCGCTGACAGGGATCCCCTCCCCTTCTAAGGGGGCTATCCCTGGCTCTGTTTCCAAGGTGCCGATGGCCGCCTCTGAGCTCTGCTGATGTGGTTAGGGTCTCGGCCAGTTTCACTAGTTTTCGCTGGGGTTGTCGGGTTTCTTGTTGGATCTTCCTCGAGGAACATCAACCTCCGAAGACAAGCTGAGCGGTAGTCGGAGAGGCCCATGCTTCTTTGCTGCCCAAGCCAGACTTCTGGTAAAGCAGAGACGCGCTGGGAGCGAAGCCGAAGTCATGGGCGTCTTTGATGGCAGCCAGATCAGCGCTCAAGAAGACAAACTGCCATCCGTCTTTCAATTTGCTCTTTGCGGAACTCGCGACTGGCGTTCTCTTGGCCATCGGTTACCACCACCATAAGCACCCTGGCAGGGCGATCTGCTTCGCCAAGTTTGCTGAGGCTGCTTTCCAGATCGTTGATGCCGCGACCTATGGCATCCAGCAAGGGAGTGAAGGCCCGCGGCACATAGGTCTCGCGGGTTAGCTCGGGAACTGCGGCGATGGGCTTGAAAGGGATCTTGCGAGTCAAATTAAAAACCCAGGCCGTCTGCTCCTGAAGTCACCGTGCCTTTTTCTGGGTCTAGGGTAACGATGGCCCCGTCGCGGATAAGGCGTGTGGCATCTTTAACCCCCACCAGCACGGGCACTCCCAGTCGCAGAGCAATGACAGCTGCATGGGAGGAGACGCCGTCCTCTTCGGTAATGACTCCAGCCGCCTGCTTGATTGCCTCTACATAGCTGGCATCGGTGGTACGGGCAACCAGGATGTCGCCGGGGGTAATCTTGCTGGCATCGAGGCTGGAGCGAAGGATACGGGCTGGGCCACTGACAGTGCCTTTGCCAAATCCTCTGCCTCTAGCTACCACCGCCTTCACCACCTCTACCTTGATGAGGTCAGTGGAACCAGAGATGCCCGGTAGGGTGCCGGCACTGAGCACCACCAAGTCCCCGTCCTTGAGCAGGCCTTCTTCCTGGGCTTGGCTAATGGCAGCTTGAAGGGTCTGGCGGGTGGTAGGCAAGTCCAGAACCAACAGGGGCCGTACCCCCCACACCAACTGCAGTCGCCGCGCCACCTCCACATGGGGTGTTACGGCCAGAATGGGGGTACGCGGGCGAAACCGCGAGACATTGCGGGCGGTAGCCCCTGTTTTGGTTAGGGTCATCACGGCTACCGCCTCCAGCTCTTCGGCAATCTCCCCCACAGCGCGGCTAATGGAATCGGCTATGAGAGTTTTGGGACGCAGCGAGTTATCCTCGGCAAAGCTGCCCCTACTTTGGCTCAACTCTTGCTGGGCAAGAGCACGTAGGTGTTGGCGGCGATCGGCGTAGAGGGGGCTGAAGTAGTCCTGTTCAATGCGCAGGGCAATGCGGGCCATGGTGGCCACCGCCTCAACAGGATATTTGCCCACCGCCGTTTCATTGGAGAGCATAACGGCATCGGTGCCGTCCAAGATGGCGTTGGCTACATCCGAAATCTCGGCCCGGGTGGGGCGGGGGTTGTGGGCCATGCTGTCCAGCATTTGGGTAGCAGTGATCACCGGGATCCCTAGGCAGTTGGCCATGGCAATGATCCGCTTCTGCAAAAGCGGCACTTCTTCCGCTGGCAGCTCCACGCCCAGATCCCCCCGCGCCACCATCACCCCGTCGCTAAGAGCCAGGATCTGGGGCAGTTGCTGGATGGCCTCGTGTTTTTCAATCTTGACGATGATGGGAACCCGCTTGCCGACGGCAGCCATCAGCTCCCGCACCTCCAGCACATCCGAGGGATCCCGCACAAAGCTGAGGGCCACCCAGTCCACTCCTTGGTTGAGGCCGAAATAGAGGTCTTCTTTGTCCTTTTCGGTAACGGCGCCAATGCTAAGGCGCACCCCAGGGAAATTTACTCCCTTGTGGTCGGAGAGGGTGCCGCCAACAATGGTGCGGCAAAAGAGCTCCCCCGCTGCCGGATCCACCGCCTCCACGCGCATCTCGACGCGACCGTCATCGAGAAGGATGGTTGCTCCTTCCGGCACCTCTTGGGCCAGCTTGTCGTAGGTGACCCAACTGCGCTCCTGGGATCCCAAAACGGGCTTACTGGTTAACACGAAGGGATCCCCGCTCTTGAGGGTAATCGAGCCTCCAGCAAACTTGCCCAGGCGGATTTTGGGCCCCTGCAGGTCCTGTAAAATGGCGACCTGGATGCCCAGGTCCATAGCGGTTTGGCGGATGAGGCGGATGTTGCGGCGGTGGAGCTCGTGATCCCCATGGGAAAAGTTAAGGCGAAGGGTGGTTGCCCCCTGCAGGATCATTTCCCTAAGAATGGCTGGATCGGAGCTGGCGGGGCCAAGGGTGGCCACAATTTTGGTGCGTCGAAAAGACTCGCTCAAGTGCATGGCAATCTTTCCCGGGGAGACCAAACCCAACTGCTCCCCCACGCAGGGATCCCCTTGATACGATAACCCGTAGTGTCTTTTTTGAGACCTTGCTTTCTGGGATTCCCAGTCAAGGAAAGTGGGCCAAGCAAGTTTGGGTTGGGAGTGGAGCCATGCCGGTAGCTTCTGAATACGCCTTTCCTTTCGAGCACCACCAAAAGTTTTCCCTGGATAACCCCACCATCTCCAGCCCCGGCGTCTCCAAACGGGAATACGTGGCCAGCAAGCTACTGCAAGGTATCCTAAGCAACTCCCAGACCCCCGTTGGCAACTTGTCTCCTGAGCAGCGCCAGGCCCTAGTCTATACGGCGGTGTTGTTGGCCGACGAGCTGCTGGCTGCCCTTGGTGCCCAGTAAGGCTCAGGCCTGACTTAGCCACAGCCCGCTAAACCCAAGCGTAAGCAGCGTCAGGGGCAGACCAAAGCGCAGGTGTTCCCCGAAGGTTAACACATACCCCTTCCTGGCTGCGGCCTCAACGGTAATTAAATTGGCCACTGCCCCAAACAAGGTCAAGTTGCCCGCTAGGGTGGAGCCGGCAGCTAGGAGTAGCCAGGCAGTCGTCCCCTGCAGCGGGAGCAGCGACTGCAGCAGCAGCACTGCCGGCACGTTGGAGATGAGGTTGGACAGGAGGGCAACAGCGGCCAGCAGCGCCAACGGGGATCCCGCCACCTGCTCCGCCCAGGGCCCTAGGCTGGGTCCCCAGCCGGCCAGCAGCTCTCGGGTTGCCTGCGTCAGGATAAACAGCCCAGAGAACATCACCAACAGATTCCAGTCCACCTGCCCCAAAAACCGCTCCGGCTTCAGCCGGCGGGTAATCAGCAAGAGGGCTGCCGCCAGCAGGGCCGACTCGGCTAGGGGCAAGCCGGCCACAAAAGCCCCAAACAGCCCCGCTGTAATGGCTACGCTCTTGCGCAACAGGGGTGGGTAGAGGCGCAGCGGCGTCCAAGGCGCCTGATGGATGAAGGGCTGCAGCGAGCGTACCTCGGGGTAGTAGAGCCACAGCAGCCCCACCTCCAGCAGCAGCCCCACCACGGCAATCGGGGTCATCTGGGCGGCAAACTCCAGGTAGCCAATTCCGGAGAAGGAGCCGATGAGAATGTTCTGCGGGTTGCCGCTCAGGGTGGCTACAGACCCTAGGTTGGTGGCTGCCGCCAAGCCCAAGAGATAGGGAATGGGGTTCAGCCCCAGCACAGTGGTTACCTGCAGCGTGAGGGGGGTAAACACCAGCGCCAGGGTATCGTTGAGGAGAAAGGCCGAGAGCAGCCCACTGCCAAACACCAGCATGAGCAAAAGCCCAAAGGGGCTGCGGCTAACCCGAATTAGGCCCAGCAAAGCCAACTGGAAGGCGCCGCCCTGGGACAAGCTGGCGTTCACCACCATCATGCTGAGGAGAAAGACAATTGTGGTTGGGTCGATGGCTGCCCAGGCCTGCGGCAGCGGCACCGTTCCTAGGGCAATGAGTAAAGCGGATCCCACCAGGGCAATCGTGGCCCGGTTCATGCGCAGCCGGGGCAGGGATCCTAGCCCCAGCCCGATATAGCTCAGGATCACCACCCCCCAAGAGAGTGCCTGTTGCACCTGCCAGCCTCTTAGCCCTCCCTAGAACTCGTAGCCAAATAGGCGGGGATCCGCCGGCTGCAGCTTGAGGTCCGCCAGACCATACTCGGCCCAGCGGCGATCCACCCGGCGGGCCACTTCTGGATCCGGAGCCAGGGGCTGCCGCCAAGGGGTGTCCGTTTCCGGCGGGATCTTGGTGGTGGCGTCGATCCCCATCTTGCCCCCCAGGCCCCGCTTTTCGGTGGCAAAGTCCAGGGCGTCAAAGGGATGGTCCGGCAGAATAAACACATCCCGCTGCGGGTCCACCCGCGAACACAGGCACCAGAGCACCTGGCGCGGATCCCGCACGTTGATGTCCTTGTCCACCACGATGACAAACTTGGTGTAGCTAAACTGAGGCAGGGCGCTCCAAAAAGCCAGGGCCGCCCGCCGCGCTTGGCCGGGGTAGGCCTTGTCGATGGACAAAATCGCCGCCTTGTAGCCCAGGGCCTCCATGGGCAAAAAGAAGTCCACAATCTCCGGCACCTGCTGCCTGAGGATGGGGGTGTAAATGCGGTTGAGGGCCAGCGCCATCATGTCGTTTTCTTTGGGGGGCTTGCCACTGAAGGTGGTGAGGTAGATGGGATCGCGGCGCTGGGTGAGGCAGTGGAAGCGAATGAGAGGAGCCTGCTCGTTGCGAGGGCCGTAGTAGCCAAGGTGATCCCCGGCAGGGCCGTCGGGGGCCACCTCCCCCGGCGTGATGGTGCCCTCCAGGACAATCTCCGCGTGGGCCGGCACCTCCAAATCCACCGTCTTGCAGCGGGCTAGCGGCAGTCCTTCCCCACTGTAGAGACCGGCAAACAGCCACTCCGAGAGATCCACCGGCAGGGGCGTGGCCGCTGCCAGGATCACGGCGGGATCCACCCCGATGGCCACCGCCACTTCCAGCTTCCGACCCAGGGCTGCCGCCTTGCGCAGGTGCCGTGTGGCCCCCCGCACCGACAGCCACTGCACCGTCATGGTGTTGCGGCTTTGCAGCTGCAGGCGGTACACCCCCACGTTGGGGATGCCGTTTTCCGGGTCTTTGGTAACCATCAGCCCCAAGGTCAGCACCCGTCCGGCATCGCCAGGATAGACCCGCAGCAGGGGCAGTTGGGTGAGATCCACCGCCTCACCCAGCAGCACCACCTGCTGACAGGGGGGGAAGAGATCCCGGCTGGGCCGAGCTTTGAAGACCCGAAACAGGGCCTGCCCCAGGTCCACTGCCTGGGCGAAGGTTCTGGGCGGGCGCGGCTGGTAGAGCAAGGCCAGCTTTTTCCCCAGCTCCTCCAGCTCCCGCGGCTCCTCCATCCCCAGGGCCCAGCAGATGCGCTCCACGGTGCCTAGGGCGTTGATGAGCAGGGGCATGGTGGATCCCTTCACCCGCTCAAACAGCAGCGCCGGCCCCCCGCAAGCCAAAAGGCGATCGGCAATCTCGGCAATTTCCAACTCAGGATCCACCTCCGCAGCAACACGGCGAAGCTGGCCACGGGACTCCAGCAGGGCAATGAAACGGCGCAGATCTCTGGGCATGGAGGGAGTACTTGCAGAGGCTAAGGGTTAACCGGCTCCTAAGGGGCAATCTGGCTGTGAGCAGCGCTGGTACGCCCTTGATCTTGGCCTCTCCCATGAGCTTGAGTCTACCTTGGGCAAAAGCCCCTCTTCTAGCTCTAAGGCAAACTGGGTAGCGGTAGGGCGGAGCCTTAAACAAAAAACTTGCTAGAGCCCCTAAGAGGGCAGTAGAGTAGCCTCAAGTCTTGCCGGCCCTTACCTGTCCCCTGGGAGGTTAGCATGGTGTCCATTCCAACAGGGTTGCGCTTTCATGGCCGTTGCCTCTGGGCGGGCCTTCCTTTGGCCTGCTCTTTAACCTTGGGGGCCTGCTGGAGGACCGCAGCCCTCTCTTCCACCCAGGATTCTTTCCTCCCTATCCCTACCCCGCCCCCACCCCTACCCTCTCCTAGCGGCACGCCTGGCCTTCCGCCCTGGTGGCCCCGTGAGCAAGGTTCTCCCTACGCTGCGGTTTTGTCCGGTTTTTTGCAGGGGTTGGCTGCCGAAGGAGGGGCTCTCTCGCAGCAAGGGATCCTGCTCTGGACAACCGAAGGCAAGCTGCTGGCAGAGCACCGGCTGGATCAACCTTTGCCGGTAGGGCCTTTAGATCAATTGGCCCTTAGTCTGATGGCGCTGGAAACCTGGGGCTATGAGCATCGCTTCCAGACTCACTTCTTCACCACCGGCTATCGCCTTGGCCAGCGCCTGATCGGGGACTTGGTGGTGGTGGGCGGCGGGGATCCCTATTTCCGGGAGGCCAATGTAGCTGAGCTGGCCCGCCATCTGCACAGCCTTGGCATTCGCCAGATCGACGGCGAGGTGAAGGTGGTGCCCCCCTTCCGCTTGCTGGGCCAGCCCGATGCTCTAGCAAGTGCCCGCCGGCTTGCCCAACTCCTTCGGGATCCGCAACAGCCCTACCCTGTAGCCATCGGCGGTTCTGGGTCAACGCTGGAGGAGCTGCCTGCTGAGCTCCATTGCCTGGCTGGCTATACCTCGCTGCCCCTGGGATCCCTTCTGCACATTCTCAACAGCAGCCTCGATCGGGCTATGGCGGGAGCCCTGCTGGCGGAATTGGGAGGCCCGAGAGCCCTGGTAGAGTACCTGCGGCAGCGCTTGGTGGCTGAGCCGGCCGCCCACTTGGAGGCCAGTCTCCTCCCTGCTGCAGCAGAGATTCGCCTGGAGGGGCAGGAGCTGTATCTCTCCCCCCGCGCGCTGGCCCATCTGTGGCAGCATCTGGTGGCGGCCACGGAGGGAAATCCAACGCAGATCCTGCCCGTAGCTGGCATTGGCCCCAGCGCTCTGCAGCTGCGCACCCTGCCCCCCGGCACCGTCGCCCAGGTAGGATCTGCCCCCAGTCGGCTGATGCTGCTGGGGCAGTTGCCGGATGGCACCTCCTTTGTCCTGCTCAACCACGGGCCTGACCTGGCTAGCTTGCGCCAACACCAGGATCAGTTTCTGCAGCAGGTGTTGGCCGTTGGGAAGTCTCTTAGCCGCTGAGGATCCCGCTATTGCTAGCAGAGCTTCTGCCCCCCTGACTCAGGCACCTCTAAGCCCCAAAAGTGGGGAGGGACGCCATCCAGAAGGGGGAAGTTGCAGCATTAGGCCCCACCCGCCTAGACCCAGCAGCAGGCCTGCCAAGCCTCTTGCCGCCAACCTCTAGGGATGGGGGCGGATCAAGCCATAGCCACCGTGCTTGCGCACATAAAGGACGTTGATCTCGCCATTTTCGCTGTTGCGGAACACGTAGAAGTCATGATCTACCAGCTCTAATTGCTGCATCGCCTCCTCAACCGTCATAGGAGGCATGGCGAAATACTTGGTGCGCACTACCTCAGGGGGGAGCTCCGCCTGCCGGTTCATGTTCACGGGATTCGTAGGCGGCTGCTGGGCCACCGCCACTGAAGTTTTGGGAGAATGGCGGATGCGGTGAACCCCATTGCGCTCTTTGTACTTGCGCAGCTTGCGGGCTATTTTGTCGGCCACTCGGTCAATACTGGCATAAAGGTTTTCGCTACTTTCTTCTGCTCGGATCACCGTGCCATTGGCGTAAACAGTAACTTCGGCGGCTTGGTTGGCACTGATGCGGGGGTTGCGGGCTACTGACAGGTTGACATCTACTTCAGTAGTGATCTGGGCAAAATGGCTGATAGCCCGCTCAATTTTTTCCTGGACGTAGCTGCGGATGGCATCGGTAATTTCGATGTTTTTCCCTTGGATTACAAGCTTCGCCATGGAAACTCTCCCGAGTGTGTCAGTCCACGCCTCAAGTTAGCGCCTCACCTTTGCAGGAAAGCAGCCCTTACCTCCAGAAGCGTCTCAGCCAGCCAACTAGCAAAGAGGTGCAATCAAAGTTGACTAAAGAGCAGCTTTGGCAGGGGCGCTAACCTTTGGGGTTAAGTCTAAGTTAACATCTTGCCCCTGGCCTTGAACTAGGGATTAAGAATAAATTTAGACTGCCTTAATTTTAGAGGCCCGTGGTGAGCAAAAGTCCTCTGGACTATTTGACAAGACTTCCCATCTCCCGGCCAGTTGCAAACTGCAACTGCTGGCCCTTCCGTCCTGTCGAGCAGCTCTCTTGTTTGTATAATTGTACAAAAAAGTTGTGTTGGGTACCTAGCCTAGGCCAGCTAGCAGCAGTCAAAGGAAGTGAAGAGATGTTGACTGAAGTTAAGCTTTCTATCAAGATTAAGATTCCACACTAACCCTGGCGCTAGCAGGTTCCTAGAGATTGCCCTCAAAGCGAGGTGGCAGGGATCCCGTTGAAGGTAGCTGAGCTGTTGGACAGAGCAGAAGCAGCTCTGCAGGAGCGCTTCCAGACAATAGACCAAGTTCTCAGGCAGAACTTGGCACGGGTGTTGCAGGCCTTCCGCGACCAGCAGGTGGGCTCCCATCACTTTGCTGGCGTATCGGGCTACGGCCACGACGACCAAGGGCGAGAGGTTTTGGACCGGGTGTTTGCCCAAGTTATGGGCTGTGAGGCGGCGCTGGTGCGGCTGCAGATGGTCTCTGGCACCCATGCCATTGCCTGTGCCTTGTTTGGGGTGCTGCGCCCAGGGGATGAGCTGTTGGCCATCACCGGCCCCCCCTATGACACGCTGGAGGAAGTCATTGGCCTAAGGGGATCTGGCCGAGGCTCCCTGCGAGAGTTCGGTGTTACCTATCGTCAATTGGATTTGCGGGAAGGAGATGTCGATTGGCAGGCCTTGAAGACCGCCCTCAGGCCGCAGACTCGCCTGGTCCACATCCAGCGCTCCTGTGGCTATGCCTGGCGCCCTAGCTTCTCCATTGCCCAAATTGCCGAGATGATCCAGATCGTCAAGGCGCAAAACCCTGAGGTGGTGGTCTTGGTGGACAATTGCTACGGCGAGTTTGTGGAAACCCAAGAGCCCACCCATGTAGGCGCCGACTTGATTGCGGGATCTCTAATTAAAAATCCAGGTGGCACCCTGGCCCCGGCAGGAGGCTATGTGGCAGGTCGGGCCGAGCTGGTGGAGCAAGCTGCCTGCCGGCTAACAGCGCCAGGAATCGGCTCGGAAGGAGGGGCAACTTTTGATCTCAACCGCCTACTGTTCCAGGGTCTGTTCTTGGCTCCGCAGATGGTGGCCGAGGCCGTCAAGATTGCCCACCTGGCCGCCCAGGTGTTCTATGATTTGGGCTATCCCGTCTCTCCGCTCCCCCAAGCACCTCGCACTGACATCATCCAGGCCATTCAACTGGGATCCCCGCAGAAGTTGCAGGCTTTTTGCCGCGCCATTCAAAGCTGCTCCCCCGTGGATTCCTACCTCACTCCGATCCCAGAAGTGATGCCCGGCTACGCTGATCCAGTGGTCATGGCAGCAGGCACGTTTGTTGCCGGCAGCAGCGCCGAGCTCTCCGCTGATGGGCCGCTGCGGGAGCCCTACATTGTCTATTTACAAGGGGGAACCCATCTCAGCCACGGGCGGCTGGCCCTAGAGGCTGTCTTGCAAACTTGGGAGGAGCTGTAATGGCCGCCCCCAGCCACCCTTGACCATTGAGCTCCCGAGCCTTAGATGGGGAAGTTGCCTTTTGCTGCTCAACTTTTCCGCCCTTGGGCCCTGTGGCTGGCCCTTGGTTGGGTTGCCTTGGCAGCCGGCTGTCGGTTACTAGGCCCGGGGAGAGCCCCTCTGGGATCTGCCCTAGGGAGAGGCAGCCAGACCCTAACGGGAGTCCTGGGAGCGGGAGATAAGGTTAGTCCCGGCTACGGCAGCTACTGGGATGGGATCCCTGTGGTGGCCAAGGCTGGGCAAATCCTGATTGCCGCCCTGGAGAGTGAGGAGTTTGACCCTTACTTGGAGCTCGTGGACAAGCAGGGGCGGGTGATTGGCTTTGACGATGACTCGGGCCTGGATGTCAACGCCCTCTTGGCAGTGCGGCTGCTGCAGGGGGGCACCTATACCCTACGAGTCACCAGCTTTGAGCCCCAGTCCACTGGCCCCTACCGGCTGACCTATGTCCTCACCCAGGGCAATTGGCAGCAAACCCTGTCGGGCCGTCTTGAGAAGGGATCCCCCCAGCACCCGGAAGACGGCAGTTGGATGGCGGAATACTCCCTTACCGCCCGCCCTGGCCAAATTTTGCTCGCCTTCCTAAGTAGCTCCGATTTCGATGCCTTCTTGCAATTGTTGGCTCCGGATGGAGAGGTGAGGGCTTGGAATGACGACCAAGGCGGCGGCACGGACGCCCTGTTGATTGCCTTTTTGCCCCGCGGTGGCACCTATACCCTCCGGGTCAACACCTACAAGCCAGGCCAAGAGGGGGCCTATGTATTGCAGTACACCTTGTACTAGCCCCCCAGCAGGCCAAGTCTCCCCCCTTCCTCTTGTCTTATGGCTGGAGATTGCAGAGAGGGGCAAGGCTTGGCCCCAGCTGCCGCTGCCTCCAGAGAAGGCAGGGTTGGATGAGCAGGTCCCAGGCTAGACTTAACTTAGAATGTCCTTATCCGGAGACGCCGATCCCAGCTTTCGTAATCCGGGCTGAGGATGGCAAGAGCCTGTTCCAAAGTTGATATCGGTAACGGAGGAGATTCCTATGGCCATTCCCAGTGGTCTTCCCAGCCCGCTGCCGCAGCAAGAAACTTCTCCGGGGCAAGGCAACGGTCTGAATTTGGCTCCTCGGCCTGCCAGTGCTGACCTAGCGGCTGCTCCAGAGGGGGGCCCGCCCGTGTTTCCTAGCCCTGTGAAGTTCAGCGAGGCCGAGGTTGACCAGCGACCAGTGGGGGCCTCCACCCTCAAGGTGGTGGATTACTTTGCTGACGGACGCCCAATTGCAGCTGCCACGCTAAAGGTGGTGGATACGTGGGCCGAAGGGCGTCCAATAGTTGCCTCCGGCGTTAAATTTGTCCATGACCCTACCCTTAACCGCCCGGTGATGGCAGGGGGCCTGAAGGTTGCCAAGACCTTTCTTGGCAATCGACCCATTGAAGCCAGCCCCCACAGAAGAGAGGAGTAACCTCAAAGAGATCCCCTTGCTAGGCAAGGGGGCAGGTCGCGGCGGCAAGTATGGAGCTCCTGGCAGGCCTGGTGGCGTTGCTGGCCAGTGTGGGAGGGGGGGCAGGCTATTGGGCAGAGCAGGCGGCGCGCCAAATTCTCCTGGCTCAGCTTGACAGCGCAGAGGTTTTGGAGGTGCGCATCCAGAGCCAGCCCAACTACCGCCTGCTCAATGGCCAGGTGGAGCGGCTGCTGGTGGCCGGGCGGGGACTGTATCGGGCACCTTTTCCCCGCGTAGAGCGTTTCGAGCTGGAAACCGACCCAATAGCCATCGACCCTGCTTTTTTTTTGGGGGATCCCTTGCGGCTGAGACAGCCTCTGCAGGCAGCGTTTCAGGTGGTGGTGCGGGAAGAGGATCTCAATGCTGCCCTCAACTCACCAGAGGTGCTGAGGCAGTTTCAGGACATCCAGGCAGATCTGCCCTTGGGTGGGCGCAGGAACGCACCCCGCTATTTTGAACTGCGCCAGCCGCGCGCCAAGCTTTTGGAGCCCGATCGCCTCCAACTTGCCGCCCTCTTGGTGGAGAAAGAGGGGGACAGCAAGCAGGCAGTCGAGGTGGTGTTCAACGCCGGGATCCAGGTGGAGGGTGGGCGCAGGTTGCGGCTTCAGGAGCCGGAGTTTACCATCGGCTCGGTGCGGGTTCCCGACGAGATCACCCAGGCGTTCTTGGGAGGGCTCAACCAGGTGTTTGACCTACAAGAGCTGGAAAAGCTGGGGATCCTGGTGCGGGTACTGAAACTGGAGATAGCCGCTGACCAGATGCAGGTCATTGGGTTTGCGCGGGTTGAGAATTTGGAGGCGCTGACAAGAGCCCAGCAGGTCTCCCTGCGCTAGCAGGGATCCTTGCCCAGGTCTAGCCAGGCTGGCTCGCTTTGCCAAGAGCTTTCTTCGGGGATCCAAAAAGGCTAGGGCTGGGCCTGTCTGCCGGCAGAGGGGGCTTTTCTTCGCTACCCTAGAGCTAGGGAAAACAGGGGGATTGACAGCAATGAGCCACTACGAAGGGCGTCCTACCCAACTCAGCTTCCCTAGGGTGGGGGAGGAACATTCCCCCCGACGGCGTGGCCGGGCCCTGCAGGTGGGGGTGCTTGGCTTTTTGGTGGGACTGGGGGTCATGGGAGGAGCCTGGTGGTACAGCCTGGGGCCGCGGCAAACCTTTTCCTTGTATTGGCTGACCACGGCTGACAACTCTATCTACTACGTGCAGCAGAAGCGCTCCGTTCGTGCCTTTGATGCCCAGGAGGCCATTCGCAGCATTCTGGAGGAGTTGATTGCTGGCCCCAAGGATCCCCGCCTCACCACCGCTATTCCCCCCCAGACACGGGTGCTCGACGTACGGGTGGAAGGCAACGATATTTTTCTTAATTTCTCCTCCGAATTTACGCAAGGGGGGGGATCCACAGCCATGATGAGCCGGGTTGCCCAGGTCCTCTACACGGTTACTAGCCAAAACCCTGAAGCGCGGGTCTGGATCTCAGTGGAGGGACATGCCCTCGAAGTGCTGGGGGGAGAAGGACTGATTCTTGACCAACCCCTGACGCGGGCCTCGTTCCTGCCCAGTTTCCCGCTTCCGGCAAACCCAGAGGCAGAGCCTGCTGCCGTATCGGCCTCTTGAAGAGCCGTACCCCCTGCGGTGTAGGGGGAGAGGAAACCGCAAGGCAGCGAGGGGAAGCTGGGCTCAAAAGCTTTGCAATCTACGTTTCCAGCCGTTCAAAGCTGGGGGACAGCTTCAGGGAGTAGAGACCGTAACAGGCCAGCAGCCAATTGAGAAGACGAGCTGCAACGCGGGCAGTTGGTCGCGTTGCCGATCCCACCACCACCCCTCCCAAGGAAAGACCGACTACAGGGCGAGCAGCAAAGATGGCCTCGCAAGTTTGTAACAGCTGAAACCAGCTCAGCCCCCCCGGCTCCGGGTGGTGCACTGCCGGCGCCAGCGAGGGATCCAGCACGCTACAGTCCACCACCAAAAACACCGGCTGCTCCGGCACAGCCTTCACCACCTGCTGCGGCTCCCAGGCCTCCTGGGCCCAGAAAATGGGGCTGTGGTGGTCTTTTAGCCAAGCGTAGGCGCGGGCACTGCCGCTGCGCAGCCCCACGTGCACTACGGGCAGCCTGTGTTGGTAGAGCAGCTCCACCCAGGCACCGTTGCCGTAGCTCCCATCTTGATCTGGCTGAGTCATCTCCAGGGGAGGCATTAGGTTGGCATGAGCACTGCAATGCACCACACTGAGGGCCAAGTAGTGCTTCCAAAGGGCACGAATAGCTCCCCAAGTGGCTGCCAAGACTGAAGGCAACAAAACCGGCCATTGGTGTCGCCGCCAAGCCTGGGTCACTGCCGCCTCACACATGCCATAGGGTGGCTCATCCACTAGCCCCGGCAACTGCGCCACTGCCAGTTGATCCACATCGATCCCCAGCCGCGGCTCAAAAGCACACAGTTCTGCGCCGGCGTTGAGGATGGCCAATGGGGCTTGGGTATCCGGGCCAAAGGCAGTGGGGATGAGGACAACCCTGGCGCTGGACTGGGAGCAGGGATGGAGAGACCACTGGGCCATAGGCGGCGCTCTGACTTCTCCCTACCAAGTTACTCGACCCCTCAGTTGCTCGACCTTGGCTGGACCAATGCCCTTAACCCGCTGCAGATCCTCCAAGGAAGAGAAGGGGCGAGCCTCGATAATCCGTTGCGCCAGGTCTGGGCCCACGCCAGGCAGCTGCTCCAGCTCAGCTGCCGTGGCCGTGTTTAAGTTAACAAGGGAGGAGCCGGGGGCAGGGGCTGGTGGCAAAGCAGCTGGCGAAGGGGAAGACCTCCCCTTGGGAACGGCAATAACCTCCCCTTCCAGGAGCTCCGACTCCGAGGGGGAGGAAGCAAGGGCAACCGCCAGAGGATTGG
Organism: Synechococcus sp. H70.2; assembly: GCF_047462275.1. Lineage (NCBI taxonomy): Bacteria > Bacillati > Cyanobacteriota > Cyanophyceae > Synechococcales > Synechococcaceae > Synechococcus > Synechococcus sp. H70.2. The sequence goes on from NZ_JANSIU010000001.1 coordinate 322,837, forward strand.
GGCAGCGGCGAGCTGCTTCCTCTACCTCCTGCTGCAGGCGGCGGCTAGGGCCAAAGTGGGCATTGGCAAGGAGCCGTTCGAACTCGCGCACAAAGTGATTTGCCACCTGGCTATTGCGAATGATTAAAAGGTTTTCGTCGTTGAGGTGGTTGGCCGAGAGCGACCAGTTGTGGGAGCCAGTGATTACCGTAGCCTGAGGGGTGCCGGGGTCAACGATGGCGAACTTGTGGTGCAGCTTGTCTCCCGGGGCGAGGTTGGGCACGCCCACAGAGGAGGCGGGCACTGTCCAAGGCAGCCGGGCCGCATCCACCCGGCAGTTTTCGTCCGGGAGCAGCAGCCCCCACATCTCCAGAGTGCGGCTGTAGTCGCGAAAGGCAAAGCCGGGATCAAACACCCCGCGAATCTCCACGTTGCGCTCCTGGCGCAGTTGCCTGAGCTGGTTGGCGATCCCTAAGTCCGTAAAGACAAACAGGGCCAGATCCACTTGCTTTTGTGCTTGGGCCAGGGTGGCTGCGATAATGCCGTTGGAAGTAGCCTCGTAGGGCAGAGAACGGCTGGCAGGGGAAAAATGCACCCCCACCACGGCATCGCCAATGAACACCGTCTCCAGGGGGCGCTTGTGCTTGCGCACGCCAAAGCGGCTGTCGGGCAACCCTCCCGGCCCATCTCCCCACATGAGGTTGAATTCCTCAGTGTAGAGACGGGCCAGCTCGGGGCTATCGAGCAGCAGGAGGTGGTTGGCGTTGCCCACGCTGCCAGGAGCAGCGAAATCCCCGTGAATATCGGAGAGGGTGAAATTGGCTGATCCGGTCAGCACCCGTTGCCCGTCGATAATCACAAACTTGTGGTGCATCAGGCCGCTGCCCTTGGAGCCGTCGGCGGTGTCGTCTAGCCAGGGTACCTGGCCTCTATCCAGCAAGGCGTACACATCCCGGCTGGCAATCTCCTCCGGGGAAAATCGCCCATCCCGATTCACATCCACCAGGTGGCGGTACTCTTCGAACTTTTGGCGACTGCGCTCGTCCAGCGCCTGCACCTCAGCAGGGGTAAGCCGGTGCCAGGCCCGCACGTAGGTGTTTTCGGTAATCACCCGCACTGGGATCCCCGCCTGACGCCGCTCTGCCAGGGCCTGGGCAACTAGAGGCAGGTTCAACTCTTGCACCGCCACATCCACCGACTGCCGAGCAGAGCGAATCTGGGAGATAATCAACTCCTCCAGGTTGTAGCCGTAGCGGTAGATCTGGCGATAGGGATCGCGATAGGTGCTCTCGCGGCTTTGGTTAAACGCCACCTGGATGCGAGGGTGCTGCGGCAGAGGGGCCAGGGTGGGCAGCTCTGGCTCTTGAGGGTAAGGCCGGGGTCGGGGGCCCACCCAGTAGCCAATTGCCACCAGGATCAGCAGCAGGACAGCCCACGGCAGCCAACGCCGCAGTTGCCGCCGCCAAGAAGGGGTCTCCTTCATCTCTTTTCCTCCCACAACCTCACCCAGAATACCCAAGCGGCCTGCTGCTCCGGCCACAGCTATCCCACCGCAACAGGGCTTCAGGCAGGCTTAAGATCAGCTCCAGCAACGTTGGGAGGCCTGGCGTGGAACGTTCCAAATGGGTAGCTATGATTACGGGAGTTCTGGCTATTGCCCTAGGGGTGGGCTACCTGTTGCTGGTAGAGCTATTGGACTACCGCGGGAGCAAGTTTTTGCCAGCGCCGCTGGAGCCACCAGCGATCTTGGGATCTTTGGCAGGGATCCCGGGGCCACGGGCGCTCCTTGGCGCTTGCCTTTCTGGTTTATTCCCTAGCTGGGGCTAGACTCAGCCGTCTCCGCACCGGCTTACCCGAAAAAATTGTATGCTCAGCTACAGTAAGCCTATGCTAGAGAAGCGGCTGCGGCTCCCGGCTGCGCCGGGGTTACCAGCGGAGAGGGTTCAGCCCTTTTAAATCCGCGATTGCTTCAGGAGCCGTTCCGGGTTGGGCCTTTGGGCAAGCTGTGGGTTGGCATGGTGTTATCGCGCTCCACTTGGCTGTGGTTGTTGACAGGGCTGGGCCTGGTAGCCTTGAGCCAGTACCTGCAGTGGGTTGGCGGCCTCCACAGCTTTATCGCCTCCTATTCGGGGCTGCTGGCCGACCTGACCGTGGCTGGCCTCCTAGGAGGAACAGTGGCAGCGGGGCTGGCGGTGCGCCACTGGTGGCAGCAGGCTGGCCAAGGCCAAAAGGAGCCCACGCCAGGGGCCAAGCCGCGGCGGGTTAAGTTGACGCGGGATCAGGTCCAGGCAGATCTCCAGGATGTCGATCGCCTCATCCAGAAGCTGCAAAACGACATCAGCCGCCGTGCCCTGCAGGCCAAGAGACAGGAGATTGATCAGCGGCTGGCTGAGGAAGCATTGCACCTAGTGGTGTTCGGCACTGCTTCTGCTGGCAAAACCTCTCTCATCAACGCTCTGCTAGGGCGGCCTGTGGGGGAAACCGCCCCCACGCTGGGCACTACCCAGCAGGGATCCATTTACACCTATCAGCTGGAGGGCTGGAGCGGCTCCATTTACCTCACCGATACCCCTGGGCTATTGACGATTGGCGGTGCCGGCGAAGCCGATGCCCGCGCCCTGGCCCAGAAAGCAGATCTACTGATTGTGGTGGTGGCGGGGGATCTGCTGGCTTCGGAATACATGGAGCTACTGGAGTTGGCCCGCTTGGGGAAAGCCACTATCTTGGCCCTCAACAAAACCGATCAAATGCCGCCGGAGGATGTGGAGACCATCCTGGCCCACCTACGCCGCCGCACGGCCGGCGTCCTTCCTCCGGAGCAGGTGGTGGCCATTGCCGCTGACCCCGAGCCCTTGAAAGTCCGCTACTACTTCCCAGACGGGTCTCGGCAGGAAACTTGGGAGCCGCAGCCCCCTGATCTTGCCGCCCTCACCCAGCAGATGGCCCGCCTACTGCAGCAAAAGGGATCCCATCTGCGCCTAGCTAACGCCCTCCTGCAAACCCGAACCCTCAGCGAAGCCGTCCAGCAGGCCCTGCGGGAAGAGCGCTGCCAACGGGGCCGCCAGATTGTGGAGCGGATGCAATGGGCAACGGCTGCGGCTCTAGCCGTGACTCCCCTCCCTGCTTTGGATGTCCTGGCGGGAGTGGCCATCCAGGCGCGCATGATTGGAGAGCTGCACCAGCTTTTCGATCGCCGCATTACCCTGCAGCAGGCTCAGGCCATTGCCCACCGCTTGGCCCAAATGATTGTGCAACTCGGGGGACTGGAGCTAGCTACCCACGCCCTTGGCTCTGCCCTCAAAGCTAGCCCCTGGATGCTCATGGGGATCCCTCTGCAGGCAGCCAGCGGCGCCTATCTGACGCGGGTGGCGGGGCTCAGCTACCTGGAGTGGCTGCAGTCGGGGGAGCCTTGGCAGGAGGAGCTCCTGCAAGAGCAGCTGAGGCAGCAGCTCCAGAACGGCCATCCTCTGGCTTTCCTCAAACAGCTAGCTCGCCAAGCCCTTTCCAGCAGCTAGCCGGGGACTTGCCCAAAGCAGCACCCCTACAGCACTGCTAGGGGTAACGGGACTGGGCGGATTTGAACCGCCGACCTAGCGCTTAGGAGGCGCTTGCTCTATCCAGGCTGAGCTACAGCCCCAGGTCCAACACCCCACTGGCTCTACCCATCTTAACCCCCAACCTACCCTACGCTAGAGCCAAGGGAAACCGAGTAGCCCTCCAGCTTCAGGAACGACTCTCAAGGCCTGCGGCAATTGTTTGTCAAGCTACTCCCCTGGAGTTGGTGGTAGGTTAGAAGGATGGAAGTTTAAGGGGGCAAGCTTTTGCCGAGCGACCTGCTGATCCGCAATGCAGAGCTGGTAGTGCCGGAAGGGGATCCCTGGGTGGGAGATGTGCTGGTGCGGGACGGCCGGATTGCCCAGATTGGCCAGTATCTCCCGCTGGAGGGGGTGGCTAGGGTCATCGATGCTGAAGGCCATACCCTAATGCCGGGAGTCATCGATCCCCAAGTTCACTTTCGCGAGCCAGGCCGCGAGCACAAAGAAGACCTCCAGACCGGATCCTGGGCCTGCGCCCGCGGCGGGGTAACCAGCTTTTTGGAGATGCCCAATACAGATCCACCAACAATTGACCAGAGAGCACTAGAGGACAAATTGGCGCGGGCCGCCAGCAAGTGCGTAGTCAACTACGGCTTTTTCATTGGAGCCACTGCCGATAACCTAAAAGAGCTGCAACGGGTGCAAGGAGCCTGTGGCATCAAGATCTTCATGGGATCCCAACATGGCCCCTTGCTAGTGGACGACCCGCTAGTGCTGGAGCGGATCTTTGCCGAGACAGATCCCAATTTTGTCATTGCTGTCCACGCTGAAGATCACGCTCGCATTCAGGCCCGCCGAGCTCTCTTTGCTGGACGTACAGATGTGGCGGTTCACTCCCTAATTCAGGATGAAGAAGCAGCCCTGATTGCCTCGCGCCGAGCTTTAGACTTGGCCACTCGCTACCGCCATCGCCTGCATATCTTGCACCTTTCCACGGGCCTGGAAGTGGAGCTGCTGCGCCAGCACAAGCCAGTTTGGGTTAGCGCCGAGGTAACGCCTCAGCACCTGCTGCTTAGCACTGCTGATTACGCCCGCCTGGGCTCCCTGGTCCAGATGAACCCGCCGCTGCGGGATGCGGCTAACCTAGCCCAGCTCTGGCAGGGGCTGCAGGAGGGCATCCTCGATTGCATCGCCACCGACCACGCCCCTCATACCTTGCAAGAAAAGGCCCAGCCCTACCCCCACTCCCCTTCTGGTATGCCCGGGGTGGAGACAGCCCTGCCGCTGATGCTGACTGCCGTGCAGCAGGGCCGCTGTAGCCTGCGCCAGGTGGTGCAGTGGATGTGTGAGGCGCCAGCCCGCCTCTATGGGATCCCCAACAAAGGGCGACTGCAGGTGGGCTACGATGCTGACCTGGTGCTGGTGGATCGCCGCACGCCCAAGCCGGTACGACGGGAAGAGCTGCTAACCAAATGCGGCTGGAGCCCCTTTGAGGGGTGGGAATTGGTGGGCTGGCCCTTACTAACCATTGTGGGCGGACAGATTGTCTTTCAAAACGGCCAGGTGGATCCCTCGGTGCGAGGCCAGGCCCTAACCTTTCTTCGCTAGGGAGATTCCCCCGTGGACTGGAGGTAACCCCTTCCGTGGGTTCCCCCTCGCCCTAGAATAGGCTCCATGGACAGTCAAACAAAACCAACCCCCGCGATCACACCCGTTCTGGTACTTGCCGGCCTAACCGGAGCAGGGAAAACTTTGGCCATTCAGCAATTGGAGCAGCTGGGCTACACCGGCCTGGAAGGGATCCCGCCCAGTCAGGTGATCCCCTTGGTTGAGGCCATGCGGCCCCACCACGCCGCTTTGGCCATCAGTTTGAATCTCCACGCTCAGGAGTATCGGGAGCAGCTCTGCGAGTTGGCCGCCTGGATGCAAGCCCAAGGGATCCCTTTCCTGTTCCTCGAAGCCCGGCCCCTCGTCTTGCTCAGTCGCCTCAGCGCCCAGCGCCGCCCCCACCCCCACCATACCGGCGGCGGCCTGCTGGCGGCCATCGAGCAAGAAATACGCGAACTAGCACCGATCCGGCAGCACTGCACCCACCTGCTGGATACCTCCGAGCTCAATAGCCAGCAACTGCGGCAGCAATTGCAAGCCTTGGTGCAGGGGATCCCCCAACCTCTTAACTTGCGGCTGGTTAGCTTTGGCTTCAAGTACGGCGTTCCTCCCGATGTCAACCTGGTGTTTGACGTGCGCTTTCTGCCCAACCCCTTCTTTCAACCCCATCTGCGCCACCTAACCGGCCAGGATCCCGCGTTGCAGGAGTTTCTCTTTGCTGACCCCCTGACCCAGTCCACCTACCAGCAGATCCTTTCCCTGCTGCGGGCCTGGTGGCCCCACTATCGAGCAGAACGGCGGCCCCACCTAACCGTAGCCATTGGCTGTACCGGCGGGCAACACCGCTCCGTGGCTTTGGTGGAACGCTTGGCCCAGGATTTGCAGCCCTGGACCCTCCCTGCCAACGGCTCTGGCCTGCCCGAGCTCAACCTCCAGGTAGAGCACTGCCATTTGTTGGAGTCGCAGCGGGAGCTGGAAGCCTGCTTTGGAGCACCGCCGGCTGACCTCGGCAATGGGCAACCAAAGGTTAGGATGCCTTTGGCCGGCGTTCCTGTCCCCTCCCATGAGCAAACCTGAGCCCCACAACAAGTCCCTCGTTCGGGGGCCTCGCCGCCGCAAGACTGCCGGGTGGCGAAGTGCCTGGAAATGGCTCTTCCCCGGCCTAGCCGTCAAACGCTGGCTTAGCCTGGCGATGGGGGGCGTGCTGCTGATGCTGCTGGGCATTGCCATCTGGACAGAATTGACCCCCATCTTTCGCCTGAAGCGGCTAATTGACCTTACCCTGCGCTTAATCACCACCTGGATCCCGAACAAGGTCAGTGGCCCCTTGGTAACTGGGATTGGTTTGGCAATGGTGGTGCTGGGCTTCCGCAGCGCCATGCGCTCCATTGAAGATGTGCTGATCCCAGAAGGAGACGAGGCGCTGGTGGATAAGCTCCTCTTGCGGCGGCGTCTGAGCCGTGGCCCTCGCATTGTGGTGCTGGGGGGCGGCACCGGCCTTTCTAACCTGCTGCGAGGGTTGAAGCGCTACAGCTCCAACATCACCGCCATTGTTACTGTGGCCGACGACGGCGGTTCTTCAGGGCGCTTGCGGCGGGAGATCGGCGTGTTGCCCCCTGGTGACATCCGCAACTGCCTCACGGCTTTGGCCAACGAAGAAAAGTTGCTCACGGAGCTGTTTCAATACCGCTTCCAAGCCGGGGAAGGGCTGACCGGTCACAGCTTTGGCAACCTGTTCATCACCGCCCTCACCGCCGTGACCGGCGGCGACCTCATCCGGGCCATCACCGCTACCTCGCAGGTCTTGGCCATTCAGGGACGAGTACTGCCGGCTACCCTGGCGGACGTCACCCTCTGGGCGGAGCTCAGTGATGGCCGCCGCGTGGTGGGCGAGTCCAACATTGCCAAAGCCAGGGGGCGCATCTGTCGCATTGGCTGCGACCCGCCCAACCCTCCCGCCTTGCCTGAGGCCATCGAGGCTATTGAAGCGGCAGAGTTTGTGGTGCTGGGGCCGGGCAGCCTCTACACCAGCATCATCCCCAACCTTTTGATCCCGGAAATTGTGGAAGCCTTGGCCAAGAACATGGCACCCCACATCTACGTGTGCAACATCATGACGGAGCCGGGAGAAACCGACGGCTACACTGTTGGGGATCACGTCATGGCTTTGGATCGGGTGGCGGGCGTGCGCCTGTTCGATGCTGTCCTGGTGCAACGGGATCCCCCTTCCCCCCGCGCCCTAGAACATTACCGCCGCAACGGTTCCGAGTTTGTGGTCTTGGATCCGGATAAGCTGGCCTACCTGGGTTGTCGGGCCGTCTTGGCTAACGTCATGCAGGAAGATCCCGAGACTGGCTTGGTGCGCCACAACCCTGAACGCCTGGCGGCGATGCTGATGCGCTGGTTCGACAGACACCGCTAAACCACCCCACAGCTCCTAAGGGCCAGCCGTAGCCACTAGCTCCTGGCGGCCAAGTCGTGCCCCTCTATCCCCTTGCAGGAAAGGCTAGGGATCAACCCTAGCCCCAAGAAGCCTGAACTCGTGAGGTTGTCAAGTAGGTCCGTCGAGGCCGCATTTTGAGGCCAGGACGGCAAGAGTTTAAGAAAAACCGGCAATGGCTTGCCCCGACGGAGGACACACAAATTGGGCCACTCGATCCGGGCTATAGGCCTAGCCTTCTCGGTTTCCGGGAGAGATTTGTGGCAGCAGGTTTAAAGCTGGAAGTCTTGTGGAAAATGGGCCAGGATCGAGTTAAGGGATCCCAAGGTGGGAAAATCCCGGCAAGTTGTTAGCTTTGGAGGTTGGGCGCCAATGGTAAGGTTGTTCCCCTCCCCCTTTAAGAAGACTTCCGACCCCTGGGCTGGGATCCCGTGTGCTCCTAGTCCCTCTTCTTCTTCCAACGGTGAGGCGGAGCCTTGTCCTTTTGCTGCCCAACGGGAACAGATGGTGAAGGAGCAGATCTTGCAGCGAGGGATCCGGGATCCGCGGGTGCTGGAAGCAATGCGCAAAGTGCCGCGTCACCTTTTTGTTCCCCCGGAGCTGCGGGATCGCGCCTACAGGGATTGCCCACTGCCCATCGGCTACGGCCAGACCATTTCTCAGCCTTACATCGTTGCCTTCATGACCGAGGCGGCCCGCCTCACCCCTCAGTCCGTGGTGTTGGAAATCGGCACCGGGTCTGGCTATCAGACGGCCATCTTGGCCGAGCTGGCCCGCCAGGTGTACAGCCTGGAGCGGCTGGCCCCCTTGGCTGCTCGCGCCCAGCAAACCCTCACCGCCTTGGGCTACCGCAATGTGGAGGTGCGTCAGGGAGATGGCTACCAAGGTTGGCCGGAACACGCTCCCTACGACGCTATTGTGGTTACAGCCGCACCCCCCGCTGTGCCGACAGCGCTTCTGGAGCAACTGGCGGTGGGCGGTACCCTGGTGGTGCCGGTAGGCGAAAGGCAGGGATCCCAATCCTTGCTGATCCTCCACAAAACCCCCGAAGGAGTGGTGCAAAAGGAGGCTTTCCCCGTGCAGTTTGTGCCCATGGTCTAGAAGGGGGGATCTTCAGGAGACAGCCCAGAGCTGAGCGCGAATGTGCAGCGCCAAGGAGGGGAGATCGGTAATCAGTCCCCGCACCTCCCCCACGGGCGGACGCAGGCAAAAGGCCATGATCTCCGGGTCGTTCACCGTCCAGACGTAGAGCGGTATCCGGGCTTGGGCTGCTGCTGCCAAAAACGGCAGGTTCAGCCAAGAGTAGTGGGGGGCAAGAAAATCCGCTCCCACCTCCCGGCAATAGGCCAAGGGGGATCCCGCTGGCTGCGCCTCCACCAAAAGGCCAACCTGGAAGGCAGGATCTAAGTCGCCGCGGCGCAAAAGCTCTTTCAGCCGCCTTACCACCTGGGGCAAAAAGGAGGTGAGCACGCAGGCCTCCGGGGAAAGTTGCTTGCTAATCAAGGCAAGGACTTGTTCTTCGTAGCCGGCCTCCTTCAGCTCGAGGTCGAGGGCAATTTTGCCTCCAACCTGAAGCAGCACCTCCTCTAAGGTGGGAATCGTGGGCTTGCGGGCGCGGATCTCGGCCCAGGTGAGCGCCGCCAACGGCTGCCCCTCCAGCTCAGCGTCGTGGAAAACCAGAAGGATCCCGTCGCGGCTGCGGCGCACATCCAGCTCGATCCCGTCGGCCCCACTTTCAATGGCCGCCGTAAAGGCAGCCAGGGTATTCTCCTCAGCATGGGTGTGATCCCCCCGGTGGGCCACGATCTGGGTGGGAAAGCGATAAGCTGGAGGAGTGGAAGCCATCCCTACAGCCATGGATCCAGCCGAAGTTGCCGCCCTAAAAGAGCGCATTAAGCGTATCCGCGAGCGCAGACCAGCCCTAGTCAAGCTTTTGGAAAGGCCAGATCTAGGTAGCTTGCGTGTCGATGTCAATCAAGCCCTCGAGGAAATCGACGAGCTGCTGCAAGAGTTTGAGCAGACCTTTGGCCCGCAGGACTAGCCGGCCTGGGTAAGCTCTTGCAACTGGGCCAAGACCTCGGCACTGTGCCGGTAGGGGTTGACAATTGGGTAAATAGCCCGCAGGATCCCGTCAGGATCAATGAGGAAGGTGTTGCGCAGGGCCATGTCCCCCATCCACGAGCCGTAGGCGCGGCTGGCCTTGCCCTCGGGATCCGACAGTAAAAGAAATTGCAGCCCCTCCGCTGAGCAGAAACGGCGGTGGGAGTCAACTGAGTCGGCGCTCACCCCCACAATCTCCGCCCCTAGAGCCCGAAACTTAGGCAGATCCTGCTGAAAGCGGCGGGCCTCAATGGTACACCCAGAAGTGAAGTCGCGAGGGTAGAAGTAGAGCACCACCCACTTGCCGCGAAAATCCGCCAACCGCCGCAGCTGCCCTGACTGATCCAGCAGCGCAAACTCCGGCGCCGGCGCCCCAATCTCTGGCAGGGGGGTGGTGCCCCACTGCGCCAGAGCAGGCTGAGCTCCTGCCAAGCTCACCAGCAGAGTCGCCAACAATCCTGCAAGACCCAACCAGCCCCAGATCCTGCCCCCTCTTTTGAGCACCACTGCAACTCCTCTCCAGCTCTCTGGCTCTAGTTTACATAACTTCATGGCAACCACTTGCAGAGCAAAAGCTGGGGTGGGATCCCCAGCCACCGCCAAAGTTGAGAGGTGCGCTGGACGGGAGTGTAGCGCAGTTGGGCGTAGAGCTGCCGGGCGGGCAGATTGTCTTCCACCACGTGCAAATGCAACTGGCGATAGCCCCACTCCTGCACCACCACCTCGGCGCTGAGCAAAAGCTGCCGCGCAATTCCCCGCCGTCGCCACTCCGGCAGCACCGCTAAGTTGGCAAGGTAGGGATACTTCCCGTGGGCCATGGCCCGCAGCGAGATCTCGGCAGTCCCCACCACTTCTGCCCCTACTGCTGCTGCTAGGCAACGGTAGTAGGGATCCCGGCCTGCCAGCTTGAGGCGTAAATCCTCGCGAATGATGAGTTTGTGAATTGGGTGCAGCCAGCGCTGCAAGCCTAGGGGTGGATAAAAGACCCGGGCAAGAACCTCCGCCACAGGATCCAAATCAGCCGCTGTGGCAGGATAAACCACCAAGGAGGGCAGTAGGGAGGAAGGGCGCAAGGATCCCTAGCAAGCATCGCTACCATTTTCGCAGACAAGTTGCCGGCAACCTGCCAAATGCCAAAAAGAGATGGCGGCCCCTACTTGAGAACCGCCACCGCCCCCATCAACCAAAGCCTATCTTCACCACCTGCGCCCTCCGCCCTACAGATCGCTAGCATAGCGAGCTGAGCCTTTGCCGCGGTAGATATCATCTGTGATGGGCTGGTAGCCGACTTCCACCAAATCGGACTTGGCAGGCGTGAACACCCGGATAACTGCTCTAGCAATTTTTGCCAGAAAGGCAAACATAGAAACCTCCTGCAAGCGAAAGTAAACCATTATCGGCCACAGCTTTAGGAAGCTCAATTTGCCAAAGCCCGCGGCCTCTGTCTTCTTAAGCAAAATCCTGCCTTGCCAGAGCCTGCAGGGGGAGCACCTGGACCTCACCGAGGCACCGGTTTTCCACCTCTTCTTCGATCCTCGCTGATCCTCGCTGGAGACTCGAAATAGCAGACCGGCACTTCCAGAAGCAACAGCGCCCACTGTCTTTCTCACCTTCCTAGAAGAGGTAAGCGACCTCCTGCGCTACAGTGCCTTCCTTCAGCAAGCCCGGCAGCTATTTGATGTAGCTCCCATGTCCCTTGCTTAGGGGGAAAACCTGTCGTAGAGGCCAGGTGCTCGTCTGGGCAAGACCACCACTTGCTTAATGTACCTGCCAGCACAACTTGGCGGGAGCTTACTTGAAATCGACTCGAGAAGTTGTCTGGCTTGGGGTTTTGAAGCTGAGCAAGCTGCAAGCTGGTGTCTTGCCCCGCTCCTAGATTTGGGATACTACCTCCTTTCCTGAATCACTACACTTTTAATCTAGCTCAGGCTGGGTACTCCTACAGTGGATAGCAACTGTCTTTAACAGACTAGATTATTTCTTCAATTGGCTTGCTATTTTTCTTCACGGGCGCCACCTAAATCCCATTTCTCTCCCAGAGAGGAGCCCACTTTTTGGGAACTTTTTGGCAGGCAGGCCAGTCGAAGGGAACTGCAGTTCCGAGGCCACAGGATTAGCAGAGAAAAGTAGGGGGGGCGGTAGTCGGCCAATCCGTCGAGGGTGGGAAAAAGGGCTTGCTGGGGCCAACCAGCCCAGACCACCAGGCTGGCCTGCTGCAACCAGCCTCTTTCGGCCAGCCACTGCCAAACTTGGGGGTAGACAGAAGCCACCTTCATGAGGACAACCACATCAGCCCAAGCACAGGCCTCCTCCAGCTCTGCTAGGGCAAAAAGAGCTGGCAAGATGGCCAATTTCTCAGGGCCAAGGGCCAAGGGAGATCCCAAGGCCGCCGCAGCAGCCAGAGGGGAGGATACTCCCGGTATGGCCTGGATGAGCACGTCGGGGAGCCGCTGCCGCAGGGCCTGGGCCAGGTAGGCGAAGGTGCTGTAAAGACCCACATCCCCTTCGCAAACAAAGACCACATCTTCTCCTCGTTCTAGGGGAGGGGCCAGTTGCGCGGCAGCTGCTTCCCAGGCCCCTTGGAGGAGCTCAGGTTGGAGGACAAAGGGTAGATGCAGCGGCAGCAGAGTTTGCTCCGGCCGCAGCCAAGGACGGACGATTTGGTAGGCCAAGCCCGGCTGGCCGTCAGCATTTTGGGGGCAGGCCACCCACTTGGCGGCCTGGAGAATCCGCACTGCCTTCAGGGTAAGCCACTCAGGATCGCCTGCTCCGGCACTGACACCCCAAAAAGTTCCCAAACCCATGCCAGCGTACGTCTAGGAGGCTTCGCCCTCCGGCTTCTCCAAGCTAGAGCTGGCAGCCTCGGAGCCCCCCTCAGGCGCTGGGGAGCTCTGCTCGGCGTGCCTTTTGCTCTCTGCAGCTAGATAACCCAAAGCTTCCTGGAGGGAGTTGCGCAGAGCCAGGAACTTCTCCAGCCGCACCAGCTTTACCGTTTGGGTAATCCGAGGGTTACTGACCACCTGGAAGATGCCCCCACGGCCCTGTACCAGTTTGGCCAGTTGTACCAGGGCGCCGACGCCAGAGCTGTCAATGAAGTCGATCCCTGTCAAATCGAGGATAAGGTTGGGGGATCCCTCTTCTAGGTGCTTGGTAACCACTTTCACGAACACTGGCTCAGAAAAAGCATCAAGGAGACCTGTCAGGCGAAAGACCTGGCAGTTTTCCAAGGCTTCGTAGCTGCCACGCAAACTAACTGTCAGAGACAGAGGTTCCGGAATGGCTTTTCTCCTTTTATCTCCCGACTGCTCCAAACTATACACCAGTGGACAAAGCTGTAAGCACCCCACACCACCAACGCAGCCGCTCTCGCAGCCTTACTCTGTCCGCTGTTGGTGCTTTTTCCTACTTCCTCAACCCACAGCGCGGGGCAGGCTACCCCTAGGGCCAGAGGGATCCTCCCCACAAGCTGGGGGTGGAGACATTGTAGACAGCTGGACGAAGATTTGCAAATGAAGGCCTAGGTTAGAAGCTGAGCCCGCCGGGGGATCCCTTAGCATCCCTGTTCCCTCAGCGAGGGGGTATTTGAGCAGGGGACTGCGTCTAGGAGTAGGGAGTTCTTCTCTCTGGCCCCTCATGGCAAGCCAGGAGTCCTTGGGTAGGATGGGGGCAGTTTTGGCTGTCCCCGAGGAGGCCAGCCTATAGGCCAAGCAGGGCTTCTCAAAAGGGGTGCTCCGGATCCCTGAGGGTAGGTGTTGGGCAAAGATCAGCACAACAAAGAGGGTAAAGTGCCGCAGCGACCATTTCCCCTCTCCTGCTGGATAAGGATAGGGGGGGGATTAGGCTTGAGCTTGACGGCTGCTGCTTTCGGGGCTGCCTGGGGCATCGGGGCCTACCTTCAAGATCACGTGCTGCCGCAGGTAGAAGAAACCCTCTCGCAGGCGATGCGCCGGCGGGTGGAATTGGGAGAGGTGAGGCTTGTTGCTCCCTGGGGGCTACGGCTGGGAGAAAGCCGCATCGAACATTTGGCCAGCATTGGCTCTATTGACCTCAGCCCCGACTTTTGGACCTGGCTACAAACAGGCCAGTGGGCGCTCAACATTACCCTGAACCAGCCCCAGTTGCTGTGGATGGAAACGCTGGATCGCGGCTGGGCAGATGTGCAGTTTCAACTCCCAGAAGGGGAGGGATCCCTGCCTGTCCAGGAGCTGTACGTCCGTTTGCAGGAGGGATCCCTGACGGCCATCCCTTTAGTGGGGGAGCGGCGGCAGTTTGACCATCTGCAGGGCCAGCTGCAGGTGCGGCTGAGTGCCCCGCCGGGGGAGGGGGGCGGAGGACAGGCCAGCTTCCAGCTCTCGGCACGGCTGCAAGGAGGGTACCCCCTGCAGCTTAGGGGGGTGGTGGATTTTGCCCAGGCTGCTGGCTCGGTAACCCTTGCTGCTGCCCGCCTCCCCTTGGAGCTGCTGCCCAGCGTGCTGCCGGCGGCGCCCTTGACTGAGGTGGAGGGGGAAGCTGCTCTAGATCTCCAAGTCCTCTGGGGAGGAGAACGCCCTCTGGAATTGAGGGGCCAAGCCCACATCCAGCAGGCGCGGCTGGGGTTGGAGAGGCTGCCGCATCCTTTTGAAGCAGTCAGAGGCTCCGTTCGCTTTACCCTAGAGGAGCTGGAGCTGCAGGGGGTGAGCGGTCGTTTTGGCCAGCTCTCTTTCAGGGATCTCAACGGCTCCATTGCCTTCGCCAACAGCGAGGGATTCACTCTGCAAGCTGTCATGGCCCCAGCCAGCCTGCAGCAAATCCAGGAGACTTTCAACTTTGAGCTGCCGGTGGCGGCGGCAGGGGTGGTGGCGGGATCCCTGGCGGTTACTGGCCCGCTCGAGGGGCCGCAGCTCCAAGGGCAGTTGCAAGGGATCTCGCCGGGGCAGGTGGATCGCCTGGTGGTGCCGGAATATGCTTTTGGCTTCCGCTGGGCCGGCCAGACCTTGGCTTTTGAGAACATCGACCTGAAGGCCGTAGGTGGACGCGTCCAGGGATCTGGACAACTGCAATGGGCTGCCGGCTTGGTGGGCCACTTCCAGTTGCAGGTGACGGAGGCTAACCCCGAGCAGGTGCTGACCCTCTACGGCGTCAACCTGCCGCGGCGGGGCAAGCGGCCCTGGGCGGGACCAGTAAGCGCTCAGGTACAGGTGGCGCTGACGGGATCCCAGCCCCAGGTGGAGGCCACCTGGGAAACCCAAGGGGGAGAGATTGCCGGCAGAGGACAGCTTCAGATCTTGCCCGAGGGGGGGGGCTGGGCGGTGGAGGTGCCACAGGCGGTGTTGGAGCTGGGCGGGGGGCAGGCCCAGGTGGCGGGGCGGTGGGCGGCAGGGCAACTCCAGGCGCAGCTGGCTCCCCAGGATCTGCCGCTGGCCTTTTTTAACCCCCAGTGGCCGGGATTCCTCTCCGGGGAGCTGACGGCGCAGGTGAACACAGCGGCGGCGGCGGAGGTGGGTTTCCTGGCGGCGTTGCGGGCCCAGGGATCCCTGGCGCTGTCGCAGCTTGGGGAGGAAAAGGGCCTGGGGCTAGCCGATTCCATCAGAGGCCAGGTGGCCTGGGATGGCGGGGGCTTGGCAATCCAAGCAGCAGAAGTCCTGGCCGGCACCACCCGCTTGGCCAGGGTAGAGGGACGGATCCCCGTAGACCCGCAGACGCTGCAGGTGGGATCCCTGGATCTGAGCTTTGCCGCCGACGGGATCCCCCTGGCAGAAGTACTCGGCCTGCCGCCGAGGGTGGCGGGGGTGCTGCAGGGCTCCGGGCAGCTCCGCGGATCGCTGGAGGAGTTGCAGGTGACTGGCGAGGCCCAGTTGCGCGGCTTGCAGGTGGGGGAGGTGGCCTTTGCCGACTTGGCCGGGCCCTTTAGCTGGTCTAGGCAGGGGACGGCGGTGGAGCTAGCGGGGGCGCGGGAGCGGCTAGCGCTGCAGTTGGATCCCCAGTTTCGGCCCTTGCAGTTCGAGCTGCGGCGGGGCGAGGCGGAACTGCGCGGCCAACGACAGCAAGATAGGCTCCAGGTGGTGGCAAACCGCTTACCACTGGCTTGGCTGGGAGGGTTGGCTGCCGGGCCCTGGGCCAGCTTACAGGGGAGGCTGGACGGCGAGGTGGCGCTTGACCTAGCCAGTGGCGCTGCTCAAGGTCAAGCTGCGGTCCAGGGGCTGCGGCTGGGCGACCTCGAGGTGCAGGGCCTCGCAGTGGATTTCGCTTACCACCCTGGAGACAACTCCCGCCCCGCTCGTCTGACCCTTGCCCAAGCCCAACTGGAGCTCTTTGAGAGCCTCTACACCGCCAGCGGCACCCTGGAGCTGCCGACGACCTCTCTGGATCCCACCTCGGCGGTTCCCGTTCCCCAGATCGACCTGCAGATCAGCACCCGCCGGGGCCGCCTGGAAGATCTCATCTCTACTTTCAAGTGGCGGAAGTGGAGCGATATCACCAGCCGCGGTTTTCGGCTGCCACCTTTGGGCCCTGCCGCGGTGCTGCGGACGGATCCGGTTGGTCTGCCCAACCATCCCCTCTGGGAGCAGCTAGAATACTACGCCCAGATCCTGGCCGCCCACCTGGAGACCCTGGCCAGCCGCATGGATCCCCGCCTTCCGCCGCCCACTAGCTGGCGGGGAGAATTCCAGGCCAGCGTCAGCTTGGCTGGCAGCCTCAACCGGCCCAGCGTCAGCTTTCACCTGGAGGGCCGGAATTGGCAAGCAGAGGAGTTTGCTGTCGAAAGCCTCACCGCCACCGGCAGCCTAGTCGAGGGGGCGGTAGTGCTGCAGCCGCTGCTGTTGCGCAGTGGGGAACGCCAAGCCCTTTTCACCGGCAAGGTGGGCTGGGAGAAACAGTCGGGATCCCTGCAAATTCAAGGATTTCCTCTGGCCTTGCTGGATCGCTTCTTGCCCGCTGGGCTGGAACTCCAAGGGGATCTCAACCTGGAGGTGGAGCTGGCAGGCAACCTGCGGGATCCCCATGCCCGCGGCTCCCTGACGGTGGTGAACGCCCAGATCAACCAGGTGCCGCTGCGGGAGGTGAGGGGGCAATTCGACTACCACCAGGGACAACTGCGCCTGGAGGGCGCCCTGCTGGCCAACGGTGACGAGCCGGTCCGCCTTTCCGGCCTGGTGCCCTACACCCTGCCCTTTGCGGAGGTGCAGGCCGCCGCGGATCAGATCGACCTCAGCCTGCAAGCTGAGAATGGCGGCCTGCGCCTAATCAACCTCCTCACCGACCAGGTGCGCTGGGAAGGCGGCCAAAGCCAACTGGAGCTAACCATCCGCGGCACCTTGCAAGAGCCCAGCCTGCAGGGGAACCTCAGCCTTAGCTCCGGGATCCTCAAACTGGCCGCCCTGCCGGAGCCCATCACCGACCTGACCGGCCAAATTGTCTTTAACCTCCACCAATTGGAGGTGCGGGAGCTGCGGGGACAGTTGGGCGGCGGATCCCTGTTGGCCAACGGCTTTTTGCCGGTCAACTCCCGCGGCGCCCTGCAGAGGGACGAGACCGCGCCACCCTTGACACTGCAACTGCACGGGATCCAGCTTACCCTGCCCAACCTCTACAGCGGCCGCTTGGAGGGAGAGGTGACGGTGGGCGGCCTGCTGCTGCGGCCTTTGCTCGAGGGGCGCCTAGAGGTTTCCCAAGGGGTTGTAGATGTCAGCCCCCGTCCTGGAAAAGAGGAAGCGGCGGCAACTCCTGCAAACTCGCCTCCGGCGGATCCCTTCTGGCAGCCGCGGCTCAACGGTCTAGAGCTGGTCTTGGGGCCTGGGATCCGCGTGCAGCGCCCCAACCTATTTGAATTCTACGCCAGCGGCAGCTTGCGCCTGTTCGGCACTCCCCAAGATCTACGTCCGGCGGGCACCATTGCCCTGGAGCGAGGCCGCGTCAGCTTGCCCGTTGCCACTTTTCGCCTGGATCGCTCCCGCCCCAACACCGCCACCTTTGACCTGGACAACCCCTTCGATCCTTTCTTAAACCTGCACCTAGTGACCCAAGTCTTCGAGGTGTACCGCTTTCCCCAAGATCTGTCCTCCTTCGACAACACCCGCAACCTGCCGGGATCCCAGCAGAGCATTGAGATCTTTGCCACTGTCAACGGCCGGGCCAGCCAACTGGCCGAAGCGGATCCCCGCAAGGGAGTTCTGGCCCTTTCCAGCAGCCCCAGCCGCTCCCCCGAAGAGATCGTCGCTCTGCTAGGGGGAACCGCCTTGGTCCGCCTCAACCCCGAAGTGGGAGTGGCCAGCCTGGCGGGAACCACCTTGCTCAACGATGTGTTAGATACGCTGCGGGACACGCTAGGTCTGGACGAGGTGCGCATTAGACCCCTTCCCCAGCTCGATACCCGCGCCCCCAACCGCTCCGCAGTGGGGCTGGCGCTGGAGGTGGCCCGCGATCTGGGGCCCGCCACTTCCCTCTCGCTGCAGCGCAACCTGACGGATCCCTTTCAGCCCACTCGCTACAGCGCCCGCTATCGCCTCAACGAGCAAACCCTCACCCGCGCCAGCACTGACCTCGAGGGCAACAACGCCATTGCCATCGAGTTTGAGACCCGATTTTGACGGGATCTGTCCTCTAGGGGGCGCTAGAGCAAAAGGTTCTAGCTCACTCTTCCTGTGGCACCTCGGGGGGAGGCTCCTTCCACAGGGGATTGTCCAGGATAGCTTTTTTGGTTTCTTTGAGTTTTTTCCACAGCTCTTTAATTTGGCGGTAGGCTTCTTCTGGGGTAATCTTGCCTCCCGTCTCCAAGCTACAAATTAGGGACACCTTATTGCTGAATTCCTGTAAATTGGCATCAAAAACCAGGTTCTGGGGCTTGACCTCGCCCCAGTAGGGGTAGCGAGGGGAGATAAATTCATCTTTGCTGGGAGGAGGGTTCGACTCTGTCATGGCAGGAAGGCTATGGACGCTTCTTCTTAGTTGGCTTAGAGGGCTTGGCTGCCCTAGCAGGATCCGGCGGCAGGCTAGGTCGATTGGGGAATGGCTGTTGCCCACGCCCTGAGGCCCTGGGAGGTTTCTTCTTGAGTTTAGAAGGAGAAGTTGAACGTTTTGGCTGTAGCTGTGGCCGCTCTTTGGGCACAGGACCGATGGGAGTTGCCGACTCTATGTAGAGCTGAGAGCCGCGGCGGCGCACCTGCAGATCCCAGAAGATACCTACTCCTTTGCCTGGCAGGGATCCGAGGAGGCGTAACTTAAAAGCTTGGGGTAATGCCAGTGCGGCAGAGCCTTCCTTCTGCTGCGCCCCTTGACTGGCGACTGGCTGTTGACTGGAGCTGGCAAATGGCAAAGGAGGAACGGAAGAGGAGCGGCGAATTTTAACGATGATAAAGCCCCTCTCTTGGGATTGAAAGACAACTTCGCCCCGAATGGAAAACCAGTCCGGCACCACTGTCGGGCAGGATCCCTCGGGGAGGGTTTGCCCCATTTCCTCTGGGGCCCAGACTCCCATCAACTGGACATGGAGATTTTGGCCTTTGTCGCGGGTGCGGGGATAGACCACCCACAGATAGTTGCGCTCCGGCTTTAGGTGCTTGCGCACCAGGCTTATCATCCGCCCTAGGAGGACAGCATTGATGTCCAGACCATCTAAGGTGCGCAAAACCCCCCGCGTCAAGCGCTCGGGCGAGGGAATGTACCGACCCTCAATGAGGCCAATGGCCCGATACTGCATCACTTCCCCTGGGGGAGGGATGGGCTCTAGGCAAGGACGCTTTCTTATCACCGTTGTTTTTCCTCCCGAAGTGGCAGCAACACCCGACTTGGAAAAGGCAGGGGCTACCCCACCCTTTGAGACCGACAGCTTGCCAACGCCAACCGCTAGCTCTGCTCGCAAGGAGTCCTTTGGCTCGGCACCCGGACTGGGTTATGAGGGGGAGGTTTCAAAGCCGACATTTGACGGCCTCCCGCCAGTGGAGAATCCTGCTTTCCGGTCTGGCAAGTACATCATAGCCTCTTGCCTGCTGGCGCGGACAGGTTGCTCTATCCCCTGTCTGGATCTGCCCAAAGGCAAGGGGTAAAACTGCCGTGAAGGCCATAGGGAAGGTGGTGCCGTAAGGGGATCCGCGCCACTGGGCCGGCTGCCAGATGAGCAGCTTCTAGGATTACCACCTGCGAGCGCTGGCTGGCTGCATCAAAGACCACAGTTGCAATCCAGCCGGCTTCTTCCGCAGAGTTTTCCGGATCGGGGATGAACACCGGCTCTCCAACAAAGCCGCGGGGGGCAAAACTGTATTGCTCGCTGCAACCTGTTGCCGTATCCAGCTTGAGAATGGCCTGCAGGGGTGCATTGGGGCCGGGAGCATGGGTAGCCCCAACGTAGATGTAGCGGTGGGGTTGGCCAATACGAGCCGGATGGATAGCGGGAAACTCCACCGAGCGATCCAGAAGCAGCTCCCGCTTGACTTTGCCCTCTTTGGGATCCAGCTCAAACCGCCACAGCTTGCCCGCCGGCACCTGGGCAAAGTCAATCTGTAGGTAGTCAGCTCCTGGCGCCAGGGCAGGGTAGGTCTCGTAGAGGACGGCATCGACCAGAACCTTCTCCCCCACCTCGTAGCCGTTGACAAAGTGAAAGACAAACCCCGGCTCCGTTTCCAGTTGCAGCGGTTCTCCCTTGGGGGGAAATAGCCAGATAAGGGTGGGTTTTTCTTTCTTAAGGGTCAGACAGGTGCCAGCTGGCTGCAGACCCAGCATGTAGGGCAAGGGGTTGAAGGTCACAGGATTTTGGAAAAAGATCCAGTGGCGGGGGGTCCAGACAAAGTCGTGCAAAAAGGCAAAACCTGGCAAGCGGTAGTCCCACTTTTCCACCAGCCGCCCTTGGGCATCAATGCGGTAAAACAGCAGCGTAGAAGAGGGGCCCGTCTGCACCCCAAAGGCTAGGAGATCTCCTGTTTCTGGATTGCGGCGGGGATGGGCTGTAAACGGCTGATGGGGAGCAAGGGCACCGCTAAAGGTTTCAATCCCCTCGGTAGCCAAGCTGGCCGGGTTCAAGCGGTAGGGGGCTCTGGCTTCCCAAAGGGCGAGCAGCTTGCCGCCGTGGTAGATGACGTTAGTATTGGCAGGATTTTTGAAGCGCAAGTCGAGAAAATTGGCCCACCAGCCCCCTGGCTTCTGGGTACCAAACACGCCGCGGTAGAGAACTCGACCAGCTTTCTCCTCCGCCTCAAACTCCGGCGTGCGCACAAACCGGTTGCGGAAATGCACCCGCCCATCCACCAAGGTGATGGCACAGACCATGCCGTCGCCATCGAAGGGATGGCCGTAGCGCTGGGATCCTGCTTCCAGCTTGCCTGGTCCGTTGCGAAACAGGGTTCCCTGAAGTCTTGGAGGGATCTGCCCCTCGATCTCTGTTACCCAGTAGGTGTACTCCTGGCGCAGAGAGCGGTAGCCCAACCGCCAGTCGGCAAGGCTATAGGAAGGGGAGGCGACACTGACCATGGGAAATCGGCAAGCAACGCCTTCTATTGTTACTTAACTTCACTAGACGTGCGGACTTCCCCACCCGGGTGGGGATGGAGAGCACCCCCTGGTTAGTTCTGGAGGTATCTAGAGGTGCACCGCCCCAAGTTGGAATCGTGCCAGAGCTTGGCCCTTCCTCAATAGCTTTGCTGAACGGTTGTCTCAACACTCGAACCAAGGTTAGAAATACTCCAGGCTCGACTTAGTTCTGGACGGGTAACCAGGCGGCAGACCTTTCGGCTGTACCCTAACAAAACCCAAGAGCGGGCCTTGTTGTCTGCTCGCCGTTTGCACTGCTACCTGTACAACGCTTGCCTTGCTTAGAGGAGTCCATCCCGCTAATGCAAGCGGGGTAACCAAGAAGAAGCGCAAGGCTGGACTGCTCACGTCAGGGGGACATCTTGTCAGTGGGGTTTGCAACCCTCAACCAGAGGCTGACCTCCAAAATGGAGCAGAAGGGCGGTCTGGTCTCCCAGCGCTGTCCGTTCGCGTCAGCGGGACGGAAGTCCTTAGTGCGGTGCAGTCCCCAAGGAGGGGGCGAACTTGAGGAATCGCTACCCTGTCTGCTCTGCCTGGGGTTTTGCGATAGAAAGGGGCAGGGGGACGGTGACAACCGGGGCTGGGAACCCGCCGCGTGAGTCTTGGATGCCTTAGCTCTACCATGGCTAGCGCCACGCTTTGCAACCAGGGACTCGGGGCACGGGATCCCTGAAGCCACTGGGGCAGAGGAAGAGACAAAAGCCTTGCCCAGGTGGGGAAACCCCACCTGGGTAAGGCGGTGGGGTAGTTCATACTTTTGTAAAGTCACCAGGGCCAGGGGAGCGGCTGTAGCAGAGATCCCCAAGCTGCAGCTGCCCTAACTGGACTATGGTAGGAAATGCCCTAGCAGCCCTTGACGGGGTAACCGCACCCATGTTTGAGGTCCTCGCCGAAAAGTTGGAACTGGCCTGGAGAAAGCTACGCGGCCAGGACAGGATCACCGAAACCAACATCCAAGAAGCCCTGCGGGAGGTACGGCGCGCCTTACTGGAGGCCGATGTCAACTTGCAGGTGGTGAAGCAGTTTATTGAGGATGTGCGACAGACAGCTCTGGGCGCTGAGGTCATCCCGGGGGTAACACCGGATCAGCAGTTCATCAAGATTGTCTACGACGAGCTGGTGAAGGTGATGGGGGAGGCCAATGTGCCCCTTGCCCAGTCAGAGCAACCCCCCACCATTGTGCTCATGGTTGGCTTGCAGGGATCTGGCAAAACCACCACCTGCGCCAAGCTGGCTTTGTATTTGCGCAAGCAAGGCAAAAAGCCACTCCTGGTGGCGGGCGACATCTACCGGCCAGCCGCCATCGAGCAGCTTAAAACCCTAGGCCAGCAGATTCAGATCCCGGTCTTCGACCTAGGCAAGAGGGATCCCGTCGAGATTGCCCGCCAGGGAGTGGTAGCTGCGCAGGAACAGGGCTACGACTACGTTATTTTGGATACCGCCGGTCGCCTGCAAATCGACCTGGAGATGATGGCCGAGCTGGAGCGGATCAAGGCGGCGGTGCAGCCCCACGAGATCCTACTGGTGGTGGACGCCATGATTGGGCAGGAAGCCGCCAACCTCACCCGCGCCTTCCACGAGCGGCTGGGCATCACCGGCGCCATCCTCACCAAGCTGGATGGAGATACCCGCGGCGGGGCAGCCCTGTCCATTCGCCAGGTTTCCGGCCAACCCATCAAGTTTATCGGTGTCGGCGAAAAGGTGGAGGCCTTGGATCCCTTTTATCCGGATCGCATGGCCTCGCGCATCTTGGGCATGGGGGATATCCTCAGCTTGGTGGAAAAAGCCCAGGAGGAAATCGACCTGGGAGATGCCGCCGCCATGGCGGAAAAGATGATGACCGCCCAATTTGATTTCAACGATTTTCTCAAGCAAATGCGCCTCATCAAGCGCATGGGATCCCTGGCCAGCTTGCTGCGGCTGATGCCGGGAATGAGCAGGATTAGCGACGAGCAACTGCAGAAAGGCCAAGAGCAACTGGCGCGGGCCGAGGCCATGATCAATTCCATGACTCCCGAAGAGCGCCGCAACCCTGACCTCTTGGCCCGCAGCGTCAGCCGCAAGCGGCGGGTGGCCCTGGGCTCTGGCCACAAGCTGGAGGATGTCAGCCGCCTGGTGAGCGATTTCCAGCGCATGCGCGACATGATGCGCTCCATGAGCATGGGCGGCTTCCCAGGCATGCTGGGCGGACGGGGCCCACTGCCGGCAGCTGGCCCCCAATGGCGAGGGCGGTCGCAGTCCAGCCGCAAGCCAGACAAAGGTGGGGGCAAAAAAGGAGGCACTAGCCGCGGCTTTGGTGGCAAGTGAGATGGGCTTATGCCTTTCCACGTGGTCTTGGTAGCTCCGGAGATCCCGGCCAACACAGGTAACATCGCCCGCACCTGTGCAGCTACCCGTACACCCCTCCACCTCGTGGAGCCCTTGGGGTTTCGCCTTTCGGATCGCTATCTCAAGCGGGCGGCGCTCGACTACTGGCAGTACGTCCAGCTCTATCGCTACCCCTCTTGGGAGGCCCTGGTGCAAGCCCACCCCGAGGCAAGATTTTGGTGTTTTAGCGTGCGCGGCAAGGCCCTCTATACCGAAGTGGCCTACCAGCCAGGAGACTGGCTGGTGTTTGGCAGCGAAAGCCGGGGCTTGGATCCCGTGTTCTTGGAAACCTATCCCAGTGTGCGCATCCCCTTGAGTGGGCCGGTGCGCAGCCTTAACCTCAGCAATGCGGTGGCCATCGCCCTCTTCGAAGCCCTGCGCCAACAGGGATTTCCGACCTGACCTGTTTCTAGAGTGGCCTCTTTCTTGCTCTGGCGAGGTGCTCCTGTTCCCAGGCCACCCGGGTTAGGGGGAAAGCCCTCCTTGGCAAGGGCCGTGCTCCCGAGCCACAACGCACCCCTTGACCCTCCCCGACTAAGGTTGGGGATTCTGATGCCGTCCCCCAACAGCCTCGTAAAGGCATCGTCAAGACGCCCCCACCCCGTCCCTTAGCAACTGCTTACTTTGCTGAGCAACGCTCCCATGCTATGCACAGCTCGGGTCTTTTGCCGTAGTACTCCGGCCCGCTGGCGCGAAGGGAACGCTAAGCTTTGCTGACCGTTATACCATGGGAGGGGAGGGCAACTAAAGTTGCTGGCGGGCTTTTCCGCCCCGCACTTGAGTGCGGGGCTACAGGCTACTCCTCTGTGTACTTGCGTTTTCTGCACCTGTGGCACTTTCGCAACTACCGGGATCAGGGGATCCCCTTCGAGGCGCCCAAGACCATCCTGGTGGGGGAGAACGCCCAGGGCAAGACGAACCTTTTGGAGGCAGTGGAGCTTTTGGCCACCTTGCGCTCGCGGCGGGCTGGTCGGGATCGGGAGCTGGTGCAGCAGGGGGAAGAGAAGGGGCGGATTGCTGCCACCGTGGAGCGGCTGGGGGTGGCCCACGAGCTGGTGATGGAGCTGCGCAGCCAGGGGGGACGATCCCTGAGGGTTAACGGCCAAGTGCTACGGCGACAATCTGACTTTTTGGGGCAGGTGAACGCCGTGGTCTTCTCCAGCCTGGATCTGGAGCTGGTACGGGGGGGGCCAGAGGCGCGACGCCATTGGCTAGACGGGGTGTTGCTCCAGCTAGAGCCCCTTTACTCCGACCTGCTGGAGCAGTATCGCCAGATCCTTAAGCAGCGCAATGCTCTCTTGAAGCAGGATCCCAAGGATCCTGGCCCCTCGCTGCGCGGGGCCACTGGCGACAGAGCTTCCCAGATGGCCTTCTGGGACGCCCAGCTAGCCACCCTTGGCAGCCGCATCATGCGCCGTCGCGCCCGGCTGTTGCAGCGGCTAGAACCCCTGGCCGCCCGCTGGCACCAAACCATCAGCGGCGAGCGGGAGACCCTCAGCCTCACCTACCGCCCCCAGGTGCCCCTGCCGAATCCCCAGGCCGATTCCGCTGCGGTTCAGGCCCAATTCTTGGCGGAGATCCGCGCCAAGGCTGCTGCCGAACAGGCCCTGGGTACTTCCCTGGTCGGCCCTCACCGGGATGAGGTGGAACTGGGTATCGATGGCCTTGCCGCCCGTACCTACGCCTCCCAGGGGCAGCAGCGCACCTTGGTCTTGGCCCTCAAACTGGCGGAGCTGGAGCTAATTGAGCAGGTGAAGGGGGATCCGCCCCTCTTGCTGCTGGATGATGTCCTGGCGGAGCTGGATCTGCACCGCCAAAATCAGCTCTTAGGGGCCATTCAAGAGCGGGTGCAAACTCTGGTTACCACCACCCAGCTGGGATCCTTTGACACCGCTTGGCTCAAGGGGGCACAAATCCTTCACGTGCACCAGGGGCAGATCTCTCCCGCCCCTGCCTCGCTCCCCTTGGCTTAAGGCAAGCCAATCCCTTAACACACTCCCCTCTCCCTCAGAGAGAGGGGCTGGGGGTGAGGGCCGGCGCGGAGCGCTTGGGCCTCAGGGCCGCCCGCGATCCAGGCTGCGATACTGAATCGCCTCGGCAAGGTGGGTGGGGGCGATGGCCTCGGCGCCCTCCAGGTCAGCAATGGTGCGGGCCACCTTGAGGATGCGGTCGCTCCCCCGCGCAGACAGGCCCAGCTTTTGGATGGCACTCTCTAGGAGCTTACGGCAGGGATCCGACAGAACACACCACTGCCGCAGGTGGCGGGGTTGCATTTGGGCGTTGCAGTGGATCCCGGGTTCGTCCTGGAAGCGCTGCCGTTGGCGTTGCCGCGCCCGTTCCACCCGCTGCCGCACCGCTTGGGAGGGTTCGCCCCCCTGGAGGCGGACAATCTCTTCCGGCTTGAGGCGGTTGACCCGCACCTGCAAATCAATGCGATCCAGCAGCGGGCCGGAGAGCTTGGACCAGTAGCGCTCCCGCTGCTGCGGCGTACAGGTGCAGGGCTGGACGGGATCCCCGTAGAAGCCGCAGGGACAGGGGTTGGTGGAGGCCACCAGGGTGGTTTGGGCGGGAAACTCTAAAGAAACGCGGGCGCGGGAGATGGTAACCTTGCCGTCTTCCAAAGGCTGGCGCAGCACCTCCAAGACCTCGCGGCGGAATTCCGTCAGTTCGTCCAAGTACAGGACACCGTGGTGAGCAAGGGAGATCTCACCAGGCTTGGGGTAGGGGCCACCACCCACCAGCGCCACCGCCGAGGCCGAGTGGTGGGGAGCCCGAAAGGGCCGCTGCGTAATCAGGGGAGTCTGGCGTCCCAGGTGCAGGTTTTGCCGCAGCAGGCCCGCTGCCGAGTAGATGCGGGTAATTTCCAACATCTCTTCCCACTGCAGCCGGGGCAAAATGCCGGGCAGACGCCGCGCCAGCATGGTTTTGCCCGCTCCCGGGCTACCCACCAGCAGCAGGTTGTGCCCGCCGGCCGCCGCAATCTCCAGAGCCCGCCGGGCGTGTTCCTGCCCCTTCACGTCGGCCAAATCCAGTAGGGGTTCCGTTTCAGTTGCTAGCAGCTGCTCCGGCTGGATCCGCACTGGCTCAACTCCCTGCGGGCTTTGCAGCCAGCCCACCACTGCCGCCAAAGAGGGCAACCCATACACCTGCATCCCTTGCACCAGGGCTCCTTCCGGAGCATTCTCCTGGGGCACCACCAGGCGGCGGATCCCCATCTCGGCGGCACTGGCGGCAATGGGCAAAACGCCTGCCACGGGGCGCAGGGTGCCATCCAGGGCCAATTCCCCCAGCATCAGGGTGTTGGCCAGCGCTTCCCGCTCAATTACCCCTGCGGCTGCCAGAATGCCGATGGCAATGGGCAGATCAAAGCTGGGGCCCTCTTTGCGCAGATCAGCGGGGGCCAAGTTGACGATGATCCGCCGCTGCGGCAGGGCAAAGCCGGAGTTCTTGATGGCTGCCCGTACCCGCTCTTTGGCCTCTTGAACGGCTGTGTCGGGCAGCCCCACCAGGGTAATCTGCGGCAAGCCACCGCCAACGTCCACCTCCACCGTGACCCGCACGGCCTTGAGTCCCAGTAGAGCAGCAGCAGTGACCTGGGCAAACAAAAGCGTCGCCTCCTCTGGAAAGCTTTTCCACGAATGATTGTCTCCCGACACCTATCCTGGAGGAAGTACATTGGCTTGTGCAGGCCTAATCCTCAGCTGCTGCTGGGTTGGCTTAGCTGACAAGCCAAAGAGGGGATGCCCCCATCTCTAGGAGGCTGGTGCTGGTGGTCTTTCCTACGGCTGAACCCCCTTTTGAGCGTTTCGCCAGCTCTGGGCAAGAGGGTGCCCCAAGCTGGAATGATCTGGAGGAGCAGGTGCAGCAGTTTGCCCGGCGCTACCGGGGGCAAGTGGCCCAGCTCAGCCCACCAGAGCTGGGGAAGGCGCTGCAG
Source organism: Synechococcus sp. H70.2 (assembly GCF_047462275.1). NCBI lineage: Bacteria > Bacillati > Cyanobacteriota > Cyanophyceae > Synechococcales > Synechococcaceae > Synechococcus > Synechococcus sp. H70.2. The sequence goes on from NZ_JANSIU010000001.1 coordinate 350,300, forward strand.
GTCTTGGCGCAGCTGACGCAAGCTCTGGCGGCCCACCTCGCCGGGGACAGGGAAGGGATCCCAGCTGACTCCGGCTGGACAGGGGCAGTCCCCAACTGGAGGGACCTGGAGCGGGCTATCTCCCTGCAGAGCCACTTGCTGTTTTTCCCTCTGGAGCTGCAGTCCCTGCCGGCTGTTTCCCCCGACGAACCTGCAGCCGAGCTGCCACTTGAGTCAAAGGATCAGCGCTTGGATCTTTTGGTTGCTGCCTGTGTCGAGCCGCTGCTGCGCCCCTTTCGCCAGTTTTTGTGGGGCCTCCTCCAGCAGCGGGGCCATCAACAGGCGGAGCCTCTGGAGCGCCTGCTCCACCAGCAGCGCCTGGCTGGACGCTTGGCCTGGCGGCAGTTGTGGCAAGTCACCCTCGCCTCCCTCCCTGGCCAGAGCCTGGGGCAACACCAGTCGGCGGAAACGCTTACCCACCTGCAGAGCCTGCAAACCCATCCCAGCGCCGAGATCCGCTGGGCGGCCTACCAGCGGTTGGGCCAACACCTGGAAGCCCATGCGGAGCTGGGGGGATTTATTCTCAGCATCCTCATCCGCGACCACCTCTGGGAGGCCCAGTGGCGGGGCTACGATTCTGCCGCCGATCTGTACCTGGCTCGCCACGGCCTCGGCCAGACCTTTTGGGAGCATCTGCTAGACGGGATCCACGATCGCTTTGACCTGTTCCAGCGCTACTACCGCCTAAAAAGCCGCGCCCTGGGCCGTTCCATCCGTACCTGCGACCTCTATGCCCCTTGGGGAGATGCGGCTCCTCCCCTCACTGCCGCGGAGGCCACCTTCCTGGTCTGGTCTGCTTTGCAGGAGTTCTGCCCCGAGTGCGCTGCCCAAGCCAAGCCCTGGCTGCCGGAAATTACCTCCCAACTGGAAGCAAGCCGTGGGGAGACCGACTCCTTCCCTTGGCCCCTAGAGACGCCCCTTCCAGGAGGTGAATCCCTTGCCTCCCTACTGCGAGCCCTTGCAGCCCTCAGCCGGCGGCTCCGGCCTGAGGAGCCCCGACTTTGGCTGGAGCTAGAGGAGTTGCAGGGAGCTACTCGGCCCTCCTGGGAGGTGGGGGTGCATACCGCGTTTTTACAGCAGATGCTGCTAGGCTACCTGCTTGAGACGGCGCGAGGCACACCAGGGGGGGTGCCTCTCCGTTTCCGCAATGGCGTCAGCGGGCCGGAGACCTTTCTCTCCAGCAGCCTCCAGTTGGCCCAAGCCCTGTTGATTTACCACCTGGAGGCCCAGCTGCAGGCTGTGTTTTACCAGAGCTTGATTGCGCGGCTGGAGCTGCTTCTCTACCGCTCGGGGATCCCAGGGGGCGACACCCCGCTGCTGGCGCCCTCTGAGGCCAGCCCTACCTACTGGGTCAGCGAAGAGTGGCTGAAGCTGTGCCAAGAGCTATGTGGCGATGCGGTGGAGCTGCTGCCGGAAGACCAGTTCCGCTGGGTGGGAATGCCGGAGCTGTTTCTCCGCCCTTTTAGCAGCCATCAGGCCAGCCTGGCCAGCCTGGTGGCCCTGGCCTGCTATCGCCAGTATCATCTGTCTCCGCGCACCTTCTTGCCCTGCTACCTCAATTGGCTAGCTAGCCCGCCCGGATCCTTAACTTGGGGAGAATCAGCCCAGTTGCTCCAGGTGGACTTGAGCAGACCGGAGGAGGTGTTGCAAGGGTTGGAGGAACTAGAGCGTTGGATCGAGGTGCTGGAAGAGCTGCTAGAAGAGGAGCAAGACTAGAGAAGGGCTACCGGCCGAGCGTTGGCGGGATGGCCGTGTCAACCCTGGTAGGGGGAGCCCCAGGCTGCCCCTAGTTTAGAGTTGAGGAGGGGGTGCTACCCCGCAGAGCCAACTTTGGTGACAGGGTACCTACCGCCAGCTTGGCGGAAAGTTACGCCTGGGGGGACTCCACCGCCGGGGTTGGGAAACCAACTAGAAGCAGACAGGGGGGAGCAGCGCTGCTCACCTAAGCAGGACGGGCTCTTCACAAGGTCCCCCGGCGCTCCCCCTGCGGCCAGCCGCGCCATCAACTGCCAGGGCCGCAAGCGCAGTCCTGTTACCAGGGGGCTGGCCTCGTCCAAATAGCCAGCTACTCGATAACCACATTCTTAGGCCCGCCGTTGGGGCGCCCCTGGTTGAAGTTGGCCAAAAAGGTATCCGGATCCTTGAGGCTGAAAACCAGCTTTTTGCAGGGTACTTGCAGCCCCAGGGGCCCCAGCAAGGGGATGAAGAGGGTCTTTTCCTGGAGCAGTGGAATGGCAATTACCCCCTGGGTGCTGGTTACCGCGGCCACCAGCCCCTGGAAGTCGGTGCGCACACCCAGGCCGTAGAACCAGGGCCAGGAGAAGCGCTCCCCTTGTCCTAACTCGCTCAAGGAAAAGGTTTCGTTGAACAAGTTGCCCACCCGCACCATCAGCTTGTCCTGGAGCAGGTCAACATAGGCCGACTCACTCCCTACTCCAAACAGCGCCAGCGGCAAACTTGCCAAGGGATTGGAGTCAATAGCCATGTAATAGCGCATGAGAAGTCTCCGGAGTCAGGAACAGAAGAACCAGATAAGCCGCGGCCCCTAGCCTTGCCAAATTATAGAAATTTTCCGGCCCTGCCAGCTCGGTCAAAAGGGATCCCATTTGCTGACACCTGGAGCGGCTATGATGAGTTGCTTGGAGCGGCCTTTGAGCTGGCCAGTGCTGAGCCAGGGGAATCCATGGATTTGCGACCCCTCATTCGCCTAGTGCCCGATTTTCCCAAGCCCGGGATCCTCTTTCGCGACATAACCCCCCTGCTGCGGGATCCAGCAGGCTTTCGGGCGGCAATTGAACAGTTGGCTGCCGGTACTGCCACTATGGGATCCCTGGACTATGTGGTGGGCATTGAGTCGCGGGGGTTTATTCTGGGGGCTGCTTTGGCTCAGCATTTGGGGTTGGGATTTGTCCCGGTTCGCAAACCCGGCAAGTTGCCGCCGCCGGTGCTTAGCCAAACCTATAGCCTAGAGTACGGCCAAGACCAGTTGCAACTCCATGCCCACGCCCTGCGCCCCGGCGACCGGGTGGTGATTGTGGATGATGTCATCGCCACCGGGGGCACTGCTGCCGCCACCGCTCAGTTGGTGGCCCAGAGCGGCGCTGAGGTGGGAGGGTTTGCCTTTCTAATTGAGCTGGCTTTCTTGTCAGGCCGCAAGCTCCTGCCCCCTGAGATCCCCACCCATGTGGTGATGGTGGAAGAATCCAACTGAGGGATCCGCCGGCCACACTCCCAACCAGCTAGATCCCTGTGGGCAGGAAGTCAGGTCTGGATACGCGGTTCCACACCCCAGCTATTTGAGATCCTACACCCCTAATCTTGGGCTGCAGATAGCAGGGCAACGGCGTAGGCAACCTCACCGCTGGCGCAGCGGCTGACGGACGGTTACCTCTGGTGCTTTGGCTTTGGGCAGCGGTTGAGTCAGGTGGCTGAGCTGAGCTTGCGCCTGCAGTTGCTCCTCAATCCAGTCGGCCAGCTCCCGCATGTAGAGGGCCACATGGAGGGCGTGGTCCTGCCGCAGCGGCTCCACTCCTTTTGCGGCTAGGCGGGCCCGGATGACGGGATCGCTGAGCTCTTCCAGGGCGGCAAAGTCCTCTGGCCGGTCAAACCCCAGCTCTGCCATTTTTTCAAACACGTATCCCAGCCGCAGGCCTGTGGTCTTGCACTGGGCTTCCCAGGGATCCCTGGCAGTGCGGTAGGCCGTTTGGGCAATGGTGCGCCAGGTGCCGCGGTGGATGTGCAGGCTAAGCTGCTGCTGATTCCAGCCCAGGGCTTCTCGCACCAGCAGGCCGCAATTGCAGCGGGTACTATCCCGCCAGCAGTACTCGCGATCCCAAAAGCCCCAGTGCTGGGCCTGCAAGCGATCGGCGGTGCGGCGCAAAAGGGCCGCCAGCTCCGGTGTAGGACGCATCATCAAGGCGGCAGAGGAGATCCCTTCCAGTCTAGGCAGGCGGGCGGCTGGGAACAACCCAGGCTTAATCCTTTTTTGAGTTCACTGAATCTGCTGCTTGAAGCTCGGTATCTTCAGCAGCCAAAGACCGTTGCCGCTGACGGTGGCGTTGCCAGGCCCCCCAGCTTACTCCCGCCAACAGCAGCGAGGCGCCGCCCAGGTAGGTGCCCCCTGCCGGCAGGCCGGCCAAGGCCAAGGCCAGGGATCCCCCCCAGAGGGTCATGGCGTAGATCAAGAGTACTGAATGCCGCTGCGACAGGCCGGCTTTGAGCAGGCGATGGTGCAAGTGGCCCTTGTCGGGATGAAAGGGGGACCTGCCCCTGGCCAGCCGCTTGAGGATGACGGCAGACATATCCAGGATCGGCACGGCTAGGATAAAAAACGGCAGGGCTACCGCCAGCGTGGTCACCCCCTTGGCCACCCCAATGACCCCGATCCCAGCTAGGGTAAAGCCCAAAAAGTAGGCTCCCCCATCTCCCATGAAGATCTGGGCCGGGTTGAAGTTGTAGCGCAAAAAGCCCAGACAGGCCCCCGCCAAGGCTGCCGCCAGCATCGCCGCCGCCGGCCGATCCAGCAGCAGCGTTACCATCAGCATCACGACTGCTGCGATCCCCGACACGCCTGCCGCCAAGCCATCCAGGCCATCCATGAAGTTGATGGCGTTGGCCATCCCCACCAGCCATAGCAGGGTAACTAGCAGGCTCAGCCACACCGGGAAGGGCCAGAGGCCAAGGCGCGGCAGGTTGATGAACTCAATGCGCACCCCTACTCCCCAGGCGGCGGCAGCCACCCCAAACTGCATCGCTAGGCGGGAAAAGGGCGACAACTGAAACAGATCATCCGCCAGGCCAATCAAAAAAAACAAAACGCCGCCAATGGTTACCCCCCAGATCTCGTACTCCTGCTCGGTGGACAAGCCGGCGAAGGCTCCAGCTCCCCAGAGCAAGAGCAGCGCCACTAGGTTGCCAAAAAAGATAGAGACCCCCCCTAGGCGCACCATCGGCTGCCGGTGGATCTTGCGCTCGTCAGGAAAATCCAACTGGCCGCTGCGGATTCCAACCGCCTTCACCACCGGGGTTGCCCAGAGAACCACACAGGCAGCAGCCAAAAAGGCAACCAAGTAAGGCATGGCAAGCCGTAGCGAGGAGGGGGGTTATCCCAAGTGGGGGTAGAGCGGAAAACGGCGGCAGAGCTCGGCGACTCGCCGGCGACAGGCTTCGAGCACGCCTGGATCCTCCGGTTGAAACAGGCAATCGGCAATAATTTCCCCAATTTCCTCAAATTCTGCCGCACCCAGACCGCGGGTGGTCAAGGCCGGGGATCCCAGGCGCAGGCCGCTGGCCACAGAGGGCGGCTGCGGGTCAAAGGGGATGGTGTTTTTGTTGGCGGTAATGTGGATCTCTTCCATCAGGCGATCCGCCCGCTTGCCCGTCATCACTGGATCAGCAGCCCCGTTTTTCTCCAGCACTGCCGAGACCGAGCGCAGATCCAGCAACACCAGGTGGTTGTCGGTGCCCCCTGAAACCAGCCGGATGCCCCGCCGCTGCAGCGTTGCCGCCAGGGCCTGGGCATTGGCAATGACCTGGGCGGAGTACTGGGCAAAGCTGGGCTGCAGGGCTTCTCCAAAGGCCACCGCCTTGCCGGCAATGACATGCTCCAAAGGCCCCCCTTGGCTGCCGGGGAATACCGCCTTATCCAGCTTTTTGCCCAATTCCGGGTCGCGGGTGAGAATCAGCCCCCCGCGCGGCCCCCGCAGCGTCTTGTGGGTGGTGGTGGTTACCACATCGCAGAGGGGCACGGGGTTGGGGTGGTGTCCAGTGGCCACCAGGCCGGCGATGTGGGCAATGTCTGCCATCAGATAGGCCCCCACCTCGTCGGCAATGGCACGGAAGGCAGCAAAATCAATTGTCCGCGGGTAGGCGGAGTAGCCGCAGATAATCAGCTTAGGCCGGTGCTGCAGGGCCAGATCCCGCACCTGGTCAAAATCAATCCGCTCCGTCTGCGGATCCACGCCATAGTGCACCACGCGGAACCACTTGCCGGAGACATTCACCGGCGAGCCATGGGTGAGGTGGCCGCCGTGGGCCAGATCCATGCCCATGATCGTGTCTCCTGGCTGCAGCAGAGCCAAGAAAACCGCGAAATTGGCCTGGGCGCCGGAGTGGGGCTGGACATTGGCGTGGGCTGCCCCAAACAGTTGCTTGGCCCGGTCAATGGCCAGTTGTTCGATCTCGTCGATAAATTCGCAGCCGCCGTAGTAGCGCTTGCCGGGTAGCCCCTCCGCATACTTGTTGGTAAGCACCGAGCCCTGCGCCGCCAGGACGGCCGGCGAGGTGAAGTTCTCGCTGGCAATCATCTCCAGGTGATCCCGCTGGCGCTGAAGCTCTTGCTGGATGAGGCGGTAAACGATGGGATCCGTTTCGGCCAAAATGGCCAGGTTGTCCCGGGGAGTGGTTAGGCTGTGGGGGGCGGCTACCATGGTGACGCCAAGAGCAAACGTTGCAAAGAAGAAAAGGCCAGAATTACCCTGCGGTCGCAACAGCGTTGCAAAGCAACATCGTAACACAGGCCAGGGGATCCCGCAGCGGCTAAGCGCAGAACCAAAGGCCGCTTTGTAAAGAATGTTTTTGGGCCCCAGGTCTGGTCACCAGCCGGGGTAAAGTGAGGGGCAGGTTTACAGCACTGGGTTTGTTTTAGGAGTTGATTATGACCGACGCGCAAGTTTTCACCATCCTGGCCATTGCCCTGGTGCCAGCAGTGATGGCCGTGCTGCTGGGATCCGCCCTGGCCCGCAGCTAGTTTCCATCTGGAAGAATAAGGTTGCTCTGGATCCGGGGGCCTGTCCTATAGAGCAGGCCCTTTTGAGTTGAGGCTCAGGGGCTGCGCCTAGGACGCTTTGCCATTGGCTAAAGTTGGATAAAGGATACTACCGGCAGCCAACCCAGAAGCAACTTGAGCCAGGTGGATCTACAGCGGGTTCAGCGCGCCCTTTCTCTGGAAGCGGAGGTGGGGTTTACCGACCTGCGGGGGCGAGAGCAGACCTTCTCCCAATTTTTGCAGAGCGTGTTTGGCCAGGATCCCCCCGCTGGCTGGATCTTGGATGGGGAAGCGCGACGGCGGTGGAAAGAACTGGGATCCCGCTATCGCCTCTACCCCCAGCTAGAGCTGGCGGAGCGGCAGCACCTGGTGGCGGAAACCCGCCGCTGGCTGGAACGGCTGCGTCGCCAGCAAGAACAAGCCCACTCTGCCCCCCCTAGCCCTGCTTTGCCCCTGCCTAAGGGCCTTAGCTTGGAGCAGCCGCTGCAATTTCTCAAGGGCATTGGCCCCAAGTCGGCGGAGAAACTGGCGCAACTGGGCCTGCACACTGTGCGCGATGCCCTCTACTACTTCCCCCGGGATCACCTGGACTATTCCCGCCGCGTGCTCATCCGCCAGGCCAAGGTGGGGGAGACGGTTACCCTGGTGGGGACGGTGAAAAGCTGCAGTTGCTTTACCAGCCCCAAAAACCCCTTGCTGACCATCTTCAACCTCAAGCTTGCCGACAAAAGCGGCGTAGTCACCCTCAGCCGCTTCTACAGCGGGCGGCAATTTGCCCAGCGCAGTTGGCAGGCGGCCCTGGAGCGGCAATACCCCAAGGGGGCAGTGGTGGCGGCCAGCGGTCTGGTGAAAAAGGGCCGCTTGGGCTTGACACTGGAGAACCCGCAACTGGAGGTGCTGGGGGGAGAGGGCGAGGATCTGGAGAGGTTGGGCAAGATCCTACCCGTTTACCCCCTCTCAGAAGGGATCCCCGCCGATTTGGTGCGCAAAGCCGTCCAGCTTGCCCTGCCGGCAGCCGCCTTGGTGGAGGATCCCTTGCCGGAGCCCCTGAAGCGGCAGTTGCAGCTGTTGGACTTGCCCCTTGCCCTGCAGCAGATCCACTTTCCCAAGACGCAAGAGCTGCTGGCCCAGGCCCGGCGGCGGCTGGTGTTCGACGAGTTTTTCTACCTGCAACTTAGCCTCTTGCAGCGGCGGCAGCGCTACCGCGCCCAGGCCCAGGCTGTCCCCCGCTACCAGCCAGCTAGAGGAGAGCTCTTGGACCGCTTCTACCAAATCCTGCCCTTCCAGCTGACCGCTGCCCAGCAGCGGGCCATCGACGAGATCCTGGCGGATCTGCGGGATCCCTTGCCCATGAACCGCCTGCTGCAGGGGGATGTGGGATCCGGCAAAACTGTGGTGGCGGTGGCGGCTTTGCTGGCGGCCATCCAGTCGGGCTGGCAGACGGCCCTCATGGCTCCCACGGAGGTCTTGGCCGAGCAGCACTACCGCAAGCTGGTGGAGTGGCTCAGCCAACTGCAAGTGCCTGTGGAACTCTTGACCGGCTCCACACCCCCCGCCAAGCGGCGCGAGATCCTGCGGCAGTTGCAGACCGGGGAGCTGCCCCTAGTGGTTGGCACCCATGCCCTCATCCAGCCGGCGGTGCAGTTTCGCAACCTGGGCTTGGTGGTTATCGACGAGCAGCACCGCTTTGGCGTCGAACAGCGGGCTGCCCTGCAACAGAAAGGGGATCACCCCGATGTCCTGACCATGACGGCCACCCCCATCCCCCGCACCCTTACCCTGGCCCTGCACGGGGATCTGGATGTTACCCAAATTGACGAGTTGCCCCCGGGGCGCAAGCCGGTGCACACGGTGGTGGCTCGACCGGGGGATCGCCTGCAGGTGGTGCGGCTGATGGAGCGGGAGATTGCCCAGGGGCGGCAGGCCTACGTGGTGCTGCCTTTGATTGAAGAGTCCGAGAAGCTGGATCTCAAGTCCGCCATTGAAGAGCACCAGCGTCTGCAGGAGAAGGTCTTCCCCCAGTTCCGGGTGGGCCTGCTGCACGGGCGCCTAACTAGCAGCGAGAAGGACGCCGTCATAGAAGCTTTCCGCCGGCGGGAGCTGGATATCTTGGTTTCCACCACGGTGGTCGAGGTGGGGGTGGATGTGCCCAACGCCTCGGTGATGCTGGTGGAGCATGCCGAGCGCTTTGGCCTCTCCCAGCTCCACCAACTGCGGGGGCGGGTGGGGCGGGGATCCGACCAGGCCTACTGCATTTTAATGACGGGATCCCAAAGCGAAGAGGCCCTGCGCCGGCTAAAAGTCCTGGAGCAGTCCCACGATGGCTTTTTCATTGCCGAGATGGATCTGCGCTTCCGCGGCCCTGGGGAGGTGATGGGCACCCGCCAGTCGGGGCTGCCCGATTTTGCTCTGGCCAGCCTCATGGATGACCAAGAGGTGCTGCAGTTGGCCCGTCAGGCAGCAGAGCAGCTCATTGCCCAAGACCCACAGCTGCAGCAGTGGCCCCGCCTGCGTCGCATACTGGAAGAACGCCAGGCCCGCCTTTTGGGGCCGGCTTTGTTGACCTAACCTTGGTGCCTATGCCCCCTACTCCTGAAGAGCTGACGCTCCACGGCCTCTCCCCCCAGGAATATCACCAGATCCAGCAGCAACTGGGCCGGGATCCCAACCCCACCGAGCTGGCCATGTTTGGGGTGATGTGGTCGGAGCACTGCTGCTACAAGAACTCTCGCCCTCTGCTGAAAAACTTTCCCACCACAGGCGAGCGGGTGGTGGTGGGGCCGGGGGAAAATGCCGGCGTCGTGGATTTGGGGGATGGGGACTGGCTGGCCTTTAAGATTGAATCCCACAACCATCCTTCAGCGGTTGAGCCCTTCCAGGGAGCGGCCACCGGCGTGGGAGGCATCCTGCGCGATATCTTTACCCTGGGCGCCCGTCCCATTGCCCTGCTCAACTCCCTGCGCTTTGGGCCGCTGACGGATCCCCGCAACCGCCGCCTCATGGCCAGGGTGGTGGAGGGGATCGCCCACTACGGCAACTGCGTGGGGGTGCCCACGGTGGGGGGGGAAGTGGCCGTGGATCCCTGCTACAGTGGCAACCCCCTGGTCAACGTCATGGCTCTGGGGCTGCTGGAGACGCCGGCGGTGGTGAAATCGGCAGCTCGGGGGGTGGGGAATCCGGTCTTGTACGTGGGCGCCCCTACGGGGCGGGACGGGATCCGCGGGGCCAGCTTTGCCAGCGCCGAGCTCAAGGAGGACTCCCAGCAGGATCGGCCGGCGGTGCAGGTGGGGGATCCCTTTCTGGGCAAATGTCTCATCGAGGCCTGCCTGGAGGCCTTTGCCACGGGAGCCGTGGTGGCCGCCCAGGACATGGGAGCGGCCGGGATCACCTGCTCCACGGCGGAGATGGCCGCCAAAGGCGGCGTAGGGATCCGCTTTGATCTCGACCGGGTGCCGGCGCGGGAAAGCGGCATGGCCGCCTGGGAGTACCTGCTTTCGGAGTCCCAGGAGCGGATGCTGCTGGTGGTGCAAAAAGGTCGCGAGGCGGAGGTGATGGAGATCTTCCACCGCTGGGGCCTGCAGGCCAGCGTGGCCGGAGAAGTCATTGCCGAGCCGCTGGTGGAGATCTGGCACCGCGGATCCTGCGTGGTGCAAGTGCCGGCGCGGGCCTTGGCCGAAGAGACCCCCGTCTACGTCCGCCCGCTGCTGCCAGAGCCACCGGAGTACGTCCAGGCAGCGTGGCAGTGGGATCCCGCCACCCTACCCCCTTGCAGTCGCGAAGGGATCCACCTCGATCAGGCGACCCTGACGTGGCAAGAGGTGCTGCTGCGGCTTTTGGCCCGCCCCACCCTGGCCAGCAAAGCCTGGATCTATCGCCAATATGACCACCAGGTGCAAAACAACACTGTCCTTTGGCCGGGGCAGGGAGATGCAGCGGTTATCCGCATCCGCTCGCAAAAGTTTGGCGTGGGCGAGGTGCCCCCCCTGCAGGCTGCCCGCAAGGCCATTGCTGCCACCCTCGATGGCAATGGCCGCTGGGTATATTTGGATCCCTACGAGGGGGCCAAAGCCGCGGTGGCCGAAGCCGCCCGCAACCTCTCCTGCGTGGGGGCGGAGCCCTTGGCTGTAACCGACAACCTCAACTTCGGCAACCCGGAAAACCCCGTGGTGTACTGGCAGTTGGCCCTGGCCTGTCGGGGGATTGGGGAGGCCTGCCGTGCCCTAGGGACACCGGTAACAGGGGGGAACGTTTCCCTCTACAACGAGAAGGGATCCCAGGCCATCTACCCGACCCCCGTTATCGGCATGGTCGGTCTCCTTCCAGACTTGAAGTTGGTCTGTGGCCAGGGGTGGCAGCAGGAAGGGGATCTCATCTACCTCTTGGGAGCCCAGGCTGTTACCAGTCTGGGCGGCAGCGAGTATTTGGCGGCAATCTACAACACGGTCACAGGTCGGCCTGCCCCCGTGGATCTGGAACTGGAAAAGCGCGTGCAAAGGGCCTGCCGCCACGGCATCCGGCAGGGGTGGGTGCGCTCCGCCCACGACTGCAGCGAGGGAGGACTGGCCGTGGCTCTGGCGGAAGCCTGCCTCAGCGGGGGCCGCGGCGCCAGCGTCTCTCTGGCTCCCGGATCCCTGCGCTGGGATCAGGCCCTGTTTGGCGAGGGATCCAGCCGCATCCTCGTTTCTGTCGCTCCAGCCCAGCGCTCTCCTTGGGAAGCCTACATAGAGTCCCAGCTCCCCGGCCAGTGGCAACTGCTAGGACAGGTGGGATCCCCTGCCGATCCTTTGCTCTTGACAACTGCAGAAGGGGATCCCCTGTTGTCGGTTTCTTTAGCAGCCCTGCAGGTTGCCTACCACAGCGCCTTTGCCGACTAGCCGGATCTAGACTCCCTCATTTTGGTTCAGACAAATTGGCCTGGATCACCTCCCGATAGTAGGATTTGGGCTTAACGCCCACCACCTGCGCCACCAGCTCCTTGTTTTTAAAAAACTGCACCGTCGGCGTGCAGGTGACCCCGCCGGCTTCAGCAATCTCCGGATCCTTCTCGATGTCGATCTCCACCACGTGCAGCTTGTCGGCAAACTCTTCGATGACTTTGTTCAAGATCGGCCTGAGGGCATGACAAGGGGCACAGGTGGGAGCGGTGTACTTGACCATCAGCAGGCGATCGCTTTCGTGGTAGAGCCGCCGCAGGGCATAGCTCCCTTCATGGCAGGTCTTACTGAAATCCAGATCCTCGTGGCCGTTCTCCGCCACCGCAGCTTCCCCGGGCAACTCCGCCTCGGGAGGAGCCGTGGCAGGGCTGGGCTCAGGATGGCTCTGAGGGACGACGTGATACTCTTGGGCTAAGCCGTGTTCCGAGAGCCAGCGCTCCGCCAGCATGGCCGCCATACAGCCGCTGCCCGCCGCGGTGATGGCCTGGCGAAACTCGTGATCCTGCACATCCCCAGCGGCAAATACCCCCTCTACGCTGGTGGCTACCGATCCGGGGCGGGTGACAATATAGCCCACTTCATCCAGTTCCAGTTGCCCTTTGAACAGGTCGGTGTTGGGTTTGTGGCCGATGGCGTAAAATACCCCCCCTACTGCCATCTCCCGGATCTCGCCCGTCTGGTTGTTGCGCACCTTCACCCCCGTCAGGCGCTGGCCGTCACCCAGGACTTCCACCGCCTCCGTGTACCAGTGCACGGTAATCTTGGGGTGGTTGAGGACTCGGTCTTGCATGGCCTTGCTGGCCCGCATTTTGCCACTGCGCACCAGCATGTGGACATGGGATCCAAACTTGGTCAAATAGGTAGCTTCCTCGCAGGCGGTGTCGCCGCCGCCAATGACCACCAGCTCCACCCCCCTGAACATGGGCATGGCCCCATCGCAGACAGCACAGGCGGACATGCCGCGGTTCCAGTAGATCTCCTCTCCGGGCAGGTGTAGGCGCTTGGCCGTGGCCCCGGTGGCGATGATTAGGCTGTGGGTGCGCACTTCTCGCTCATCAGAGCGGACCACGAAAGGCCGCTGGCTGAGATCCACAAAGGTAACATCCTCGGGGTAGAGCTTTGCCCCCCACCGCTGCGCTTGAGCGCGCATGTTTTTCATCAGCTGGGGGCCGCTGATGCCCTCGGGAAAGCCCGGAAAGTTTTCCACCTCGGTGGTGGTCATCAGTTGCCCACCCGGGATCCCCCCCATCTGAAACCCCTCGAACACAACTGGCTTCAGCTTGGCCCGGCCGGCATAGATGGCCGCGGTCAAGCCAGCGGGCCCAGAGCCAATAATGACCACATTCTCAACCTGACTTTGCTCCGTCATCCTCTCTCTCCCCTTCTGCAGCTCTCTAAGTCAAACTCATAATGACTACGCTTTAGCCTAACACGACTCCGCAACCTCAGCGAGGTTGGGGCTCCCAGTCCTATTTTCGCTCTCGGCCAGGGCATTGGCCTGTCCAGGAACACCGGTGTAGCTTGCCAGTTGGCCTAGGCCTCTTCCCCTTGCAAGTAGCCTTACCGCAGGGGTTCCATTTAGTGGAGAGAAGGCCGGAGGCAGGCCAGTTTCGTATCAGAAAATACAAAAAACTGGTGTCGGCCTTTCTAGGATGGGTGAGCGCTTTTGGCCTGTCTGGGTCAAAGCATGGGGATCATCGGCTGGGATCCCACCCCTAGTCTCAACGGCAACCCAAGTTAGGAGAGAGCGATGGCATCCACCCCCCAAGAAGTGCTCCAGATGATCCAGGACAACAATGTCCAGATGGTGGATCTCAAGTTTGTGGATCTCTTTGGCACCTGGCAGCATATCTCCGTCCACTCTTCGATGCTGACGGAAGAAGTTTTTAGCGAAGGGCTGCCTTTTGATGGATCCAGCATCCGAGGCTGGAAATCCATCAACGAGTCGGACATGTACATGGTGCCGGATCCCAAAACAGCCTGGATCGACCCGTTTTTTCAAGTGCCCACCCTCAGCCTTATCTGTAACATTATTGAACCGCGCACCGGCCAGCCCTACAGCCGTTGTCCGCGGAGCCTAGCAGCGCGGGCTGTGGCCTATCTGCAGTCTACCGGCATTGCCGATACGGCTTACTTCGGGCCTGAAGCAGAGTTTTTCATCTTTGAAGATGTACGGTTTGACCAGACCCAAAACGCCGGCTACTACTTTGTCGATTCCATCGAGGGCCGCTGGAACTCGGGCCGGGAGGAAAAAGGGGGCAACCTGGGCTACAAGCCGCGCTACAAAGAGGGCTATTTCCCTGTGCCGCCCACCGATGCCCACCAGGATCTTCGTACCGAGATGCTGTTGACAATGGCCAAGCTGGGGGTGCCTATCGAGAAGCACCACCACGAGGTGGCCACTGGCGGGCAAGGGGAGCTGGGCTACCGCTTTGCCGATCTAATCACGGCTGCCGACTACATGATGATTTACAAGTACGTGATCCGGAACGTGGCCCGCAAGCACGGCAAGACGGTGACGTTCATGCCCAAGCCCCTCTTCAATGACAACGGCAGCGGCATGCACACGCACCAGTCCCTCTGGAAAGACGGCCAGCCCTTGTTTTACCAAGAAGGCAACTACGCCGATCTCAGCGAAACGGCTCTCTACTACATTGGCGGCCTGCTCAAGCATGCCCCAGCCATCCTAGCCTTTACCAACCCCACCACCAACTCCTACAAGCGCCTAGTGCCTGGGTTTGAGGCGCCGGTCAACTTGGCCTACTCGCAGGGCAACCGCTCCGCAGCCATTCGCATTCCAGTTACAGGCAAAAATCCCAAGGCCAAGCGGCTGGAGTTCCGCTGCCCCGATGCCACCTGCAACCCCTACATTGCCTTCTCGGCCATGTTGATGGCGGGGCTGGACGGGATCAAGAACAAGATCCATCCCGGCGAGCCCCTTGACAAAGATATCTACGATCTGGAGCCGGACGAGCTGGCCAAGATCCCCTCCACGCCCGGATCCCTGCTGGATGCTTTGGAAAACCTGCAGAAGGATCACGACTTCCTACTGGAGGGAGGTGTCTTTACTGAGGATCTCATCGAAACCTACATCGAGTACAAGATTGACAACGAGATCAACCCCATCAACCTGCGGCCTCACCCCTACGAGTTCGCGCTCTATTTCGACGCCTGATCGAGGTTCTCATTTGAAGCATTAGTTCTTGGCCACGGCTTTTGAACGGGATCCCTTCCTTTGCTGGAGGGATCCCTTTTTTTGGTATTCTGGGGCCGAAGTCTAGAGGTTGGAGGGAGGGTTTGGAATGGAATGGCTTATTTTTGGTCTGTTCTTGGTTTTTGTTATCGGCCTTCTGGCGCTTGCCGCCTATCTAGAGAAGAAGCGTCGGGAAGCTTTGGAGCAGGTGGCCAGGAGCCTGGGCATGTCGTTTTCAGCGGAGCTACCCGAAGGGATCCGCTCCCGCTTGCTTCAGGCAGGCTTTGAACTATTTGAACGAGGCTACGCTCGACGTTTCTACAACTCAATGTCCAAGCGGCTAATCGATGGAACTGAGATCGGTGCCTTTGACTATAAGTACACCCGCGGTAGCGGCAAGAGTCGCAGCACTCATCGCCAGTCTGTTTTCTGGGCCTATTGCGAAGATCTACGGCTACCTCATTTTCGGCTACATCCGAATATTCCCCTGTTTCATGACATTGCCAAAGCCTTTGGCATGCAAGATATCAACTTCGAGGGCCACCCTAAGTTTTCCCGCAGCTACCTTTTGCGCGGAGAAGATGAGGCCAAGATTCGCCTGCGCTTCCATCCTAGATTTCTTAGCTTCTTGGAGCAGCATCCTCCTTGTTGCGCTGAGGGATCCGGGCCGCAGCTTATTGTTTGGCGGGACGAGCAACGGGTGAGTCCAGAAAAAATGGCAGACTGGCTGCGCTTCGGGGAAGAATGGGTGCAACGACTGCGGCTGCGTCGCGTTTAACTCTCTGGATCGCCCCTCAAGGCCACTCCCTGGGTATGATGAGAGGAAGAGTTTAAAAAACGTAACGTGTCTTCCTCATTGTCCCAGGCAGTTGTTCTCATTACAGGGGCCACAGGGGGCATTGGCAGCGCCCTGGTGCCTATGTTGGCCCAGGCCGGAGCCCATCTGGTGCTGGCGGCACGGCGGGAGGATCCCTTGCGCGCGCTGGCAGAGAAAGCGGTGTCCCTGGGGGCTGCCTCCGGGCTGGGGATCCCTGCCGATGTGACGGACTATGCCCAGGTGGAGGCCCTTGTCAACCAAACCCTACAAAGGCACGGGCGGATCGACGTGTTGATCAACCTGGCAGGAGCCGGGATCCTCAAGCCTGCCCCGCAAATTACCCCTGCCGAGCTGGAGCGGATGCTGGCGGTTAACCTCAAGGGCAGCTTCTACACCAGCCAACTGGCAGCCAATGCCATGCGGGAGCAAAAATCCGGCCACATCCTCAACTTCCCCGGCATTTTGGGCCGTCACCCTATGGCCATGGCTGCAGCTTACTGTGCTGCCAAATTTGGCGTGGTCGGCTTTAGCAAATGCATGGCCGATGAGCTAAAGCGCTTTGGGGTGCGCTTTACCCTGTTTTACTTTGGCGGCATCGACTCACCCTTCTGGGATCCCATCAGCCTCAAGGTGCAAAGGGATAAAATGCTCAGCCCCACCACGGCTGCCGAGGCCATTCACTTTGTCCTCACGCTGCCCGCCAATGCCGTGCCCAATGAGGTGGTGCTGCAGCCGGAAAGCCATCAGTTTCTGTAACAGAGATCCTGGAGTCCCTCCACGAGCAGCCACGGGATGTCCCACCGCGTGGTTGTAGAGTACCCTACTTTCTTTCGCGGGGGTGTCTGGATCCTGGCCCTGACGCTGCAAGTCCAGGAGGGGCCCCCCAGTAGCTAAGGTTTGCTGAGAGCACCTTTAGGAGAGTCCCGAGAAGGGGTGGGATCCGTTGGCAAGCCCCTTCCTGGCCAGAGGAGGGTTGACCAAGCCGGGGGGCTGCTTGCGGCTATTTGGGCAGGTTGCTTCCATAATCAGGAAAGTGTCCACTCGAGGGCCTGGCCAATGGAGGCCATACGCTCACTTTTGCAAGAGGAGCCTATCCTCTCGTTTGTTCTACTGCTGGGGGTGATCCTAGTGGTGCCGCTGCTCTTTGAGCGGCTGCGCCTACCGGGGTTGGTGGGCCTTTTGGCGGCAGGGATCGCCCTAGGGCCGCAGGGACTGAACCTGCTGAGCTCAGAGCTGCCGACGGTGCAGTTGCTCTCGGATATTGGCGTGGTCTACCTGCTGTTTGTGGCCGGGCTGGAGATTGACCTGGAGCAATTTCGGCAGACCCGCAACCGCTCCGCCACCTTTGGCGTGTTGACCTTTGCCATCCCCCTAACTGTGG
This sequence comes from Synechococcus sp. H70.2, assembly GCF_047462275.1. NCBI lineage: Bacteria > Bacillati > Cyanobacteriota > Cyanophyceae > Synechococcales > Synechococcaceae > Synechococcus > Synechococcus sp. H70.2. The sequence goes on from NZ_JANSIU010000001.1 coordinate 367,430, forward strand.
GCACTGCCATTGGGCGGCTATTTGGCTTTGGCTGGAATGCGGCCATTCTATTGGGATCCCTGTTTGCCTCCCACACCCCCCTGGGCTACCCCATCGTCAGCCGCTATGGCCTGGTGAGAAATGAGGCGGTGCTGGTCACCATTGGCGGCACCATCTTTACCGACATTGCCTCGCTGCTGGTCTTGGCAGTCTGTGTCGGCATCCACGGCGGTGAGTTTTCCCTCTGGAGCTTGGTGCGGCTGCTGGGATCCCTGCTGCTGTATGCGGCTGCGGTGCTGTTTGGGGTGGACTGGCTGGGGCAGCGGTTCTTTCGCGTAACCGGCAGCGAAGAGGGCAACCAATTTTTGTTTGTGCTGCTGGCTCTGTTTGTGGCGGCTCTGGGGGCGCAGTGGATTGGGGTAGAGAAGATCATCGGCGCCTTCTTGGCGGGGCTAGCCGTGAACGATGTGCTGCGGGAGGGCTCTGTCAAAGAAAAGATTGTCTTTGTCGGCAGCATCTTGTTCATCCCCGTCTTCTTTGTGGATATAGGGCTGTTGCTTGATCTACGCGCCTTTCTGCAAACCCTCAGCTCCCTTTGGCTGATGCTGAGCATCTTGCTGGGGCTAAGCCTGAGCAAATACGCTGCCGCCCAACTCTGTCAGTGGCTCTACCACTACACCCCGGCGCAAAAGCTAATGATGTGGTCACTCTCCCTGCCCCAGGTAGCCGCCACCCTGGCGGCCGCTCTAGTGGGGTACCGCGTGGGGCTACTCAAGGCGGAGGTGCTCAACAGCGTGGTGGTGCTAATGCTGGTTACAGCCACGCTGGGTCCAATTTTGACCACTCGGGCGGCTACGCAGATGGCTAGGGAGGAGGAACAGAGCCGGCTTCCGTCTGGGGCAGGGGTCTCTGTAACGCCGCCTCCCCAGCCCTACGTGGTCGTGGTGCCCCTGGCCAATCCCGAAACCGAGGAAAACCTCCTGGAGATGGCCTGCCTCCTGGCCAAGCACGAGGGCGGGCGGGTGGTTCCCCTCACGGTGGCGACCGGCCACCTGCACATGGACTCCCCCTTGCTGCAGGACTCCTTGGAGCGCGGCGAGGATCTGCTGCGGCGGGCAGTGGAGTTTTGTCAGGCCTGGGGAGTAGAAGTTACCCCCCTCAGCCGCATTGACAGCCACGTTGCCCAAGGGATCAGCCACGCCAGCCGTGAGCAGAACGCCAGCCTCATTGTCATGGGCTGGAGCGATCCCACCCGCTTGCGGGCCCGCCTCTTCGGCAGTGTCATCAATAGTGTCCTCTGGGCCGCTCACTGCCCCGTTGCCGTGGCGCGCTTGCTCCAGCCCCCTCACAAGCTGCGGCGGATCCTGGTGGCGCTGGAAAACTTTCGCTCGCAGTCAGCCCAGGCGGTGCGCCTAGCCCAGATCTTGGCTGCCGCCAACCAGGGGGAGATCACCTTGCTCCACATCTGCCCAGGCGGTACCCCCGAAAGCGATCGCCAGTGGCTGGAGGCGCAGCTTTTGTCTCTGGCCCAACAGCCAGACGTGGGCTACCCCGTCCAGGTAAAGGTCTTGGCCAGCGACGATGTCGTCAAAAACCTCTTGCAAGAGGCGCAAGGGTTTGACCTGGTGGTGTTGCCCTTTTTTCGGCGGCGCCACCCCAGTGGGAGCCTCTCCTTTAGCGACACAACCACCCGCCTCCTGGAACGCCTCACCTGCTCTTTGCTCATGGTTGGGGAACCCCTCTAAGACCAGCGGCAGGTTAACCGTTCCCGCCAGCCTGCTGCTACAGCTCCTGCCGTGCCTCTAAGGCCCGGGCCAGGGTCACTTCATCGGCATACTCCAACTCGGATCCCATGGGCAGGCCGAAGGCTAGACGAGTCAGGCGCAGGTTGGGGGCAATCGGCCTAAGGTAATCTTTAACCACGTGCATAGTGACCTCCCCCTCCACACTGGGGCTGAGGGCAAAGATAAGCTCCTGGGGCTTTTCCCGAGCCACCCGTGCCACCAGTTCGCGGATGCGCAACTGCTCAGCCCCGATCCCGTTGATGGGCGAGATAAGGCCCCCCAACACGTGGTAGAGACCCTTAAACTCGCGCGTTCGCTCCACAGCAATGAGATCCCTGACATCGGCCACCACGCACCAGAGCAGGCGATCCCGCTGGGGCGAACGGCAGATCTCACAGGGATCCTCCGCCGACCAGTTGAAGCACAAAGAGCAGTGCTTAACGGTTTGTTTGGCTTCCAGCAGGGCTTGGGCCAGGGCCTCGACCTCGCCAGCGGGCCGGTTGAGCAAGTGCAAGGCCAGCCGCTGAGCTGTTTTGGAGCCAATTCCGGGCAGGCGCTGCAGCTCCTCGATGAGGCGAGCCAAAGGGCGAGTGTACATAGAAAGCCAGGCTGGCCAGTATCAGCCCAACCCCAACCCTGGCAGGCTGATATTCGCTGTCAGTTCCTCCATGCGCTTGCGCATCGTCTCAGCAGACTGGGTATAGGCATTCACCATTGCCGTGAGCAGCAAGTCCTCCACCACATCCACCGGCTCCTGGAGGACCTGGGGATCCAGGGACACCTTGAGGGGCTCCTGGTTGCCGTTGACCGTTACCTTCACCAACCCATTGCCAGCTTCGCCAACAATCTCCATTTCTTCTAGCTCTTTTTGTAGTCTTTGGGCGCCGTCGCGCACCTCTTGGGCTTTCTTGAGGGCTTCCTGAATTTTGCCAAAGGGTCCAAAGCCTCGTGTCATGGGATCCTCGTGGTTTAGAGACTCTGCTGTTCTACTCTACTCCTTTCCTTCCGTTGCTAAAAGACCTGCCCTCCCAAATTGGATTGGCCTTCTTCCTTGGGCTATCGTCTTCAGCTATTGTTGCAACGGGTGCAGCGGAAATTGTTGTCCTGCCTGGCACCCCACCCCTTGGGAGTAAACCCACTTGGAGCCCTGCCGTGTTGTTACTGGAGTGTTCCCCCTTAAAGCTCTCCCCAGCTGAGGCGCGGGAGAAATTGCTCTATTTGCTGGCGCAACTGGCCTACCGCGAGGGATCTTTTACTCTCACCTCTGGGCAGCAGAGCTCCTACTACATCAACTGCAAGCCCGTCACCCTCCACCCCCAGGGGGCCTACCTGGTGGGATCCTTGCTCCATCGGCTGTTGCCTCCCGAAACCGCCGCCGTTGCCGGGATGACCCTAGGGGCGGATCCCCTGGTGACGGCGGTGAGCTTGGCTTCCCTCTACGCCCAGCCCGCTAACCTAGCGGCCCTGATTGTCCGCAAAGAGCCCAAGGCGCACGGCACCCAGGCCTGGATCGAGGGGCCGGAACTGCCAGCTGGCAGTCGGGTCTGGATCTTGGAGGATGTCGTCACTACAGGTGGCTCCGCCCTCAAGGTCGTAGAGCGAGTACGCACAGCAGGCTACCGGGCAGAAGGGATCCTAGCCCTGGTGGATCGCCAGGAAGGGGCAGAAGCTCGCTTTCGCGAGAGGGGAATCCCCTTTCGCCGCCTGTTTACCCTCGAAGAGGTGCAGGCTTGCCACCGGGCTGTCTGCCAAGGTTGGAGAAGCTAGCTTGGAGGGACTTCCATCCAACTGCAAAAGTGACAGCATAGGCGGTGGAATACCCGGTTGGGCAAAAAGGCATAGCCATGCGCATGGGCAGACTCAGTGGCATCCTCCTCCATCCAACCTCTCTGCCGGGGCCATTTGGCATTGGCGATCTGGGGCCGTCGGCTTATCGGTTTGTGGATTTTTTGGTAGAAAGCGGCCAGAGCCTCTGGCAGGTGCTGCCTTTGGGACCCACTGGCTGGGGCAACTCCCCCTACATGAGCTTTTCCGCCATTGCCGGCAACCCCCTGCTGATTAGCCCGGAGCTGCTGGTGAAAGCCGGCTGGCTGGAGCCCAACAGCTGGCAGGAGCTGCCCCAATGGCCAGCCATTCAGGGGGGAAGGGCCGAGCGGGTGGACTACGAAACCGTGATCCCCTTCAAGCTGGGTCTGCTGCACCGCGCCTGGGCCACCTTCAAAGACAAGGCCAAGGCCGCCGACTGGGAAGCCTTTCAAGCCTACTGTGCTGCCGAGGCCGATTGGCTGCCGGACTACGCCCTGTTCATGGCCCTTAAAGAGGTATACGGCAACCAAGAGTGGACTCAATGGGATCCGGCTCTGGCCCAGCGGGATCCCCTTGCTCTCCAAGAGGCCCGCGACCGCTACGCCGAGGCTGTAACCCGCCAGATGTTCTGGCAGTATCTATTTGCCCAACAGTGGGGATCCCTAAGGGAGTATGCCCACCAGCATCAAGTGCAGCTTATTGGCGACGTACCCATCTACGTTGCTGCCGACAGTGCTGACGTCTGGGCCAGCCGGGAATTGTTTCAGCTCGATGAGCAAGGGCGGCCTCTGCGGGTAGCCGGCGTTCCTCCCGATTACTTTAGCCCCACTGGGCAGCGCTGGGGCAATCCCCTCTACAATTGGGAGGTGCTCAAGGCTCGCGGCTATAGCTGGTGGATCCGGCGCATCCAGGCCATCCTCAAACAGGTGGACTATGTGCGCATTGACCACTTTCGCGGCTTCGAAAGCTACTGGGCCATCCCTGCCGAGGCGGAAACAGCCGTAGAAGGGGAGTGGCAAAAGGGGCCGGGGGCTGATTTCTTTCGGGCGCTGGCCGAGAAGTTGGGGGAAGTTCCGCTCATTGCCGAAGATCTGGGAGAAATTACGCCGGAGGTGTTGCAATTGCGGGATCAATTTGGTCTGCCTGGCATGAAAGTCCTGCTGTTCGCCTTCGGCGCTGGCCCTGACAATCCCCACCTGCCCCACAACTACGAGCGCAACTTCGTCGTCTACACCGGCACCCACGACAACAACACTGTGGTGGGCTGGTTTCATGACCCAGAACGCCCGGAGTGGGAAAAACAAAACCTATTGCGCTACCTCGGCTGCCAGGGATCGGAGGGCATCCACTGGGATCTCATCCGCCTCGCCTTTGCCTCCGTGGCCAGTCTGGCCATCATTCCCCTGCAAGATGTGATGGGCCTGGGGGCAGAGGCGCGCATGAACTTCCCCGGCAGGGCCGAGAACAACTGGGCCTGGCGCTACCGCGAGGAGATGCTGCAACCAGAGCTGGCCCAGCGGCTGGCGGAGCTCAGTGTAACCTACGGGCGCATCTCGGCCCAAGACTTGGAGCAGCGGCGGGCGGCGCTGGCAGCCTCCAGCTCTAGCTAGTTCTCCAAGCAGCGACGGCGGGGACCCCACCTAGTCAAGGGCTTGCACCTTGGCTAGGAACTCTGCCACTGTCAGGGATCCCCAGTCTTGGCCGTGGCGCTGGCGCACGCTCACTGTGCCGGTTGCCTGTTCTTTTTCTCCCACAATGAGCATGAAGGGGATCCTGGCCTTCTCGGCGTTGCGGATCTTTTTGGGCAGGCGCTCGCTGTCGGCATCGATGTGGACGCGGATCCCCTGTTCCCGCAGCTGGTCCCGCACCTGGGTGGCATAGCCCAGGTACTGGTCGGAAACGGGCAAAATGCGCACCTGTTCTGGCGCTAGCCAGAAGGGAAAATCCCCCGCGTATTCTTCAATGAGGATTCCAATGAGCCGCTCCAGCGAGCCAAAGGGAGCGCGGTGGATCATCACCGGCCGCTGCCGGGAGCCGTCTTCGGCTACGTAGTACAAATCAAAGCGCTGCGGGTTTTGGTAGTCCACCTGCACTGTGCCCAACTGCCACTCCCGATCCAGCGCGTCGCGGAAGATGAAGTCCAGCTTCGGCCCGTAGAAAGCTGCCTCCCCGATCCCTTCAAAATAGGGCATCGACAACTTCTCCACCGCGCGGCGAATGGCGTTCTCGGCCATGTCCCACTCTTCCGGGGATCCCAAATATTTATCGGATTTGGGATCGCGGAAACTGAGGCGGGCGCGAAAATTCTTGAGTTTGAGCTTGTCGAAAACGACCAGAATGAGATCGACAACCTTGAGAAACTCTTCTTCCAACTGATCGGGCCGGACAAACAAATGGGCATCATCTACCGTGAAGCCGCGAACGCGGGTTAAGCCTCCCAGCTCTCCCGATTGTTCGTAGCGATAGACGGTGCCGAATTCGGCATAGCGCAGTGGTAAGTCGCGGTAGGAGCGCAGCTCCGATTTATAGATTTGGATGTGAAAAGGGCAGTTCATCGGCTTCATGACAAAGCCCTGCTCTGCCGCCCGTGCTTCCTCGCTTTCCGCCATCAGGGGAAACATGTCTTCCCGATACTTTTGCCAGTGGCCGGAGATCTTGAACAAATCCACACGGGCAATATGGGGTGTCACCACCGGCAGATAGCCCCGCTTGAGCTGCTCCTGCTTGAGAAAATCCTCCAGCACCCAGCGCAGGGTAGTTCCTTTGGGAGTCCAAAGGGGCAGGCCCGGCCCCACCTCGTCGGAAAAGATGAATAGGCCCAACTCCTTGCCCAGCTTGCGGTGATCCCGTCGCTTGGCCTCTTCCAGCCGCCGCTTGTATTCCTTCAGCTCCTCTGGCGTCTCCCAGGCAGTGCCGTAGATGCGCTGAAGCTGGGGCCTGCTTGCATCTCCTCGCCAATAGGCGCCAGCTACGCTGAGCAGGTCAAAAGCCTTGGGGTTGATCTCCTTAGTGTTTTCCACGTGGGGGCCGGCACAGAGATCCCACCACTCGTCCCCCAGATGATAAATAGTGATCGGCTCGCCTTCGGGGATGCTGTCTAGGATCTCCAACTTGTAAGGCTCGCCAAGGGCTTCGATGCGGCGTCTGGCTTCTTCCCGACTCACCTCCTCACGGATTACCGGCAAGCCCTTTTTGATGATGGCCTGCATCTCTTTTTTGATGCGCTCTAGATCTTCCGGGGTGAAGGGCTCGGGATGGTCAAAATCGTAGTAGAAGCCATAGTCCGTTGTTGGGCCGATGGTTACCTTTGCCTTGGGAAATAGCCTTTGCACCGCCATGGCCATCACATGGGAGGTGGTATGGCGAATGCGCTCCAGCTTGGGAGACTCCTGAGTACGCAGCAGCTTGAGAGTACTATTGGCCTGCTGAGGCGACGCGGCTGGTTGAGACATCGGAACCCGCTTTAACAACAAAGACTATTCGTACTCTTATCTTAGGCTGAGGCAAGGGCAGTCGAGATACTGCTGGGTTGAGAGGCCCCTCAAGCTTAGCCAAGAAAAAGGGGCAAAAGCGCGCGGTATTATTATTGAGGTGCTGCAACCCCTGCCTTTATCATGGTCTCCTCGCCCGCCAACCTTGTTGCACGCTCTGCTGCCTCTGAACCGCAACCGCTCTCCCTTTCTGGAGGTGCTCCCGTTATCGCCGCCATCGATGTGGGCAGCAACTCCCTACACATGGTGGTGGTGCGCATCAACCCCCACATCCCCAGCTTCACCATCATCTCCCGCGAAAAAGCCACCGTCCGCCTGGGAGAGTTTTGCAGCCAGACGGGCGCCCTGACGCCTGCAGCCATGGAACGGGCGCGGTTGGCTCTGGAGCGGTTTTGCCGCCTTGCCGAAAGCTTTCAGGTGCAGGACATTGTTGCGGTGGCTACTAGTGCCGTGCGCGAAGCCCCCAACGGGCTGGAATTTTTAAAGCGGATAGAACAGGAGCTGGGCCTGCGGGTGGAGTTGATCTCGGGCCAGGAGGAAGCCCGCCGCATCTACCTGGGGGTACTCTCGGCCATGGAGTTCCACAACCGGCTGCACGCGGTGGTGGATATCGGCGGCGGCTCCACCGAGCTGATTCTGGGCAACGGCCAAGAGCCCGAGTTCCTGCGCAGCATCAAGGTGGGAGCGGTGCGCCTGACCCAAGCGTTTTTGCACCACGATCCGCCTACTGCTGCCGAGTTGCAAGCCCTGCGGCAACACATCCGCGGCATGCTGGAAGCTCCCATCGAGCAGATGAGGCGCATCGTTGCAGCCTCACAGCAGCAGGGATCCCTGCCCTTGGTGGGCACCTCTGGCACCATCGAGTGCCTGGCCCAGTTGGATGCCCGCCGTCGCTTGGGTGCTGTCCCCACTCGCCTGCAGGGGTACAAGTTTAGCCTGGAAGCCCTGCGGGGCTATGTCAAAGAGCTGCGCTCTCTCACCGTAGCCGAACGGCAAAAGCTACCTGGTCTTGGGGAGAGGCGGGGAGAAATCATCCTAGCGGGGGCAGTCATCTTGGAGGAGGTGATGACCCTGCTGGGGGTGGAGAAGATCCAGTTTTGTGAGCGGGCCCTGCGGGAAGGGCTGATCGTAGATTGGATGATCAGCCAGGGGTTAATTGAAGATCGGCTGCGCTACCACAGCTCGGTGCGGCGGCGCAGCGTCCTCAAGCTGGCGGAAAAATACCAGGTGGAGATCCCCTACGCCGAGCGAGTGGCGGAGTTTGCCCTCAGCCTCTTCGATCAAACCCGCGGCATCCTGCACTCCTGGGGCTCTCGCGAGCGAGCCCTTCTCTGGGCGGCGGCCATGCTGCACAACTGCGGCCACTTCATTAGCCATGCCGCCCACCACAAACACTCCTACTACCTCATCCGCTACGGGGAACTCTTGGGCTTTAACGAGGAAGAGGTGGAGGTGATCGCCAACCTAGCCCGCTACCATCGCAAGTCCCCCCCCAAGAAGAAGCACGAGAACTTTCAGCGCCTTACCAACGAGCGGGATCGCCAAGTGGTCCTGGAACTGAGTCCCTTGTTGCGCATAGCCTGTGCTCTGGATCGCCGCCGCCTGCAGGCCATCCAGGCGGTGCACTGCCGTTTTCAGCTTTTGGGAGAGGGCCCCCGTTGCCTGGAGCTTATTTTGGAGCCCAAGCACCCCAACGATGACTGTGCTCTAGAGCTGTGGAGCTTGAACGAGAAGAAAAAAGTCTTCGAGCAACAGTTCAAACTGCAGGTTATCCCCAAGCTCTCTACCCAGCTGCAGCACAGCGCGGATCCCTTTGAGGCAGCCATCTAGCCAAAGAGCAGATGGTCATTTCCAACAAGACAAAGACACTTTGCTGCCCACCCAACTACCAAGCTGCTGCTGAATGCCAACAGCTGGCCAATCGGATTCTTGAGCTGCTGAGGGCAGGGGGGTGGATAAGCCCCCTCCCAAACTCGCAGCGCCAGGGCCGAGATCCCGCACCCCCGCGAAGATGGGGTAGGAGGGTCTCGGGTGTAACCACGCGGTGGGACCTGCTGGGGTTGCTCGTAGAGGGACAATTGAAGCGTTCCCAGAGCGTGGCGTAAGCCATTGAAGCCTGCCCTCTATGTGGAAGTAGGGTACAGAAAAGGGACAGTGTTCCCCCCCCTACTTCTGGGAATGTCTGGTTGGGCAGTAGCTCAGGTCATCGCTACCGGTTTGTTCAAAATCCTCAGCCCATGGCTGGACCAGCCTATAGCTCCTATTTGCGCTAGTGGGATAAAGTTCTTGCAATACTGCGTAGCAGGTGCTCAAGGAGCAATAGTAATAGGTGAGGGGCTAGTTTGGGTGGTTTTCTGCCCGCCTCGCTCCAAGATTACTTCAATGACGCCGTTGGTAACCGGCTGCATGTTAAGGGGCAGTTGTTGCTGGGTTTCGTAGAGGCCTGGTGCCACCTCTCGCATCTCCACCTCCGGCGTCACCCCAACGATGCGAAAGGCAGCTCTCCCTCCAGGATCCCCTCGCATCGTAACTTTGAGGATCTCGCCTGGGCGCAGGTTGGTGCTGTTGGTGGCGACGCTAAAAATCTGGGGCGGCCCAGCAGCCAAAGGCCGAGAAGCTGGCTGAATGGTGGAGCGGGTCCCTTTAGATCCATCGATGGAGAAAGGAAAGATCTCCCGGTACTCCTGGCTGAGGCCGTCTTTAGTTAACACAACCCGCACAGTGGGGTTGGTGGCCTGGTGGGTGGGAGCCACCACGTAGGTGCCCTCGTAGTGGTGGGGCCGCACCTCCCGCATTGGCTGGTTCAGGGCCAGATTGCCCAGGTCAAATTGGGCCACTCCCCCCGAGTCCCCCCAGATGGCGATGGTGAGGATGTCACCTTCCACCAGGTCGCGCTGGGGATCCAAACGAATAGCCGTGATGCGAGGGGCAAGGCTGGTGGCCACGGGGGTAGGAGTAGCAATAGGTGGCGGAGGGAAGAGGGGCTGCACCGGCGGGGGCGCAACATTGCCCAGGGCCAACTGAGGGAGTCGCCGCTGAACACGGGTCTCCAGCCCGTTGAGGCTGAGTTGAATGCGGAGGTCGGGGCCAAGGGCCCTGTCTTGGGGGCCAAGGGTGTAGACGGCACGGTAATAGCCAGGCTGCACCTCTTCCATGGGCAAGCCACGCACCAGATCGCCAATATCCACCCTGGCCTTGCCATTGGGGGTGCCCCGGGCCTCAACGGTCAAGGTTCCCCCTGGCGGCACCACTCCCGCTTCAGGAATAACTCGTGTTTGCAAGATTTCAGGCTGAACCCTCGTGGCTACCGCTGCAGGGGAAGGACGCAGCTGGGCTACTGGAGGCGGCAGAGGCGGCAGCTTTCCGCGATACACCAGCGCTTGATGCAACAGCACTGCCCCTTCAGCTCGGCTAAGCACTCGGTTGGGCCGCAGCTTGGCGGGATCCGGTACATTCACCACTAGGCCCGCTTCCCCTGCCATGGCCACCAAAGCCCGCCCTACCTCTGGCACCTCAGCAGCATCGGTGTACAGAGCCATCCAGCGCTCAATGTCAGCTGGAGTGGGGGCAGGCAATTGCAGGGCCCGCACCAAAATAGCCAGAGCTTCCAGGTGGGTGAGATCCCCTTGCGGGCGAAACTCGTTGCCTTCGTACAGGCGCATTGCCCCTGCCTGTAGCACCGCCTGGGCTGTCCAATAGTCGGGGGTATTGGGCTCGAGATCGCGAATCTCTTGGACCTGCTTGGGGTTGGGGATGTAGCCGAAAAACTCCGTCAGCCACTGGGCCAGTTCTAGGCGGGTGAGAGGGGCCGACAGCGGCTCCTGAGTAAGCACCAGATCCGTTTCGCGCTCCAACGCCGCCACATAGGCCTCCGTCCAGGCCAGTGAGGCTTGCTGTTGCACGCCTTGGGACCACGTCGGTAGGCTAGCACTCGACCAGGTGAGCACCCAACCTAAGCCTAGCGCCAGGGGCCACGAGCACCGCATGGCTGCCACTCCCGCTTGATTTGGCTTTCCTCAGAGAAAGCTTAGCCCAAACTTCCCCTGTCCCTCTTCACCTTTGCTACTGTTGCAGTTGCGGGGACTACCCATCAAGAGGCCCGTTTTCGCCTAGAATGACAAAACCATCCGCAAGCCACGGACAGAGGGCGGACAGACTTGAGGCTGACTGCCCTGACCAACAGGAGTGAGAATTGCCGGCGGGAGGGATCCATGCCACACACCATTGTTACCGACGTTTGCGAAGGCGTTGCCGACTGTGTGGAGGCTTGCCCTGTTGCCTGTATTCACCCGGGGGATGGCAAAAATGCCAAAGGCACCAACTACTTCTGGATTGACTTTGCCGTCTGCATCGACTGTGGCATCTGTTTACAGGTTTGCCCCATCGAAGGCGCCATCCTCCCCGAGGAAAGACCCGAGCTGCAACGAGTACTTCCTCCCCACCTAGCCCAGAGAAGCCAAGGCGAGGAGGCCGCTGGTTAACCAGTTCAGGGACAGGATCCCTCCCAGAAAGGCCATTGGGATTAGGCCAACTAGACGCCACCACTCCAGATCCAGGGCCACCGCCGCTGCCCGCACCTGCCAGACCGCAAACCACCCTAGCGCCACTAAGCCCAAGAGGGATCCGGCCACCCCGCCCAAAGACTGGGCAGGCCCCAGGAGCAGCCAAGGCAAACCGGCAAAGGCCGTTAGGCAAAGCAGTGCCGCAAAGGAAGGGGCAGCCCGCCCAAAGCAAAAGGCCAGCCCCTGCAACAAAGCTGCTGAGCTTACCCAGCTTAGGGATCCCGCCACGACGGCCAGTACCAAGCTCGGCAAGTTTACCCCAAAGCGGCGAAGGGCCTCGAGGATGTGGAGCAGCGCTACCACCACAAACGCCTGCCAGAGGACAGGCTGCTGTCGCAGCAGGCGAAAGGTACGCTCGGGTAAAAACCAGGCGCCGTAGATGTTGTCCAACAGAGAACCCAGCATGGCTGCCAAAAGGTTGAGCTGTCCCTTATCGTAGCTAAAGGCGGGCCTAGCCTCTCTCCCTGCAAATCCTTGCTAGGTCCTTGACAGATCTAGCCCAGGAATACGGTATGATAGCCAAAGGATACTGAGGCGTTGGTGACTGCCGTTATGTTTTTGCGATCGATACCCTTTGGAAATTAGGACGGGTGTGGATGTGAGAGCAGTAGGCCAAACTTGGTTTGGAAACTATCAATAGTCATCCCCGATGTCCTATCGTGGATTTTCCAGGTCGAAAACAACGGTAAAACGGCGCAAACAGTATCCCTGAGGAGGCCCTCAAAAGAGGGCTTTCTTGCTGCTGAGAGTCGTTTCCAAATTACCAGCCCTTAGCCTGGAGATCCCTTCGGGCCCCGGGAATGGAGCACCCCAGCGCCGCCCTTTACTTGGTGGCTACTCCCATTGGCAACCGCGAAGATATCACCCTACGCGCACTGCGAGTTTTGCAAGAGGTGGACTGGGTGGCTGCGGAAGATACCCGCCATTCTGGTCAGCTTCTTAGCCATTTTCAAATTTCCGCTCGCCTCATTAGCTACCACGAGCACAATGCCAGTCGGCGGATCCCGCAGATCCTCAAGTACCTAGCAGCAGGGCAGTCGGTGGCCCTCATCAGCGATGCCGGTACACCCGCCATCTCCGATCCAGGCCAGGAGTTGGTGCGCGCCTGTATCCAAGCTGGGATCCCGGTGATCCCGGTGCCTGGGCCTGTGGCGGCAGTGGCCGCGTTGACGGCCTCCGGCTTGCCCACCGAACGATTTGTCTTCGAGGGCTTTCTGCCCCTTAAACCCAGGCAGCGCCAGGCACGCCTGCAGCAACTGGCCCAAGAAGAGCGCACCATCGTTCTCTACGAAGCCCCCCACCGCCTGCAGCAGACCTTGCAGGATCTCCTAGTGCACTGCGGCCCCCAGCGGCAGATTGTGCTAGCCCGCGAGCTCACCAAATGGCACGAGTCCTTTTGGCGGGGATCCCTGGCCGCTGCTCTGGAGCACTGCCTTGCCCAGCCGCCGCGGGGAGAATTTACCCTTGTTCTGGAGGGGCGGCCTTCCTTAGAAAAGGGCGAGGAAATCTCCCCCTCCGAAGCAGAAGTGCGCCAGGAGCTGGCTTGCCTGCTGGCTAAGGGCCTGCCCCGCTCCGCCGCCAGCCGACAACTGGCTCAGCGTCTGCAGGGATCCTCTTTCTGGACGCGGCGCCGCCTTTATGAGCTCTCCCTGCAGCTGGAGGATCCCTCCCTAAGCGTCGAGCTTCCTTCTACCAGCAACGAGGAGACAGCCTCCTAAAGCCTGGCGCGCAGGAAGAATCAGCGCCTGGAAGCTGGGGCAGCAGCCGAGAGCCTTCTACTGGGCGGGCTCTTGCTTTTGCTTTGCCGCCCTGCCCTCCAATGACCAGGGAGAAGGGCGCCTACCCAGTCAACGAGCTGGGGCGGCTGATCTCCCCCGCAGCCAAGTCCTGCAGGCCTAGGTACGCCTGTTACGGTACTGCTTCCGGCCTGTGGCCAAGGGTCCCTGGCCCCCCTCCTCTCCCTCCCCTTGGGGAGGGGGAAGGAGTTACTTGGACTTGAGCTTCTCTGCCTTCTCGATGGCCTCCTCGATGGTGCCCACCAGGTAGAAGGCCTGTTCCGGCAGCTCGTCCAGCTCTCCCGAGAGAATGCGCTGGAAGCCCTTGATGGTATCCTCCAACTTCACGTACTTGCCGGGCGAGCCCGTGAACACTTCCGCCACAAAGAAGGGCTGCGACAGGAAACGCTCAATGCGGCGGGCACGGGCCACCACCAGCTTGTCTTCCTCCGAGAGCTCGTCCAGGCCCAAAATAGCAATGATGTCCTGCAGCTCCTTGTAGCGCTGCAGCGTCTGCTTCACTGCCCGGGCTGTGTTGTAGTGCTCTTCCCCCACAATGTCCGCCTGCAAAATTGTGGATGAAGAATCCAGGGGATCCACCGCGGGGTAAATGCCCTTGGCTGCCAAGCTGCGCGACAGCACCACTGTCGAATCCAGGTGGGCAAACGTCGTCGCTGGTGCCGGATCCGTCAAGTCGTCAGCAGGCACATACACCGCCTGCACAGAAGTGATGGATCCCTGCTTGGTGGAGGTAATCCGCTCCTGCAGGTTGCCCATCTCTGTCGCCAAGGTTGGCTGATAGCCCACCGCCGAGGGCATCCGGCCCAACAGCGCCGACACTTCCGAGCCAGCCTGCACAAAGCGGAAGATGTTGTCGATAAACAGCAGCACGTCCTGCTTGTTGACGTCGCGGAAGTACTCGGCCATCGTCAGGGCGGTGAGGCCCACCCGCATGCGGGCACCCGGCGGCTCGTTCATCTGGCCGTAGACCAGCGCCACCTTACTCAGCACCCCAGACTCCTTCATTTCGTTGTAGAGGTCGTTTCCCTCGCGGGTGCGCTCTCCCACACCGGCAAACACTGACAGGCCAGAGTGCTCTTCGGCAATGTTGTGGATTAGCTCCTGGATAAGTACGGTCTTGCCTACACCGGCACCCCCAAACAAGCCTACCTTACCGCCCTTCTTGAAGGGGGCCAGCAGGTCAATGACCTTAATGCCAGTTTCAAGGAGCTCCGGTTTGACACTGAGTTCCACCAAGGGCGGAGCACTGCGGTGGATAGGGGCATACTCCTTAGCTTGTACCGGCCCTCCCTGATCCACCGGCTCTCCCAGCACGTTGAAAATACGGCCCAGGGTGGCCTCACCCACTGGCACAGTAATTGGGGCGCCTGTATCCACCACCGGCATACCCCGCACCAGCCCATCGGTGGAAGACATGGCCACGGCCCGCACGCGGTTATCTCCCAAAAGCTGCTGCACTTCACAGGTAACTTTTACCTTCAGACCACTTTCGGTAGTGGCCTCCACCTTGAGGGCATTGTAGATTTGGGGCAGCTTGCCGCTGGGAAACTCGACGTCAACCACCGGTCCAATGACCTGGGTAATGTAGCCAACGTTGGCTGCAGTGGCAGTAGCACTAACCATGGTTGTGGTTTAGCTCCTTGTTTGCTCAGCTGTAGTTGTGGACTTAGCGATGTTGAATGAGTGGCTCCTAAGCTGGGCGTCGGATCCCGCCAGGGAAAGCCGGGGGCAATTGCCAGACAACTGGTCTGCTGCAGGACCTCGGCCTCACTGCTAGGATCAGCCTACCACTCTCCCTAACCCCCTGTAAGATTGGCTTTCCCAGGTTCAGGCACGCACCTGGCTTGCCCCCCTGCAAACTGGCTCAGTACTCAAAGGTCATGGGTAGGAAGGGCGAGGGAGAAAAGCCGGCAGGATGGGGCTTTGGGGAAGAGGCGGGATCTCGAAAAGCCTCTGCTGCCTGCTGAAAATGCTGCAGCGCTTGTTCAATTTCCTGAAGCCGTGCCTGTATTTGCCCTTGCCGCTCCTGGAGAAACTCCAGTTCCTGATTAAGCCGCTGCTTTTCTAGCGAGAGCTGCTGCATCTCGGCATAGAGGGCAGATTCGGTTTTGCGGCGAGGGATCGAGCGCAACTTTGGCCGAGGTCGGGAGCGGGGCACGCGGGGCAAGTCCATCACAGGAGGTTTGGGACAAGAGGGGGGATGTGCCCATCCTAGCGCGGTTTTGAAGAAGGGGGAGCTGGCTGCGGCAGCTGTATTCTTGGCAGCAACTGTTTCCCCCCCTAAGATCCGACTTGTCGGGTGTGGAAAAGGGGAATGGTTGAGAGCGTAACGGAACTGCTGCAACGCTACAGCAGGGGTGAGCGCGATTTCAGCAACAGCCAACTGCCAGGAGCTGACTTGACTGGCGCGGAGCTACCTGGGATTGACTTAGGGGGGGCCCTCCTCCAGCAAGCCAAGCTAGCGGGGGCTAACCTGGAGCGGGCCTACCTTAGCGGCGCCGATCTTAGCCAGGCCGATCTGCAGGGATCCAACCTGCGCCTGGCCAACCTGGAGAAAGCCAAGTTGCCAGGATCCCAATTGCAAAGAGCCAACCTGCGCGGCGCCAACCTGACTGCAGCCGATCTAAGTGGCGCCGATCTTAGCCAGGCCGACCTGGCGGGGGCCAACCTCAGCAGTGCCAATCTCAAAGGGGCTAACCTCAGCGGCTGCAAGCTGAAACTGGCTAACCTGCGCGGAGCCTGCTACAACCCTGCTACCCAACTGGAAGCAGATACTGAGGAACTGGGCATGGTTTCTGCCTAGCCTCTCGCTAGTCTTCCTGCGGCTCTAGATCCAAAATCTCTTCGATCTCAGCGTCTGTGTAGCCCACTGCCCGCAGCTTCTCCGCCACCACTGCAATCTCCGGCGCCGACAGATCGTGCTGGCGCACCCGATCCCAAAGATTGGCCACAATCTGGAGCAGCAAGCGACTGCTCTCTGGCTCGAACAGCTCAAAAGACGTTGCCAACTCGATTGCCTGCAACACCTCCTCGGCACTGCCAATTGGCTGATCGAGGGATTGTTCCTCCAGCTCCACCAGCAACTGGCGCAACTGCTGCAGGCCATCCCCAAGAGCAGACATACCACAGGCCCCCCAACACCACTTGAGCACTCACCCTAACAGGCTTGTCTCCTCATCCGACAAATTCCGTGCCACCTAAGGCTATCCTGAGTAGAGGAACAATTGGGTGGCAAGCCCTAGGATTGCTGGCTGGCAAACGGTTCCCAGCAATCTACGACGACAAAAGGAGATGCATGCGTATGGCCCCAGCGAACGTCCTGCCCAACACCTCTCCCTCCCCTGCCGATGGGATAGACTACAGCAGCCCACGGTATCGGCAGGCCTACTCCCGTATCAACGGCATTGTTATCGAAGGGGAACAGGAAGCCCATAACAACTACCTTAAGCTGGCCGAAATGCTGCCGGAAGCTGCAGAGGAGCTGCGCAAGTTGGCCAAGATGGAACTGCGCCACATGAAGGGCTTCCAAGCCTGTGGCAAAAATCTGCAGGTAGAACCCGAGAGGGAGTTTGCCCGTGCTTTCTTTGCCCCCTTGCGGAATAATTTCCAAAAAGCGGCAGCAGCTGCAGACTTGGTTACTTGCTTGGTTATTCAGTCGCTAATCATCGAGTGCTTTGCCATTGCTGCCTACAACATCTACCTCCCAGTTGCCGATGAGTTTGCCCGCAAGATTACGGAAGGGGTAGTCAAGGACGAATATTTCCACCTTAATTTTGGCGAGCGCTGGCTGGGCGAAAACTTTGCTGAGGTCAAAGCCCAAATTGAAGCGGCCAACGCCCAAAATCTGCCCCTGGTCTGGCAGATGCTGCAGCAGGTGAATGAAGACATAGAAGCTATCTACATGGATCGCGAGGCCATTGTGGAGGACTTCCTCATTGCCTATGGCGAAGCGCTGGCCAACATTGGCTTTAGCACGCGCGAGGTGATGCGCCTCTCAGCCCAGGGTCTGCGGGCTGCTTGACCCGCCTCTACTCTGCCTGCCGATGGGGTGTCTGGCCTAGCTGGAGCGCTCCCTACTCTTGCTGGGACATGTTTTGATGGGATCCGGATGGAAGAAGTGAGTGAGCGTCTATGTTTGGCCTGATCGGGCACTTGACTAGCCTGGCCAACGCAAAGCAGGTGGCAGACAAGCTGGGGTATGCCGAATATGCGGAAAGTGACCTGGAATTTTGGTGTATGGCTCCACCTCAAGTGGTGGATGAGATTGTAGTTACCAGTATCACTGGCCAGAAAATTTATGGTCAGTACGTTGAATCCTGTTTCCTACCGGAAATGCTGGCTGGGGGTCGAGTAAAGGCGGCCTGTCGTAAAGTTTTAAATGCCATGGCCCTAGCGCAGCGGCGGGGCCTCAATATCACTGCGCTAGGCGGGTTTAGCAGCATTATCTTTGAGAATTTTCGCCTCGAAACCCTCAAGCGGGTGCGCAACGTTGACCTGGAGATCCGGCGCTTCACCACTGGCAACACCCACACCGCTTACATTATTTGTCAACAATTGCAGGCGGCAGCCCAGCGCTACGCTATGGACTTGGCTGCTGCCACAGTTGCCGTGGTGGGAGCTACCGGCGATATCGGCAGTGCCATTTGTCAGTGGCTGGTGAACTGCACTTCAGTAGCCAAGCTGTTGCTCATAGCCCGCGAGCGGCGACGCCTAGAAGAACTGCAGGCCACCCTCAAAAAAGGGGAGATCTCTTCCCTAGAAGAGGCCTTGCCGCGCGCCGACTTCATTGTCTGGGTGGCCAGCATGAGCCAGGGGGTAACCCTCGATCCCCAAGTGTTGCCGGATCCCTGCGTCATCATCGACGGCGGCTATCCCAAAAACATCGCCTCTCGGTTGCAGCGCAAGGGGTTATATGTCATCGACGGTGGCATGGTGGAACACGCGCTGGATATTGAGTGGAATATCATGCAATTTTTGAATGTGGCCAACCCCGCCCGTCACCTCTTTGCCTGCTTTGCCGAGGCAATGCTGCTGGAGTTCGAGGGTCTGCACACCAATTTCAGTTGGGGCCGCAACCTCATTACTTTGGAGAAACTAGAGCTCATTGGGCAATTGTCGCGCAAGCACGGCTTTCGCCCTCTCCTGCCGGCAGCTTAGGCTCAAGGTTAAAAAAACGACGCGGAAGCGCTTCTTTACCACTCACCTTTGGCAGATTGGCAGCAGGATGCCGACTTTGCTTAAGCCCGTTCTGAAGAGTCTGAGCGGGTGGTGAGCTTCTTGAACTTTGCCCTGAGAGCCATTGCGGCTAAGCGCAGCCTGTCCAGAACCCAGCCCTTGAGGGCAGGGCGGAAAAGCTCGCTCAGGTTGCTGTTCCCAGGCGAGTCCCTAAAACGGTGGCAAGCGTCCGGGAGATACTAACGTCTCAGCCAGTCCGTCCCGCTAAGGGGCTTTGCCTCAAGGGACTGTCTAGAGGCATCTTGCCAGTGCCTTTACAAGTTCGTTGTTGAACTGCGTAAGAATCCCCCGCCTTTAGGCGGTGGGAATGTTTTGGCCTTGGCTGCTGTGGATCCCTACGAGGTGGTGTTGCCCTGCTTTTGGCTCTACCGCAAGGTGGGGTCTGCCCAACAACCCCTATGCGGGCAAAGCAAACAGGCCATTGACCTCTGGGAAACCTGGCAGCCCCCAACCCCGAAGGGAAAAACAGGCCACCTTCTGGGGAGCCATCCCTCCTTGCCAAGTTAGCAGGAGGGACAGCAACCGCAACTTAGGTGGCCTCGCTTACTCTTCTTCTTCCTCCTCTTCTGTTGGCTCGTCAATAGGGGTGGAGTCGTCGATGAGTTGGTCATCCTCTAGGACCACGCGGCGTGGTACCCCCGGCAGGACTACGGGATGCTCTTCCTCCTCAGGAGGCTCCGGCTCTGGCACTACCTCCTGGTAGGTGCTAAAGCCTGTACCTGCCGGGATCAGGCGGCCGATGATGACGTTCTCCTTCAGGCCCCGCAACCAGTCGGATCTGCCCTCAATGGCTGCCTCAGTGAGCACCCGCGTGGTTTCCTGGAAGCTGGCTGCTGAGATGAAGCTATCGGTATTCAAGCTGGCCTTGGTGATCCCCAGGAGGACGGGTGTGTACTTGGCCGGCGCCCCTCCACTGAGCGCTAGGGAGGCATTTTCTTGCTGGATTTGCCGCAACTCTACCAGCTCACCCGGTAACAGGACGGTGTCACCGCTGTCGTCCACCCGCACTTTAGAGGTCATCTGGCGTACCACAATCTCAATGTGCTTGTCGGCAATTTCTACCCCCTGCGAGCGGTAGACATTCTGCACCTCGTTGACGAGGAAGCGCTGTACCTCCCGCAGGGCCAGCCGCGCCGCTTGGTCATCTCCCAGGGTCTGGCGGTAGTACTCGAAGTAGATCTCCAGAAGATCGTGGGGGTTGGCAGGGCCGTCAGTTAGGGGATCCCCTACCCCCACTGGCTGGCCGTCAACCACCACCAAGCTCTGCCCTGGCAGCACAGAATAGGGAGTAACCGTGCCATCGGCCTCGATGACCCTTAGATCCGGCTCTTCTCCCTGCCAGCTTAGCTGCACGATGCCGGGTCGCTTGGCCAAGACACACATTTCCTTGGGCTTGCGAGCCTCTAACAGCTCCTCCACCCGCGGCAGCCCCTGGATGATGTCGCCGGTCTTGGCCCGCTCAAAGATGAGGATGGCTAGGGCATCTCCCCGCTGCACGAGATCTCCATCCCGCACCTGGAGGATGGCACCTGCGGAAACCAGGTAGGGCCGCGCCAGCCGCAGCACCAGGTGCCCCTCCGCAATTTGCATCACTTGGCCCGACTCAGGAGCAGGGATCCCTGGCGCCAGCTCGTCTCCAGCTCGCACTAGCGCTCCCACCTCGACCCTAGCGGGTCCGTTTAAGGGCACCGTCAGCAGATCGTCGTCGGTAATGACTAGCACCCGCCGCACTACCTCGGTGCCCTGGCGGATCCCTTGCACAATCCCGGCTTTTTTGGCCTGGATCTCGGTGCGGGCGATAACTCCTCCTTTGCCAACAGTGTCTCCTTGATTGACCAGCAGCCGGGTGTGGGTACTCCCCTGGGTGAGATCTGCCTCCACATCGGGGCGCAGCACCAAGGTTTCCAGAATCACCAGTTGCAGGCGGCGGATACTGGGATCCTTCTCATCCTGGATGAGCTCAATATCAGCCTTCAGCTGCGGGGCGTCAGTATCGATCTCCAACACCAATTGTGTGCGCAGCAATTCCACTGGACCCACCGACTTGACCCGCTCCCCGTCCTTAAAGGGAACCCGCTGTACAGCCCGCAGGCGAATGGAGCGACCAGACTCACTCGTGGACTCCTGGGTGGGCACCACAGGTCGATCGGGAATTTCATACTCGTACACCGGGCGCAGGAGGACGGCAGGTCCTTCGGGGGTTTCCACCTGCTCCAGATAGACCAGTCGGTCAGGAACAATGCTGCTAAGCAGCTTTTGACCCGGCTGGATGAAGGTTCCAGTGGGGATTTCCAAGTCAGCGGGATCCTCCACCAAATGCAGAGATCCAGGCTTGATGATGATTTCCCGGAGGATGTCGTTTTTCTGGATAACCTCAACTACACCGGCATTTTGGCAGAAAATGTCCTTCACCACCTCAGTGCCGGCTTCCACGTACTGGCCATCCTCGACGTTTAAGAGAGAGATGTCCTTATTCACCTCGTGGGTCTCCTCCGGGATCCACAGCAGGGTGCCGCCGCGGATGACCTCGTAGCCCTGCTTTGCTCTGCCCCGCCGAGCTACCTCAATGCCAGCAAACTTGGCCAAGCCCCCCGTTTGACTGCGGAAGTGGTTGTCGATTAGCTCTGCCACCACCTCGTCGTTGCCGACTTTGGTACCTGGCGTGGCTTTGAGGACAAAAGTCTGGCCGCTGGGGGTGTCTAGCAAAAATTGCTCCCGGCCCTGGTGAGATTCCACCCGCACCCGCGCCTCGTGGAGCACCACGGCCGCATTGATAATCTCCACCTCCCGTCCACCTTTGATGTCGCTGCACTCTGGCAGGCGCACCATACCGCCATGCTCAGTTACTAGGGAGGTTTCGGCAATCACATCCCCCGGCTGCACCCGATCCCCGTTTTTCACCACTGGCTCGGCGCCCGGAGGCAGGTTGTACACCTGGCCAGACAGAACCCAGATCAGCCCTTGCCGCTGGGCAGTGGAGGTAGTGTTGCCCTGGCGGTCGGTTTTTTCCTCAATAGGCAGGTCAGCAAAGCGAATTTCCCCCGCCAAATCGGCTACTACCTCCTTCTGGGCTTTTTCGGTGCTCTTGCGCACGGCCTTGGCTACAGCCACTTCCCCAATTAACTGATTCCGCTGCACCTGCGCCCCATCTCGCACCAGCAGGGTGGATCCCTGGGTTAGATCGAAGACTTCCCGCTGTCCATCCGGTCCCTCCAGGACAATTTGGTTATTGACCTCCACCTGGAGGGCGTCATCACCGTGGCGGGTGCGGAAGGGGCGGGTGCGCAGATTCTTCGGGAAGCGCACCACACCGGCAAAGGGGGCGCGAATTTGGCGAGCCACCTCCCCTGTAAACACCCCCCCCGTATGGAAGGTGCGCATGGTCAACTGGGTGCCCGGCTCTCCAATCGATTGCGCAGCAATGATCCCGACCGCCTCACCCAGATCCACCAGACGGGAATGGGCCAGGCTCCAGCCGTAGCACATGCGGCACACCGAGCGGTTGGCTTCACAGGTGAGGGGAGAACGCACCATCACCTGCTGGATGCCGGCCTCCACAATGGCTTTGGCTAAATCGTGATCTACATCTTGGTTGCGGCGGGCAATGATCTCCTGGGTTTGCGGATGCACCACATCTTGGGCTAGCACCCGCCCCACCAAGCGCTCCTCCAGGGGCACCACGACCTTGTCTCCATCCATCAAAGCCTGCAGCGGGATCCCCTGGTCCGTGCCGCAGTCCACCTCTCGCACAATCACGTCCTGGCAGACATCCACCAAGCGGCGAGTGAGGTAGCCAGAGTCGGCAGTACGCAGCGCTGTGTCCACCAAGCCCTTGCGCGCCCCGTAGGAGGAGATGATGTATTCGGTAACGGTTAAGCCCTCGCGGAAATTGGCTTTAATGGGCAAGTCAATGATCTCCCCCTGGGGATTGGCCATGAGGCCGCGCATGCCCACCAACTGCCGCACTTGCGAGACATTGCCCCTCGCCCCCGAGTTGGCCATCATGTAGACCGAGTTGAGAGGATCGTTCTGGCGGAAGTTGTTGAGCATCTCCTCCTTAATTTGCTCATTGACTTGGTTCCAAGTGTCGATGACCTTTTGATAGCGCTCCACCTCCGTAATCTCGCCGCGGATAAAGCGCTCTGTGGCTGCCTCGATCTCTGCTTCTGCCTGGGCCAACAGCTTCCGCTTGCTGGGCGGGATGCGTAGGTCTTCAATGCTGATGGAGACAGCAGCTTGGGTGGCGTACCTGAAGCCCAGCGTTTTCAGGGCATCCGCCATCTGGGCTGTGCGGGCAGTGCCGTAGCGGGCAAAGGCCCAGGCAATGAGGTTGTGCAGCTCTTTTTTACCGATTTGATAGTTGCGAAAGGGAACAGGAGGCGGCGGGGTCTCGGTCCTAGAGCCAGGAGCAGGCCGCCGCATCCAGCTGGGAGAAATTTGTCCTTTTTCGCTCATGGTGCCTCGCTAGAAAAGGGGGAATTACGCCGACAGAATGTCCTGCACCGTCTTGTTAAAGATGATCCGACCCGGTGTAGTGCGAATGTATTGACTAATGACGTTGCCCTCTTGGTCCTCGCGAATGCGACGGTAGTTGGTAATCTTGAGTCGGGTGCCGCCTGGTTCCTCGATAATCTGGGGCTCTGACTCTTTTTCTCCTTTGCCCAACTCCATGGGGCCGCTGTAGCGCACCCAGATTTTGCTGTGCAGACCAATGATGCCGCGGTCGTAGGCAATGAGGGCATCCTCCAGGCTGGCAAAATAGCGGTCGTTAATCTCAGGCGCCTCGGGGTTGTCCACGGTCAGGTAGTAGCAGCCCAACACCATGTCTTGGGTAGGGGTAATGATGGGGGCACCGGTGGCGGGGGAGAGGATATTGTTGGTGGCCAACATCAGCAGGCGCGCCTCCGCCTGGGCTTCCAAGGATAAGGGCACATGCACGGCCATCTGGTCGCCATCAAAGTCAGCGTTGAAAGCTGGACAGACCAGGGGGTGGAGCTGAATCGCCCTCCCCTCCACTAGAACCGGCTCAAAGGCTTGGATCCCGAGGCGGTGCAATGTTGGAGCGCGGTTGAGCAAAACTGGGTGGCCGTCAATGACCTCCTCCAGGACATCCCAAACCTGCGGGTCATTGCTTTGGATGAGCTTTTTGGCGGCTCTGATGTTGTTGACGATGTTCCGCTTGATCAACTTGTGGATGACAAAGGGTTGGAACAGCTCGATGGCCATCTCTTTGGGCAGGCCGCACTGGTGCATGCGCAGGTTGGGCCCCACCACAATTACCGAGCGCCCAGAATAATCCACGCGCTTGCCAAGCAGGTTTTGCCGGAAGCGCCCCTGTTTGCCCTCGATGATGTCTGAGAGAGACTTGAGGGGACGATTGTTAGCCCCCACCACCATGCGCCCCCGCCTCCCATTGTCAATGAGGGCATCTACCGCCTCCTGTAGCATGCGCTTTTCGTTGCGCACAATGATCTCTGGCGCCATGATCTCCTGCAGGCGCGCCAGGCGGTTGTTGCGATTAATCACGCGGCGATAGAGGTCGTTGAGGTCACTGGTGGCAAAACGGCCCCCATCCAACTGCACCATTGGGCGCAGATCGGGTGGGATGACGGGTAGCACCCGCAGCACCATCCACTCAGGCCGAGCTCCAGTGGCAATGAAGTTGTTGATAACCCGCAACCGCTTAATCAGGCGCGCCCGCTTCTGGCCGCGGGCAGTAGCAATTTCCTCCCGCAACTGCTCCGCTTCTTTTTCTAGATCAATGTCTTTGAGCAGGCGTTCGATAGCTTCCGCCCCAATCATGGCCCAGTTTTCCGGCAGCTGCAGCTGGGATCCCTCCTCGTACATCTGATCCTCAATCTCGAGGTATTGGTCCTCAGTCAGCAGCTGCTTGTAGGAGAGGTTGGGGGCATTGCCCGGATCCACCACGACGTAGGCGTTAAAGTACACCACCTGCTCCACGTCGCGCAGCGGCATGTCCAGCAGCGTGGCAATATAGCTGGGGATCCCCTTCAAGTACCAAACGTGGGTAACCGGAGCGGCCAGCTTGATGTAGCCCATGCGGTAGCGGCGCACTCGCGACTCCGTCACTTCCACCCCACAGCGTTCGCAAACAATGCCGCGGTGCCGCACGCGCTTGTACTTGCCACAGTGGCACTCCCAGTCCTTAACTGGCCCAAAGATGCGCTCACAAAAGAGGCCATCCATCTCCGGCTTGAGGGTCCGGTAGTTGATGGTCTCTGGCTTGGTGACCTCTCCCACCACTTGGCCATTGGGTAGCGTGCGCTGGCACCACTCCATAATTCGCTCTGGAGAGGCCAACCCAATCTTGATGTAGTCAAAGCGCTGCTCTGTTCTGGCCATTGCCATTTCTCCTGACTTGCTGCCCTAGCACCTGGACAGGAAGGAGAGAGGGATCATCCCCCTCCTTCCTCAGTTGGCTGGGACCTTAGACCTACCCAGCGCCCCCTAGAAATCGTCCTCGTCTTCTTCCTTCTCCCAACTGCGGCTGGCTGGGGAGAAGTCCTCCCTAGGCGCCGGCGAAAGATCCTCAGCCGTAATGGACTCGTAGGTGGGCCGGGAGGGAGTGTGGCGGGTTGAGACATCAGCCATCAGGTCTACCTCCACGTGGTAGGTCTGGCCCTTGCTGTCCACCTCCACCTTGTGCACGGAGACATCTAGGCAAAGGGACTGGAGCTCCCGCACCAACACCTTGAAGGATTCCGGCGTGCCGGGTCGAGGAATGGGCTTGCCTTTGACAATGGCGTTGAGGGCCTCGTTGCGCCCCACCATGTCGTCCGACTTCACAGTCAGCAGTTCCTGCAGGATGTAGGCCGCCCCAAACGCCTCCAGAGCCCACACCTCCATCTCGCCAAAGCGCTGGCCACCCTGCTGCGCCTTGCCTCCCAGGGGCTGCTGGGTTACCAGCGAGTAGGGGCCAGTGGAGCGGGCGTGGATCTTGTCGTCCACCAAGTGCACCAGCTTCAGCATGTAGGCACGGCCCACCGTAACCGGCTGGTCGAAAGGCTCACCCGTGCGGCCGTCAAACACCTGAACTTTGCCACAGTACTTGCCTTCAGGGTTGAAGATCCAGTCCTTGCCAGTCTTCTCGCGCGCCTCCCGCAACTTGGCCTCCACTGTCAGCCGGGAAGCCTCTAGGCCGTGCATTTCATCGAAGGGCATTAGCTTAAAGCGTACCCCTAGGTGCTCTGCTGCCCAGCCCAGTAGGCACTCATACACTTGGCCCACGTTCATGCGGGAGGGCACCCCTAGGGGGTTGAGCACCACATCCACTGGGGTGCCATCTGGCAGGTAGGGCATGTCCTCAATCGGCAAGATGCGGGAGATAATGCCCTTGTTGCCGTGGCGGCCAGCAATCTTATCCCCCACCTGAATCTTGCGCTTGAGGGCAATGTAGACTCGCACCACCATGTTGGCACCCGGCGGCAGCTCATCCCCCTGCTCACGGGTAAAGATGCGCACATCTACCACCCGCCCGCGCTCACCGTTGGGCACCCGTAGGGAGTTGTCCCGCACGTCGCGGGCTTTCTCGCCGAAAATGGCCCGCAGCAGGCGTTCTTCCGGAGGCTGATCCGACTCCCCTTTGGGCGTCACCTTGCCCACGAGGATGTCG
Organism: Synechococcus sp. H70.2; assembly: GCF_047462275.1. NCBI lineage: Bacteria > Bacillati > Cyanobacteriota > Cyanophyceae > Synechococcales > Synechococcaceae > Synechococcus > Synechococcus sp. H70.2. The sequence goes on from NZ_JANSIU010000001.1 coordinate 393,716, forward strand.
CCGGCTTCTACCCAAGCCCCAATGCGCACAATGCCGTTTTCATCCAGGTTGCGCAGGGCATCCTCGCCTACGTTGGGGATCTCGCGGGTAATCTCCTCCGGCCCTAGCTTGGTTTGCCGGGCCTCAATTTCGTATTTCTCAATGTGGACTGAGGTGAAGACATCATCGTAGACCAGCCGCTCGCTGATGAGGATGGCGTCTTCGTAGTTGTAGCCCTCCCAGGGCATGTAGGCCACCAGTACGTTTTGGCCCAAGGCCAGCTCGCCGCCCTCGGTTGCTGGGCCGTCGGCCAGCACCTGGCCGGTCACGACCCGATCCCCCACGTAAACCAAAGGACGCTGGTTAAGGCAGGTGTCTTGGTTGGAGCGCTGATATTTTTGCAGGCGGTAGACGATGGGATCCCCGCCATCGTCTGGCCGCACCACAATTTCATCCGCAGAAACATAGGTCACTACCCCATTGGTGCGCGACACCACCACCATGCCAGAGTCCCGCGCCGCCTGGGCTTCTAAACCAGTGCCCACGTAGGGCCGCTCCGGCTTGAGCAGCGGCACCGCCTGGCGCTGCATGTTGGCTCCCATCAAGGCGCGGTTGGCGTCGTCATGCTCCAGGAAGGGGATCAAAGAGGTGGCCACCGAGATGACCTGCACCGGTGACACCTGCACGTAATGCACCTCACTGGGGTGGGCAGTGGTAAATTCTTGACGGTAGCGTACTGGCACGACCTCGGCCGTGATGCGGCCCTCGGCATCGACCGGCACATCCCCTGGTGCCACGCGATACTCGTCCTCCTCGTCGGCGGTGAGGTAGACCATGCCTAGGTCTTTGCGCACCACGCCGTTCTCGACACGGTAGTAGGGGCTCTCGATAAAGCCGTATTGGTTGACACGGGCGTGGGTGGCTAAGGATCCAATCAACCCTGCGTTGGGTCCTTCGGGGGTTTCAATGGGACAAATCCGCCCGTAGTGGCTGGGGTGAATGTCCCGCACGGCAAAGCCAGCCCGTTCCCGCGTCAAGCCACCAGGCCCCAGAGCCGATATCCGCCGCTTGTGGGTTAGCTCTGCCAGGGGGTTTGTCTGATCCATGAACTGGGAGAGCTGGCTGGAGCCAAAGAACTCCTTAATAGCAGCCACCAGGGGCTTGGGGTTAACCAGGGAGGCTGGGGTGAGGTTTTCCGACTCGGAAACTGTCATCCGCTCGCGGATAATCCGCTCCAGGCGGTTGAGACCTACCCGCACCTGGTTTTGCAGCAGCTCCCCCACAGAGCGCACACGCCGGTTACCCAGGTGGTCAATGTCATCAACCTGGCCAATGTCATACTCCAGGTTGATGAGGTAGTCGATAACAGCCAGAATGTCGGTAACGGTGAGCACCCGCACATTTTCGGGCACCGTTAGATTGAGCTTTTTGTTGAGCTTGTAGCGCCCTACCCGGCCCAAGTCGTAGCGCTTGGGATCAAAAAAGCGCGACTCCAGCAGCTGCTGGCCGCCGGAGACCGTGGGAGGCTCCCCAGGCCGCAGCTTGCGGTAGAGCTCCATCAGCGCCTCTTCTTCGCTGTAGCGCCCCTCCTCTTCCATGGTCTTCTGGAAAAATTCGGGGTGGCGCAGGCTGTCGTAGATCTCTGAGTCACTTAGACCCAAAGCCTTAAGCAGAACCGCCGCCGAGAGCTTGCGGGTTTTGTCAATGCGCACCCATACCAGGCCATTTTTGTCAGTCTCAAACTTCAGCCAGGCACCGCGGTTGGGAATGAGACTAGCGCTGTAGGTACGGCGGCCGTTTTTGTCCAGCTCTGACTTGTAGTAGACGCCAGGGCTGCGCACAATCTGGTTGACGATGACCCGCTCGGCGCCGTTGATGATAAAGGTGCCCCGGTCCGTCATCAAGGGCAGCTCGCCCATGAAGACGTCCATGTCCTTGATTTCGCCTGTCTCCTTGTTGATCAAGCGAGTAGGCACCCGGATTTGCGCTTGATAGGTGGCGTCCCGCCGCTTGGCCTCCTCTGGGTCGTAGCGTGGCTTGCTAATCTTGTACCCTTTGGAGGGATCGCCGGGACGATACTCCGGCAGAAAGTGCAGTTCCAGCTTGCCGGTGTAGTCGACGATGGGAGAAAAACTAAGGAGCTCCTCTTCAAACCCTTCTCGTAAAAACCAGAGGAAACTTTCCCGCTGAATCTCTACCAGGTCAGGTAAGGTAAGAACAGGGGAGGGAACAGTTAGTGGGGTCATGCGTTCCTTGGCAGGGTTTGCGCTGCAGTCAGGCCTTCAATTATAGAAGCCTCGCCAATGATCGTCAACGAACGTTACAAGGGCCGCTGGCAACCCCTGCCCTAGGCTCAGGAGCTGGCAGATCCCGCCTCCTTCCCAACCTGCCTTAAGGATTGTTCACATCCATTCACACTTAGGCAGACTATCCTAATCTTCTAGGCTGTTGACCGTTGGTTGCGGGCTTCCTGGAGAGGACGGAGATCCCGAGGAGGAGGCCCAGTTTACCCAGCTTGCAAGGTGGGAAAGCCTTCGCCGTTTATCGATAAGCCGGTCAATGGCTGGAGCCAGGCAGCGTTTTCAATAGAGAGTTTACAAGAGGAGGGTTTTGTGAGTCGGCACAGTCAGGAACATCAAAACGCTAGCCTATCGGTCCAGTTGCGGGAGGGCACCAAGCAGTCCCACACCATGGCCGAGAACATGGCTTTTATCAAATGTTTCCTTAAGGGGGTGGTCGACAAGCGTACCTATAGCCGCTACGTGGGCAATTTCTACTTTGTCTACAGCGCGCTGGAAGAGGGGTTTGCGAAGTTGCGGGATCACCCGATAGTGGGTCAGCTCTACTACCCTGAATTGTGGCGCAAGGCCAGCTTGGAGAAGGATTTAAACTACTTCATTGGTCCCCATTGGCCCTCTGTGGTTAAGCCTTCCCCTGCTTGCCAAGTCTATGTCAACCGCATTCGGGAAGTGGTGGAAAAAGATCCGGTTCTGCTCATTGCCCACGCCTACACCCGCTACATTGGCGACCTGTCGGGTGGCCAGATCCTGAAAAACATTGCCCGCCGGGCCATGGGCCTGCCGCCAGGGGAGGGCACTGCCTTCTACGACTTTGAGCAGATCCCCCACGAGGGCAAGTTTAAGCAGCGCTACCGCGCTCAACTGGATGCCCTGGGGCTGGATCAGGTTACTATCGAGCGCATTGTGGCGGAAGCCAACTATGCCTTCAAGCTCAACATGGACTTGTTTAGAGAGTTGGAGGGCAATTGGCTGCTGTCGATGGCGCGCTTGGCCTGGAATTCTCTCCTCGGCCAGTTTCAGCGTAAGCCTGCCAGCTCTGAGGTGGCTGCGTAGGCTAGGTCTGCCAAGTGATGGATTTCGCCCCTCTCCCTAGGGGAGAGGGGCTGGGACAGGGGCTAGTCGCACCCAAGGGTGTCGCGGGTGGCCCGACCAGTAACTGGGTTAACGCCGCTAGCCCGTTGGCAGAGGAGAGCAAGGGCATCTTTGCGGATGAGGGCGTTGGTAAAGTCTGCTCCCTCGATCTCGATCCCTTCCACCCGCGCCAGCCACATCATGCTGTCTTGCAGTTGGGCTTCCCGCAGGTCAGCACCCTGTAAATTGGCCATGTCCAAGGTGGCGCCGCGCAGGTCTGCACCGCGCAGGTTAGCCTTGCTGAGGTTGGCTCCGAAAAAATTGGCTCCTGTTGCCTTCACGTGGCTGAGATTGCTTTGCCGTAGGTTGGCTTTGAGGAATTTCCAGCCGCTCAGGTCTTGTCCGGCAAAGTTTGCCCCCTGCAGCTCCCGCTTGCTGTAGTCTTCTGCCCAGGCTGGCAATCCCAGCAGGACTAACCCCAACGCCAGCCCCAGGAGCGCCGCTAGTACGGCCCGTAAGCAGCGGGCCCACATCCATCTTTTCTCCGCCGCAACTGGCCCTGCAGTGGACATGACGGATCCCTCCCTTCTGGAGTCTTTTTGCCTTTGCTTTATCTATCCTACTGGCTGGGGATCTCAGCGGCAGATTGGGCTAACTTGGGATGTCAGCCCCCACTAACAACAAGGGGACGCAGGGGATCCATGTCCACAACCGAGGTGTTCAGTGCCCAGGAGATGGCTAGGCAAATTGCCGCTTTGGCGGCGGCAATCGGCAGGGATCACCCCCACCTGGACAGGCTGGTGTTAATTGGCATCCGCACCCGCGGGGTGCCCTTGGCCTATCGGCTCCGGGATGGCATGGCCGAGCTGTTTGGGATCCCACCCCAGGTAGGGGAGTTGGACATCACCCTCTTCCGCGACGACCTGGGCGCTGGCCGGCTGCGCACCCCCAATCGCAGTGAAATGCCACGGGATCTAACTGGCCAAGAGGTAGTGCTGGTGGACGATGTTATCTTTCACGGCCGCACGGTCCGGGCAGCTTTGGAGGCCCTTAGTCACTTTGGACGGCCGGAACGGGTGCGCTTAGCCGTGCTGATTGACCGCGGCCATCGGCACTTCCCCATTCAGCCAGACTACTGCGGCCACAGGCTAACCACGACCCCTGAGCAAATGGTTAAGGTGCAGCTGCGGGAAACCGACGGTGAGGAGCGGGTACTGTTGATTGACCCTGATCCCGAGGAAGCGCCCCAGAGGGCGATAGAGTGAGGCTCAGCGGCCCAAGGTTGTTGCTAGGTCTATGTTGCCGGAAAACCGCCGTTACGCTGTTTTGGGCAGCGGTGCCCTGGGAGGATTCTACGGAGCCAAGTTACAGCAGGCTGGCTTTGAGGTGCATTTCCTGCTCCATAGTGACTACGAGCACGTGCGCCAGAACGGGCTGTGGGTGGAATCCTGCTGGGGAGACTTTCACCTGCCCCAGGTCAATGCCTACGTCTCCGTGGAGGAGATGCCCCCTTGCGAGGGGGTCATCGTGGCCCTGAAAGCAACCCAAAATCACCTTCTGTCGCAGTTGCTGCCGCCCGTGCTGGCCGAAAGAGGGGTGGTGATCCTCCTGCAAAATGGGCTAGGGGCAGAGCCGGAGATTGCCAACTGCGTTGGCCCCGAGCGCATCATCGGTGGCCTCTGTTTCATCAGCTCCAATAAAGTTGGTCCCGGCCACATCCGCCACCTCGACTATGGCTCGGTGCTGCTGGCCGAATACGGCCCTGGCTATGCCCCCCAGGGAATCACACCCCGTCTGCAACAGATCCAGGCCGATTTTCAGCGGGCTGGGATCCCCACTGCCCTCTCACCAGATCTGATGTTGGCCCGCTGGCAAAAGTTGGTCTGGAACATTCCCTTCAATGGCCTCTCGGTGGTCTTTAATGCCGACACCCAGCAGATGATCCGCGACCCGGCAGCCCGCGCCTTGGCAGAAGCCCTGATGCAGGAGGTGGTGGAGGGAGCTGCGGCCTGTGGTCGCCGGCTTCCCCCTTCCCTGATTCCAGAAATGCTGGCTAACACCGAGAAGATGGCTCCCTACCGCACCAGCATGAAGATTGACTACGAGCGCAAGCGTCCCCTGGAACTGGAGGCTATTTTTGCCAACCCTCTCCGCTATGCCCAGCAGGGCGGGGTCCAGATGCCGCGGGTAGAGATGCTCTACCGGCAGCTGCAGGTGTTGGATCGTCTTAATCGTGGGATCCCAGCCTTTTCCTCCCCTTGCGGCTAGACTCAGCTCCAGTGGAGCGCTGCACTGGCTGGATGCCCCGGGGATCCACCCACGATCGCCTCACCCTTTGGACGGCTCCCGGCATCGCTTTGGCGGTGGGCTGGGTAAGTGACAGTACCGCAGCGGCTCTCGCAGCGGGATCGGCCTATCTTTTTGCCGGCCTGATGTTTTCCGGGGATCTGGATACACGCTCGCGGCAGTACCGCCGCTGGCTGTTCCTGCGCTGGATTTGGCTTCCCTACCGTCGCTGGCTGCACCACCGCTCCTTTTGGTCCCACGGGCCGCTGGTAGGCACCGCTCTGCGGCTACTCTACCTAGGCTTGTGGGTGACAGGGGTGGGCCTGCCAGCGGCTTGGCTGGGATCCCGCCTGGGCTGGTGGCAGTGGCAGCCGGGGATCTGGCGGGAGAGCCTCTGGCACTGGCTGCAAGCCCACGCCGCAACGCTGTTTTGGGTGGGCCTAGGACTGGAGCTGGGAGCCGTCAACCACAGCCTCAGCGATTGCCTGGTCTCGCGCTGGCGCCGTTGGCGCAAAAGGCGGCAGGGGAAAGGCTTGTCCGGCAAGCGGCGGCAAGGGTAGGGCGAGTCCTCCTTAGAGCTATCAAAAGCAGGAGGGGATCCCGGCAGCAGGGAAGGAGCGCATCCGCTAAGCTGGGTGGGGCAGAAGCCCTTGGGGTGGCACTTGGTGCATCCGCTGCGTAGCTATCGCCGTCTCTTTCCCTTCATTCAGCCCCACTTGTGGATGTTGCTGCTGGGGTTGGGCTGCACTCTGGGTTTTGTCCTCACCATGCCCGCCCTTGCTTACCTAATCGAGTGGGTGGCCCGCTCTATCGGGGCTGGGGATCTCAGACAACTGCGGACATTGGCCTTAATTGGGGTGGTATTTTTCGTGGTGCGTGGTGCTTTCCAGTACGGCCAGGACACCCTCATGGCCAGGGCTTCCCTGCAGATGGTGTTGGAGTTGCGGCAGCGAGTTTACGCTCACCTGCAGGGACTAGACGTGGACTATTTTTCCGGCAGCCGCACTGGTGACCTCGTCTATCGCCTCACCAGCGATCTGGATCGGGTGGGGGAGGTGGTCCAGCGGTTTTTCCACCGCTTTATCCCCAGCGTGCTTACCATCTTGGCCGTGGTGGCCTACTTGTTCTACCTCAACGGCATCCTCACCCTAACCACCCTGGTGATTGCCCCCCTGATGGGCGCCTTGATTAGTTGGTTTGGGGAGCGGTTGCTGCAGCGCTCCCGCCGCAATCAGGAAAGTATGGCTGACCTATCTTCTCTTTTAACAGAGGTCTTTGCCGGCATCCGCCTCACCCGTGCCTTTGCTGCCGAGGACTACGAGATCCGCCGCTTCAGTGCCCTGGCCGAAAGCAACCGCCTGGCTCGCTTCCAAACCGAACAGGTCAAGGCCATCCAAGACCCGGTGGTGGGCTTTCTCTACGCCATGAGCGTCTTGGGGGTATTTTGGGTGGGGGGCTGGCAGATTAGCGAGGGCAACCTGACCGGCAGCCAGTTCCTCGGCTTTATCGCGGGGGTGGCCCTGCTGATTGATCCCATTGTCCATATCACCAATAACTACAGCGAGCTAAAGCAGGGGGAGGCTTCCGTGGAGCGGATCTTTGAGCTCCTAGATACCCGCCCCCGCGTGCGCGAGCTGCCGGGTGCCCGCCCCATGCCCCCCATTCAGGGCTGGGTGGAGTTTGATCGGGTCTCCTTTGCCTACAAGCCGGATCAGCCGGTGCTCAAAGACATTAGCTTCCAGGTGGCCCCCGGCGAGATTGTTGCCCTGGTGGGCTCCTCCGGGGCTGGCAAATCAACTTTGGTGAATTTGATCCCTCGCTTCTACGATCCGCAGCAGGGGTGTATTCGCATCGACGGCATTGACATCCGCACCGTCACCCTCAAAAGTTTGCGCCGCCAGATCGGCATTGTTCCCCAGGAGATCACCCTCTTTTCCGGCACCATTGCCAGCAACATTGCCTATGGCCAGGAGCACTTTGACCTAGAGGCAGTGCGCCAGGCAGCCCGGGTGGCCAATATTGACCGCTTCATCGAGAGCCTGCCTGAGGGCTACGCTACCCGCATCGGCGAGCGCGGGATCACCCTCTCCGGCGGTCAGCGGCAGCGGCTAGCTATTGCTCGCGCCGTGCTGCTCAACCCCAAGATTCTCATCCTGGACGAGGCTACCTCTGCTTTGGATAACGAGTCCGAGGCTTTGGTGCAGGAGGCCCTCCAACGGCTAATGCAGCGCTGTACCGTTTTTGTTATTGCCCACCGCCTCTCTACTGTGCGCAGCGCCCATCGCATTTTTGTCCTCGAAGAAGGACAACTCCTAGAGCAAGGCAACCACCGCGAGCTCCTGGTGAAAGGAGGACGCTACGCCCAGTTCCACTGGCGCCAGTTCCAGTAGCTCTAAAGCCCCCACGCTTGCCGGAAGGGACGATAGAACTCCGGATCTGAGGGCGCACCCCCCGCAACCCCACAGATGGCTGCTGCAAACGCCACTGCCCGCTGCAGCAGCACCGCCTCCGGCCATCCTTGCAGCAGGCCGAGGATGGCTACCGCGCTAAACCCATCCCCTGCCCCTACTGTATCCACTAGCTGCAGCGCTGGCACCGCCTCCGCCTGATACACCCTCTCTGCTGTAAACAAGAGCGCCCCTGCCGCCCCCAACGTCAAGAACAAGCCCTTAAGGCCCAACTGGGCCCGCAAGAGCTGCCCCTGCTCTACCACCTCTTTGCCAGGGATCCCTTCCAGTTGAACCACTTGCTCCAGCTCCGCCTGGTTGAGCTTCAACCAAGTGCAGCTGCGCAGCATTTCTCGGATAGGGCCCGGGTGCCACCAGGGATCCCGCAGGTTGAGGTCGAGAAACACCGGACAGCCCAAAGCCAGGATGGCCTCCTGGAAATGGCGGTGGGTTGCCTCTTGCCGTGCTGCCAGACTGCCCCGGTAGAGTAAGCTAGGCCGGAAGGCTCTAAGGGCAGCAGGATCCAACTCAATGAAGTCGTAGGCCTGCTCTGGCAAGATGGCAAAGCTCGGGATCCCCTCCGGGTCGAGGGTAACCTGCACTTGACCGGTGGGGTGAGCCGGATCCCGCTGCAGCCCTTCCAGACGTAGCCCCTGCCGCCGCAGCGCCACCACCAACTGTTCTGCCGCCTCATCCTGGCCAATGCGGCTAATCAGCAGGGGATCCAACCCCAGTCCCTTGAGGTTCCAAGCCACGTTCAAAGCTGCTCCTCCCAGCACCACCCTGTCAGGGAAACAGTCAAAAAGAACTTCCCCCAAGATCAGAGGCGGACCAGGCGGCACTTCAAGAGGAGCCATGCTCGTCCACTAGAGGGCAGGGACGCCGTGCTGCTCTAGGATTTGCTGGTAAGTGTTGCTGCGGAACCAGCGCTCGATTTCCCTAGCTCGTAGCACCGGCAGCGGATGGGTACGGCCAAGGGTTTGCAGTTGTTTGAGCTCCAGCTGCCAGAGATCGTTATCCAACTCCTCGTAGGTGCGGGCCTGTTCTAGAAAGGCCTCCACGTTGAGCTTGGCCGCCAACTGGGGTGAGCCGCCGCACAGCTTCATCAGCACTGAGATTACCGTTCTTGGGTCCTGGGTAACCAGGAGCGCTGCCCGGTCGCAGGTAAACTCGGCACAACGCAGCCAGTGCAGCAGTTGATCCTGTAGCGCCTGATAGAACAGACCGCCAAAGGGGAGCAAGCTGGCGGAGAGCGTGAGAATGTTGGCCATCGTTAGGTAGACGCCGTGGTTGCACTTGAGATGGCCCAGTTCGTGAGCAATTACAGCTTGGAGTTCCTTCGGCTCCAGCAAATCTAGCAGAGAGCTGTGCAAGACAATAAAAGGCTTTTTCCCCTGCATGGCAAAAGTGTAGGCATTGGGCACAGGGTTTTGCCGCACATAGAGCTGGGGCACCTCCAGATCCAAAATGCGACAGGCTTGCACCAAAAGCTGGTAGATTTCCGGCAACTGGCGCTCGTTGATTTGGATGCTGGAGGCAATGTTGTCCAAGTAAAACATCTCCCCTGCTGTGGAGCCAAGCAAGTTTTGAATCAGCAGGCCTAAGCCTGGCAGCTGCTGCAGAGAGCGGGTGGCTTGCAGATCAACTGGATGGCGAAATTCGTCGGCCCGCAGGCCCAACAGGATGCGGGGCTCGCTGGAAACGGCTGACAGAGAGGCTGGAGAAGACATAGGAGGTCACAGAAAAACGGGTAGACTCTTAGGGCACCCCTGGCGGCAAGGGAGAGGGGTGAGCAGCTCTGGTCCCCCGGCGGGGGATCCCCCTCCCATTCTGCCTTAACCAGGGGGCAGGCTATCATGGTTGGGACGAGGACACAGCTGGGAGAAAACCGCGTGGAAGCAAAGTCAATCTTGGTAGCGGTTGGCCTGATCCTCTCCTTGGCAAGCTTCTACTTTGGCACCCGCAACGGCTTCTACGACACCGACAAGTATCACGGCAACGGCTCTGCCCACTAGGGCCAGCAGGAAGCAGTGGGGACTAAGGATCGCAAGCGAAGCGCTCCCCAGGAGGCGGGTGAGGCCGGCGAGGGCTGCGTGCAGCGCTACCTAGAAGGGCAAGGCTGGCAGATCCTGGCGCGGCGGTGGCGCTGTCGCTGGGGGGAAGTGGATCTGGTGGCCTACAAGGCAGGGCTGCTGATTTTTGTGGAAGTCAAAACCCGCAGCGGCCAGGGGTGGGATCAAGGCGGACTTTTGGCAGTTGGGAGGCGAAAACAGCAGTGCTTGATCCAAGCTGCCCAAGCGTTCCTCAGCCAGCATCCCCCCTTGGCGGAAGTCGCCTGTCGCTTCGATGTTGCTCTGGTGGAATATCGGCCTGGCCTTGGCTACGCGGTGGCTGACTACCGGCAGGGAGCCTTTGAGGTGGAGCCGTAGCGCCGCTCATCCAGCCAAGTTTGTAAAATCACCGCCGCCGACTGCTGGTCAATAAGAGCCTTCTGGGCTTTGGCCGGTATCCCTGCCTGGCGCAGATCCCACTCTGCCTGCACGGTGCTTAGGTACTCGTTAACTGTCTCTATGGGTAAATCCACAGCCGCCTGGAGAGCTCGCACAAAGCGCTGCACTTTGCGGGCTTGGGATCCCACTGAGCCATCTGCCAAAAGGGGGATCCCCACCACCACCACAGTAGCCTGGCGGCGGCGGATCCACGCCTGCACTTGGGCAATATCTTCCGGGAGGGAACGGCGCTGGATTACCCCCAGGCCAGTAGCCAGCAGCCCCAGTCGGTCGGAGCCGGCCACGCCAATGCGGCGGTTGCCCACGTCCAGCCCCAGGGCTGAAAAGGGATCCCTTGTGGGAGAATAGTACAGGCCTGTGGACATCTGAGCCTCCGTCCTTGGCAACATTGTAGCGGCCTCTCTCTGGCCGCTGGAGAGTTTAACTTCCTCCTAGGAGCCTTCTCATGAGCAGTGCTACTCTGTCCCTCCCCAAGCATGAAGTCAAGGATCTGAACCTTGCTCCCCTGGGTAAGCAGCGGATTCAGTGGGCGGCGCGGGAGATGCCGGTGCTGGCTCAGATCCGGGAGCGCTTTGCCCAAGAAAAGCCCTTGGCTGGCCTGCGTCTAGTAGCCTGCTGTCATGTCACTACCGAAACCGCCAATCTGGCCTTGGCCCTGCAGGCAGGCGGAGCTGAGAGTGTCCTCATTGCCAGCAATCCTCTTTCCACCCAAGACGATGTGGCCGCCAGCCTCGTGGCTGACTACGGCATCTCGGTCTTTGCCATCAAGGGGGAGGATGTGGAAACCTACCGCCGCCATGTCCAGATTGCCCTGGATCACCGCCCCAACCTCATCATTGACGACGGCGGCGACGTGACGGCGGAGCTGGTGCAGCAGCGGCAGGAGCAGCTCTCGGAGATCATTGGCACCACGGAGGAGACCACCACCGGTTTGGTGCGTCTGCGGGCCATGCTTAGAGCTGGGGTGCTCAGCTTCCCGGTAATGACCGTTAATGACGCAGCCACCAAGCACCTGTTTGACAACCGCTACGGCACTGGCCAATCTACCCTAGACGGCATCCTGCGTTGTACCAACATTCTCCTAGCCGGGAAGACGGTGGTGGTGGCTGGCTACGGCTGGTGCGGCAGGGGGGTGGCGATGCGGGCTCGCGGTATGGGCTCCCAGGTGATTGTGACCGAGGTCAACCCGGTGCGGGCCCTGGAAGCAGTGATGGATGGCTTTCGAGTTATGCCCATGGCCGAGGCTGCCCCTCTGGGGGATCTGTTCATCACGGTCACTGGCAACAAGCATGTTATCCGCGGCGAGCACTTCGACTGCATGAAAGATGGGGCGATGGTCTGTAACGCCGGCCACTTTGATATCGAGCTTGACCTAGGAGCCCTACGAGAGCGGGCCGTTTCCCGGCAGACAGTGCGCCCCTTCGTGGAAGAGTACCGCCTTCAGTCGGGCAAGTCGGTGTTGGTGCTGGGAGAGGGCCGGCTCATCAACCTGGCTGCTGCCGAAGGCCACCCCGCCAGCGTCATGGACATGAGCTTTGCCAACCAGGCGCTGGCCTGCGAGTACTTGGTGAAAAACCGAGGACGCCTGGCTCCTGGGCTGCACCCCATTCCTGCGGAGATCGATGAGACCATCGCCCGCCTCAAGCTCAAGGCCATGGGGATCCAGATCGACAGCCTTACCCCGGAGCAGATCGAGTACGGCAACACTTGGACAGTAGGAACCTAGAGCTGTCCGGGGGCAGACACCAGGGAGCTGCTATTGCCCGCTCCCTTGCAAGCGGGCCCCTGAAGGATACGCCCTCTCTAGGAAACTAAGCAACCCCAGACCTAGCCGCTCCACTTGATTGCAGTGAACAGGTGTTTCTGATAAGCTCTAGGCGGGGTTCTGGGATCCCTGGAGGCCAAGAGGGTGGCACGGGTAGGCATTAATGGTTTTGGCCGCATTGGACGGCTGGTGCTACGGGCAGCTTGGGGCTGGCCAGAGCTGGAGTTTGCCCACATCAACGAGATCAAGGGTGGGCCTGTTGCGGCAGCTCACCTGCTCAAGTTCGACTCGGTGCAGGGCCGCTGGAACATCGACATCGAACCCGGTGAGCAGGGGCTGCGCATCCAAGACAAAACCCTCACCTTCAGTGAGTTTAAGTCCCCTGGTGAAGTGCCCTGGGCCGATTTGGGGATTGACTTGGTGCTGGAGTGCTCGGGGAAATTTGTCAAGGCAGCAGAGCTGGAGGCTTACTTCAAAGCGGGGGTGCGCAAGGTTATTGTGGCTGCTCCCGTTAAGGATGGAGAGGCCCTCAACGTCGTTATGGGCATCAACGACCACCTCTACGATCCAGCCCGCCACCACCTCCTTACTGCCGCCTCCTGCACCACCAACTGCCTAGCCCCCTTGGTCAAAGTCATCCACGAAGGGATTGGCGTCCTACGCGGGGTCATCACCACCATCCACGATGTCACCAACACCCAAACCGTGGTGGATGCCCCCCACAAGGACCTGCGGCGGGCGCGCTCGGCTCTGTTGTCTTTGGTGCCCACCACCACCGGCGCTGCTACGGCCATTGGCCTCATCTACCCTGAGCTCAACGGCAAGCTCAACGGCATTGCCGTGCGCGTGCCCCTGCTGAATGCCTCCTTGACCGATGCTGTGTTTGAGGTAAGGCGGCCCACCACGGTGGAAGAGGTCAATCACCTCTTGAAGACTGCAGCCGAAGGGGAACTCAAAGGCATCCTTGGTTATGAGGAGCTGCCCTTGGTCTCCGTGGATTTCAAGGGGGATCCCCGCTCCAGCATTGTGGATGCCTCCTCAACCATGGTGGTAGATGGCACCCAAGTGAAGATCCTGGCTTGGTACGACAACGAATGGGGCTACGCCAATCGCATGGCGGAATTGGCCCGCAAGGTGGCTCTCAGCTTATAGAGGAGACCTGCCCATGACTGCTGTCTCAAGCGCCCAAGCTGCCGCAGTGCGCAACTATGCCCTAGTAACCGCCGCCTACTGGGGATTTACCATCACCGACGGCGCCATCCGCATGTTGGTGCTGCTCCACTTCCACAAGTTGGGCTTCACTCCGATTCAAATTGCCATGCTGTTTCTCTTCTACGAGATCTTCGGGGTGATCACCAACTTCCTGGGCGGTTGGATTGGCTCCCTGTTTGGCCTGCGGCTTACCCTCTACGGAGGCATTGCCATCCAGATCTTCGGCCTGGTGATGCTGGGGGTGATCAACCTGCAGTGGCCGGTCTGGGGCCAGGTGGCCTATGTGATGACGGCCCAGGCCCTAGCTGGGATCGCCAAGGATCTCACCAAGATGAGCTCCAAAAGCGCTGTCCGGCTGGTGGTGCCCAAGGAGGCCGAATCCCGCCTCTTCCGCTGGGTGGCGATGCTGACGGGATCCAAAAACGCCCTCAAGGGGGCGGGGTTCTTTGTGGGAGCGGCTCTGCTGCAGATCTTCACTGAGATCTACGGGGATCCCATGGGCTTCCGCATGGCCAACTTCGTCCAGGCAGGAGCGCTGGCTTTGATCTTCTGCTCTGGGGCGCTGCTGCCAGCAGACATGGGCAAGGTTAAGGCGAAGATCCCCTTCAAGCGGCTGTTCTCCAAAAGCCGTGAGATCAACCTCCTCTCAGCAGCCCGCTTTTTCCTCTTTGGATCGCGGGATGTGTGGTTTGTGGTGGCCCTGCCGGTGTTTCTCTACGACGAGCTGGGCTGGAGCTTTATGCAGGTGGGCAGCTACATGGCCATCTGGGTCATTGGCTATGGGATCATCCAGTTCCTAGCGCCCCAACTCCTGGGAGGAGGTCGCCCGGGTCGCGCTCCCAAGGCCCGTACCGTCCAGGTCTGGACGTTTACCCTAACCGCGGTGCCGGCCCTCATTGCCACCGCCTTTATGGCCGGCCTGCCGCCGGAGTGGGTAGTGACCGGCGGCCTCATCCTCTTTGGGATTGTCTTTGCCTTTAACTCAGCAGTGCACTCCTACCTGGTGCTGGCCTACACGGAAGATGACGATGTTGCCCTCAACGTGGGTTTTTACTACATGGCCAATTCCGGTGGCCGCCTGCTGGGGACGGTAACCTCCGGGATCCTCTTCCAGCTCTACGGCCTGGAGGGCTGCCTCTGGTTTTCCACCCTGTTGATTTTGATGGCAGGGCTGTTCTCGCTGAAATTGCCGGATCCCAGCAAAACTCCGGTGGAGTGGGTGGTTAAGCCGGGGGATTGAGGGGATCTCTCAAGAATCTGGAAAGTAGGTCAATCCAGCAGGGCTAGGTTGTCGCGATGGACGGCGGTATCCACCCCTTCGTAGCCCAAGATGTAGGGGATCTCGGCAGTTTTTTTGCCCTTGATGCGCCGCAGTTCCTCGGCGCTGTAGTTGACTAGGCCCCTGCCTACCTCACGCCCGCTGGGATCACACAGGCGCACGGCAGCTCCTGCCTCAAAGTCGCCGGAAACTTCTACGATCCCTGCCGGCAGCAGGGATCGCCCTTGCTCACAGACTGCCCGCACTGCCCCCTCGTCCAGGGTGAGGGATCCCTCAGGGATAAGGCCGTAGGCAATCCACCGCTTGCGGGCGCTAACAGGCTGGGGAGCTGGCTCGAAGCGGGTGCCAATGGGCTCGCCAGCCAAGATGGCCGGGATCTGGTCGGGCCGCTTGCCATTGGTGATTACCACCGTCACGCCGGCAGAGGTGGCAATTTGAGCAGCAGTAAGCTTGGTGGCCATGCCGCCCGTGCCCCAGCCACTTTTGCCTTGGGCTTCCGCCTTGACCCGTAAAGGCATCCCGTGCTCCACCCGCTCAATAGGCTCGGCGGAGGGATCGCGGTGGGGATCGGCTGAGTAGAGCCTGTCTACGTCGGTGAGGAGGATTAGCCACTTGGCCTGCACCATGCTGGCTACCAAGGCTGAGAGGGAATCGTTGTCGCCAAACTTCAGCTCCTCCACCGCCACGGTATCGTTTTCATTAACAATGGGGATAACTCCCATCTGCAGCAGTTGGGTAAAGGTGCGATTGGCGTTCACGTAGCGGCTGCGCTCCACGAAGTCGCCGCGAGTAAGCAGCACCTGAGCAATGGGTTGGTTGAGAGCGGAGAAGAGATCATCGTACAGGCGGATCAGCCGTCCCTGGCCCACCGCCGCCACCGCCTGTTTTTCCGCGATTGCTGTTGGCCGTTGGCGCAAGCCCAGGCGGGCACAGCCCACTCCCACTGCTCCGGAGGAGACGAGGATCACGGCGTAGCCTTGGTTGCGCAGCCGCGTCAGCACCTCCACGAGGGGCCCCAGCACGGAAAGGCGCAGTGAGCCCGTTTGCGGATCCGTCAGGCTGGAGGTGCCAATTTTTACGACAATCGTCCCCCCTGTAGCTGCCATAGTTCAATACTCCTCCCACCCCGAAACCTTAGGCCTGGCTTGCCCTTGGGGTCGCTCCGAGGGAAAATATTATAGGTCTGCCTCCCGCTCTCTGCCTGTGAATCCTGTCCGCACCTTTTCGGCCACTAAGGCTGCCTTTTTGAGCGCCTACCCCCGCCCCCTCCACCCTGCCTATCGCCGGGCAGTGGAGGAGTTGCTGGTGGAGCTGCACCTAACCACTGTCAACAGCGCCTTTGTCTACGACCCCTTTTTTGCCCTGGGTTTGGTTACCCTCTACAACGGGCTGATGGAAGCTTACCATCCTCCAGAGCAGCGTGAGGCCATCTTCACTGCCCTCTGTAAGGCACTCCACCTCAAGCCGGAGGTGGTGCGCAAGAATGCCCACGACCTCCTGGAGCTCCTGCGCAGTGGGGATCCCCAGCAACGCTACAACCTGCTCTGTCTCAAACCGGAGGCGGAGGATGTGGGCGGGCTCAAGGCCATTTTGCAGCGCATGACCCAGCCTCCCTATGCCTACAGTCGGGTTTTGGCAGTTGGCCTCTACACAGCCTATGAGGCAGTTGCTGCCTCCCTCTACAAAGATCCCGAAGAACGCACCCGCCGCTTTTTGGAGGAGCTTATTGGTAAGCTGCCTTTTTCCCCAGAGAGGGTGAGAAAAGACCTAGAGCTCTACCGCAGCAACTTGGACCGCCTGAAGCAGGCGCGGGCTGTTGTGGAGGAGATGGTAAAAGCGGCCCGGCGTCAACAGGAACGCCGTCAATCGGCTGCCTCCCTGCCTAGCAGCTCCCCTGCCGATTCCAGCAAGCCCAGTAGCTAGACCAAATAGGCAATCCAGCTATCTACTACCTCTGGCGAGCCGTACCAGCGCCGCCCACCGCGGCCAGAATGGTGACAGTCGGGAATGGTGAGGTTGATGGCCCCTGCCAGATGGGCAGCCTCAATGGGAGTGATGCCATCTCCCCACAGCTCCCCCTGGCCGGCGGTAAGCCGGTAGCTGTTGTAGGCCAGCCAAGCCAGATAATGCTCCTGCCGCCACAGGGATCCCAGGCCTAGGCGGCGCCCTTGAATGGCCTTGCCGGCCACACAGACGTACTTGACCTGCGGCCAGAAGGCCCCCGGGTAGTGGGTGTTAACAAAGTCCAGGTTACGCCTTGTCCAGCGTTCCCGGCTGGTGTGAGGGGATCCCAGGCTGATGAGGGTGGCAACGTGCTCTCGCCCCTGCCACACCTGCCCCCCGTAGGGCACGGATCCCAGGTAGATGCGGGCAATCCAGCCGCCAGCGGAGTGGGCCACCAAGTTAACCCGGTCAACTGCAAACTCGGCCTGGGTGCGTTGGATAGTGGCCTGGAGGGCCCGCAAGATGGGGGTGACGGGCCTTCCCCCCAGCGTGGGAAACCAACTGTACACCTGCAGGGGCACCACCCGGGCTGCATAGCCGCGGGCCTCCAGCTCCTGACGCAAAGGCTCGTACTCTGAGGCACCTGCCAAGTAGCCGGGCAGGATCACCGTGGGCAGAGCAGCCATGGGCTAGCGCGGGTACCAAAACATGCCCTTGATCCCCTCTGGGTCGGGTGTAAAGCCCAGCCGCTCGTAGAAGCTGACTACTCCCTGGTCGGCGAAAAGGGTGATGTTGCTGATGTCCTGGGCGCGCAACTCCTGGATTACCTTTTCCATTAGCCGCCTGCCCAGCCCTCGGCCCTGAAACTCAGGATGCACCACCACATCCCAGATGGTGGCATTGAAGGCATGGTCAGAGGTGGCGCGGGCAAAGCCGATGAGGCGACGGTAGCTGCCCCGCTGCTGCCACATCGACACCACTAGAAAACTATGCTGCAGGGCTTTCTTAACTTTGTGGATGGGGCGACGCGACCACCCTACCGCATCGCAAAGCTCTTCTAGCTCGTACACATCTATGTTGGGATCCAGGCTAAAGACAATAGTTTCCCCTCCCACCGCCACCGTTTCCTGGCGAGGGGCGGGTGTAGCCGTTGGCGGTGACGCTTTGGTGGCAGCGGCCCCTGCTGACCCAAACAGCCCTTTCCAAAAACCCATTGGAATTGCAGTGGGGCAAAAGCCCACCTTTGTGAGCCTGTCCTCAGTATAGCTGGGATCGGCAGCAGAAGCGGCCCGTCTGCTCAGCGGCTGCCGTGCCGGCTTGGAAGAGACCCATAGGGAGACTTATAATCCAGTCTGGCCAGCGAGAACGTCCTATGGCTCTCCCCGGCACCGGCACCCTCGTCAACGCCCTTGCCATCCTCGTGGGCAGTGGCCTTGGCTGGGTGCTGGGCCGCCGTTTGCCAGAGCGCATGAGCCAAACCCTGCTACAAGCTATGGGATCCCTGGTGTTGGTCTTGGGGATCCAGATGGCCCTCACCCTCAGCAGCGCTGCCCAAGCAGTAACAGTTTTGCTAGCCCTGATCGGGGGGGCTTTGCTGGGGGAGGGGATCGACCTCGAGGCTGCCTTTGAGCGGCTGGGGCAGGCCCTGGAAAAGCAGGTCAGTCGCTGGCTAGGCCCCAGCCCTATTGCTCGCGCCTTTGTGACCACCACCCTCCTGTTTGTGGTCGGCCCCATGACCCTGCTGGGCGCCATTGAGGATGGCTTGGGGGATCCCTCCCTGCTTTTGGTCAAAGCCGCCTTGGATGGCATTGCCACCCTAGCTTTTACCGCCAGCCTGGGCTGGGGCACACTGTTTTCCGCCCTGCCGGTGCTCTTGGTTCAGGGGGGCGTGGCCCTGCTGGCCCACCAACTGCAGCCGCTGTTGCGCCCAGACCTGCTGGCCGCCTTGGAAGCGACCGGGGGGCTCCTCATCCTGGGTATTGGCATTAATCTACTGGGCCTGGCCCGCCTACGGGTGGCCAACCTGCTGCCGGCTTTGGTCATTGTGGAACTGCTGGTGGGATTTTTCCCCCTCTGGGATCTCAACCTCTAGGGGACTGGTGGGGGAGCTGGGGGCTGGCAGCGGCAAAGGTGGCGTCGTTGATCACGCGAGGCAGCAGCCTGTCTTGGGGCACCCACCTACAGCTCAACTTTTGCCAAAGCTTCTTCCGGCCCCACCAGGGCAATAGCTGGGTTGACCAGGTAGGTTTTTGCAGCCTGCTGGAGATGGGCAGGGGTAAGCTGCCTCACCCTCTGCAAATACTGCTGGTCGAACTCCATGCCCAACCCCAAAATCTCGTACCAGCCGGCCAGTTGCGCCACTTGGGCGTTGGTCTGTTTGCTAAGGGCATATTGGCCCAAAAGCTTGCGCTGGGCCATCTCCACTTCCTCGCTACTCAGGAGGGTGTCGTGGAGGCGCTGGATCTCTGCTTGCAGGCGCTCCAGCGCCACGGGAGTGTTCTCTGCTGCCGTGCCCAGGTAAGCCACAAAAGGGGCGGGATCCCGACGGGTGGCAAAGAAGGCGGAGACCTCGTAGGCCAGGCCGCCGCGCTCCCGCAGCTCGACAAAAAGACGGCTGGACAGGCCGCTGCCCAGGTAGGTGGCCAGTAGCTTCAGGGCGGGATAATCCGCAGAAGAGGCAGGGGAGCCGCGAAAGCCAAGCACGATCGTTGTCTGCTGGGTGGGTTGGGAGAGCTTTCGCAGTTGCGGCTTCTCCAAGGGGGGCAGAGGCAGAGTGGGATCGGGGGCAGGGGGGCCAGCGCTCACCCAATCTCCCAGGACAGCTTCCACTTGGGCTGCCATCGTCTCCGGTGGCTCTGGGCCAATTACCGCCATCACCATTCCCTCCGGGCGGCAGTAGGTGCTGTGGTAGGCTAGCAAATCCTCGCGGGTCAGGGATCCCACCGTCTCCAGTCGTCCCAACCCCGGCAGGGCGTAGGGGTGATCCCTATAGAGGGCCTGCCGCACCTGATCCCAGGCCAGGTTAAAGGGCCGTTCCTGCTGGGCGCGAATGGCCTGCAGCATCAGCTCCCGCTCCCGCGCCACCTCCGCCTCGGGAAAGCTGGGATCCCGGAGGATCTCCGCCAGCAACTGCAACAGCTCCGGAAAGTCCTCCGCTACACAGCGCAGGCCAACCTCGAAATGATCAGCAGCGCTGTCTACAGAAAGGGAAGCTCCCAACGATTCCACCCAAGCGGCAATAGCTTGGGAGTTGCGCTGCCGAGTGCCCTTGGTGAGGACAGCGGCCAGCAAGTGGCTCAAGCCCGCCTGCTGCGGCTGCTCTACCCGGCTGCCGCCACGAAAAAAACAGTGGGCGGCCAGGATCTCCACCGTCGGGTTCTGGCCCAACAGCAGCGTGATACCGTTGCCCAGGTGGAGGCGCTGTAAACGGCTACGTTGCGTGGCAAGCAGGGTGGAGCTCATTAGGGGCAAGGGATCCAAGACGGAAGGGCCATCAACGGCAGGCCAGTTGGAGCTCCGAAGCCGCGGCAGCATTAGAGGCAGCTGGCTTAAGCAGAGCCACCACGTAAGCCTCAGGAGAGAGGTACTGCTGAGCCAGCTCGCGGATTTGCGCTGGGGTAAACGCTTGCAACAGCTCCAGGTACTCCTGGAGGCGCTGCACCCCGACCAGGGTCTCGTAGTAGCCGTAGAGACTTGCCAGTTGGCTGGGGGACTCGGCGGAGAAGAGAAGTTCGTGGGTCAGCATGCGCCGAGCGCGCTCCAGCTCCGCTTGGCCGATGCCATCCTGCTGCAACTTCTCGATCTCGTGCAGGAGGGTTGCCTCCACCCGTGGCAAATCCTCTACCTCCAGTTGGGCGCTGATGCAAAAGAGCCCCCCCTCCTTCAGCACCAGCGAAGAGCAGCCGATAGCCCTCACCCAGCCCCGCTGTTCCCGCAGCAGATGCACCAGCCGCGAAGTACGGCCATCCCCCAGCACGGCAGCCAACAGCTCCAGGCCGCAAACTTGCTCCCAGGCGTCGAGGCTAACTGTGGGCCAGGCCAATTTTAGACGGGCCTGCTCTAGGCGGACATGGGTGCTCTCGCGGCGCAGGATCCCCTGCGGGTGGGGCTGAGGCGAGATTGGGGGCCTTGTCCAGGCAGGGCCACGGGCGGGGCCGCCAAACTCCTTTTCCACTAGCGCCAGCGTCTGCTCAGGGTCGATGCCTCCCGTCACCACCACTGTCATGTATTCGGGTCGGTACCAGCCGCGGTGGTAGGCGCGCAGCAGCTCTGGGGTCAGTTGCCTCAGGGTTTCCGGCCTGCCCAGCACTGGTCGCCCATAGGGGTGCTCCTCCCCGTAGGCAGTTTCCATGAGAAGCTGGTAGGTGATGTACCCCAAGTCGTCAGCAGCGCGGCGAATTTCCTCCAAAACCACCTGGCGCTCCCGTTCCACCTCCTCGGGCGGGATCCCAGCCCGCAACACCGCCTCTGCCAGATAGGGCAGAGTCTCCGGCAGATCGGCGGCAGCTACTGTCATGTAGTAGTGGGTGTAATCCTGGCCAGTAGCAGCGTTGGTGATGCCTCCCCGCCCTTCAATAGCGCGATCCAGCTCACCGGGGGCCAGCCGCTCGCTGCCCTTAAAAACCATGTGCTCGAGAAAGTGGGAGATGCCCAGCCACTGCGGCGGCTCGTTGCGCCCGCCTGTCTGTACCCAGACGTCCACAGTAGCCGACTCGGCAATGGGAACGGGGTGAAGAATAACGCGCAGCCCGCTGTTTAAGCGATGGGTGTAAGCAGGCAGAAGACGAGGTAGGCGGCTCAAAATTCTTAATTGATAGAGAACAAACTTAATTTTAGCAAGACAACCCCCGTCCGCGCCTGGAATACTCCAGGGAGGGGTCATTTCTCTAGGTCTTGGAAGGGGTATCCGTTGCTCCTGGCCACGAAAAGCTGGGGGATCCTTCGTCTAGGCTTTCTTCCACTTGGAAGCCCGGGGGCCATTCTTCGCTGTCGCGCAGCCGCTGCACCACCTCCTGGGGCAGATCTACCCCCAGCTCCCGCGCCGCTACCGCTACCACATCGCCGCGGTCGATCAAGCCGGCAATGGCGCCGCTGGGGGTGAAGACCAAGACGCGACGGGGTTCCGCCTGGCGCATCATCTGCATCACCTGGAGGAGAGGGGTCTCCTCTCGTACCCCCTGCAGTTGCTCCATTGGCTTAAGAATGGCCTTGAGGGTGAGGTGATCCCACTGGCTGCGCTCGATGTCGTTGAGCAGTTCCGGCCTCACCAGGCCCCGGTAGCGACCGTCCTCCTCGGCAAAGTACACTTCTTGAACTCCCCCTCCTGCCTCTGGCTGGAGGGAAGCGGGAACCAGGTAGCGATCGACAAACTCCCGCAGGCTCATGCCTGCATCCAGGACGCGAAACCGGCGGCTCATGACGTCTGCGGCCTTCAGGCGGGCCAACACCCGCTGCAGTTGCGCATACTGCTCATAGCGACGGGCGCTGTTTAAAATAAACAAGCCGATTAGCCCCACCCAAAGGCCGTTGAGGCTTCCCCAAAATACCACCAGCAGACCTAGGCCTACTAAGCCCCAGCCCACTCCTTGGCCAGATCTAGCCGCCCAGAGCATGCCCTTTTGCCGATCCCCTGTCCAAGCCCAGATGGCCGCTTTGAGCATCTGCCCCCCATCTAGGGGCAAACCTGGCAGCAGATTAAACAGGGCAATCATTAGGTTGATGGCAGCCAAGCTGGCGAGGGTTGAGACTAGCGGCGATCCTGGCCCCATCCAAGCTCCGGCCACGCTCAAGAGGACAAACAAGCCCAAGCTGAGGAGGGGCCCTGCCAGGGCCACCCAAAAGGCGCCCAGGGGGCGAGGAACTTCCCGCTCGATGGCCGCCATGCCGCCAAAGATAAACAGCGTGATGGAACTCACCCGGACTCCATAGGCGCGGGCTACCAAGCTATGGGCCAACTCATGGGCCAGCAAGGAGAGAAACAGCCCTAGCGCCGTCACCAGGCCATAGGAGAGCACCAGCAACACAGCCGCTGGAAACCAGGTGTAGTCCAGGAAGAGGGGGATCCCCCACAAACTCCCAATGCGCAGGCGACTGGTCATAGCCCTCAACTCCCTACACAGCTTTTGCCCAAGGGGCACAGTTTCTAAGACAGCAGGTAACCCTTCCGTTGGGGATCCCTTCCTTTCCACTCTAGCCCTTTCCAGGGCTTGGTAACGGATCCCCCGCCTGCCCCCACCCTAGCTGGGGAAGATAGCCAGAGCCCACGACACCCCCTGCCCCTTGATGATTGTGGTAGCCTAGTTGGGCATTTGGATGGCCGGCGGGTCGGGCAGCTCCTCTGGGACGGCCCTGGCCGGCAAGGAAAATTCTCGTCGGACTCCACGGGCAGCTTTGCAGGAGGGGTGTGGCTCTATGGTGTCGATTTCGTCTTGCTCAAGCGAACAGAGCAAAGCAGTGCCCTTGCCACAAGGGCAAGCGCTGGGTTCTGGGGGCGAGTTCCCAGCAACCGCTCCGACGGCCGCTCCAGTGTTCTACCGCACCTACAGTCGGCGGCGCCCGGATGGCAGCCGCGAGACTTGGAGCGACGTCTGCGATCGCAGCCTGGCCGATATTGCCCGCCTAGGACGCTTCACTCCCCAGGAGCGGGAGCTGGTGGAACGTCTGCAGCGGCAGTTGAAGGCGTTGATCTCGGGTCGGGCCCTGTGGGTGATGGGCACCGCGTGGATCCAAAAGCCGGAAAACTACTCCGGCGCCTACAACTGCACCAGCCTCACCGTGGTCGACTGGCCCTCCTTTGGCTTGATGATGGATCTGGCCATGATGGGCTGTGGCACAGGGGCGGTGCTGGAGCCCCAGTTCATCAGCCAGTTGCCCCCCATCCTCAACCGCCTACAGGTCCAGGTGGTGGGATCCATTGGCGCCACCCCCCGAGAGCAGCGGCAGGAGCACACCCGCATCCAGCGGCAGGGATCCCGGGTGCACATCCAGGTGGGGGATAGCCGGCGGGGCTGGGTGGAGTCCTACCAGGCGCTGCTGGAGCTGGCGGCGGATCCCAGCTTGGGCGGCGAGGTCCAGGTGACGGTGGACTTGAGCGATGTCCGCCCTGCCGGCGAGCGGCTACAGGGGTTTGGGGGGGTGGCCAACCCCATCAAGCTGCCCGGCCTCTACGAGCGCTGCGCCGCCATCCTTAACAAAGCGGTGGGCAGACAACTGAACTCGGTGGAGTGCTGCCTGCTCATCGACGAGGCGGCGGTGACGATTGTGGCGGGGAACATTCGGCGGTGCTTACCTGAAAACGCCTTGGTGCACACCTCACAAGGTCTGGTGCCCATCAAGGATGTGCAGGTAGGCGATTGGGTTCAGACCCCCCTTGGGTTTCGTCGGGTGGTCAACAAGTTTGACCAAGGGATCCAAGAAGTTTACGAAATAGAGACCAATGCCCTTCCTTTCTTTTCAACTTTGAACCACCGCCATGCGGTTTTGGCAGACGCTCGGGGGAACATCGCATGGAAAAGTACCCACGAGTTAGTCGAAGGGGATCGTCTGCTGCACAACACCCAAGTTCTCCCCGGCACCATTACCCATCTCCCTGAGGACTTTACGGCATCTCGTCCAAGCCAAAGCCCCACCGCAAAGCCCCTGCACATCCCGCCCCTGACGCCAGAGGTGGCCTGGCTCATTGGGTTTACCCAGGGGGGTGGGTATGTTGCGCTGGGGCGCGATCTCCACGGCAAGCCCTACGGTCACCTGGAGTGGAGTGCCAATACCCTGGATCCCGAGCTGCTTTCCCGTCTCCAAGCTAAGCTGGAGCAGGCGCTAGCCGCCTTCGGGCTGACAGCTACCTGCAGCTATGGGCCAGGGGAGAACGGGGCAAAGTTTGTGTGTTCCTGCATCCCGCTGGCGGAGTATTTCGAGCGGCACATCAAGAAACCAAAGCAACCCCTGCAAGTTCCCGACTTTATCCTGCGCGGCACCGTTGAGGTACGGTCAGCTTACCTGGCAGGCCTTATCGACAGCGATGGGTCAACCCGTAGTCATCCCCCCCAATTGCTGACAACTGTCCACCGCTCCTTTGCCCTGCAAGTGGGGGCTGTGCTCTCCAGTCTGGGTATTGCAGGCCGACTCAAAATCCTCCCCCCCCAGCAGGAGAACTGGCAGGTTCAATACAGCCTTACCCTGCCGGCATTCAAGGATCGGTACAACGCCTTGGTGGCTCCCTACTCAGCTAAAGGGAAGTTGCCCCAAGGGCTGGAGACGCATGGCTTTACGATTCCGGGCTCCCTGCTGCAGGAAGTATACAGCTACACTGAGATGCGCGGCATGGGCTGCCAAGGAGCTCGGTCGGTCGAAGCCAACTATGAACGATACTTGGCTGAGTCGGGGTTGGATTTGGATATCCCCGTTACAGTTAAGGGCCTAGGCAGCCATGACTGGGTACGAACCTACGACATTGAAGTCGAAGAGGCCCATTGCTTTTACTGCAATGGCTATCTCACCCACAACAGCGCGGGCATGCGCCAATTTGCCGCCGACGACGAGCTGGGATCCAGCGCCAAGGACAACCTCTGGCAGCAGGACGAGCAGGGCAACTGGAGAATTGACCCGGAGCGGGATGCCCTGCGCATGGCCAATCACACGCGTGTGTTCCACCGCAAGCCAACGCGAGAAGAGTGCATTGCGGCAGTGCGCAAGCAGTTTTACTCCGGCGAGGGAGCCATCCAGTGGGCGGGGGAAGCTGTGGCGCGGGCCAATGCCGACCTGCTCGCCACTCCAGAATTGAAACAGACCTTCCTCAACATCTATGCTTCCCAGGGCCCAGAGGAAGCTCGACGCTGGCTAAAACACCACTGGCCAACCCTGCCTGAGGCTGAACTGGAGCATCGGCTGCGGCGGTATGGGTTAAACCCTTGCGGCGAGATCATTGGATGCGACTTCCACTGCAACCTGGCTGAGATCCACCTCAACCGGCTGGATCCCCACAACCGCCAGGAACAAGAGGAGGCCTTCACAGCCGGGGCCCTGACGGCGGCGGCGCTATTGCACCATCGCTTTGTCGAGCCCCGCTTCCAGCGCTCGCGGGAGTGGGATCCCATCGTCGGCGTCTCGTTTACGGGGCTGTTTGACTTTTGCGTCAAAGCCTTTGGGGTGGACTGGCTGCGCTGGTGGCAGAAGGGGAGGCCGGACACGCCCCTGGGGCGGGAGTTTAAGCAACAGGAGCGGGAATACCTCAGCTTTTGGAAGGAGGTTGTCCACCGCGTGGTCTGGGACTACTGCGACCGCCACGGGTTGCGCCGTCCCAACCGCTGCACCACTGTTCAGCCCGCTGGCACCAAGTCCCTGCTCACCAACGCCTCGCCCGGCTGGCACCCGCCCAAGGCCCAGCGCTACATCCGCCGCATCACCTTTGCCAAAAACGACCCCGTGGCCCTCGCCTGTCTGGACTATGGTTACTCGGTAGTGCCCGCCCAGGCGGACAAGGACGAAAACGGCAACCTGCTCAACGATCCCTTTGATCCCCGCTGTACCGAGTGGCTGGTGGAGCTGCCGGTGGAGGTGGAGTGGGCCAATTTGCCCGGCGCCGAGGAGATTGAGATTGAGCGCTTCTCTGCCCTGGCCCAGTTTGACTTCTACATGCAGGTGCAAAAGTACTACACTACCCACAACACCTCAGCCACCATCGAGCTGCGGGAGGACGAGATCGAGGCGCTGGGATCCCGCATTTACGAGGCCATCCGCGACGACGAGGGGTACATTAGCGCAGCGCTGTTGGCGCGCTTCGACGCTCCCTTCCCCCGCTTGCCCTTTGAGAAAATTGACAAAGCCACCTATGAACGGCTGATGGCTGAGGTCAAGCAAAGACGAAAAACCGACAACTTTTACGAGGCCCTGGCGCGCTATGACCGCAACCTCGCCCTCATGGCAGAGGGGCCGGCAGGGTGTGATGCTCTCGGCTGTCTGATGCCGGAGGCTAGCCCGCAGAGCGAGAACCCGTCCCGTTAGCAGAAGGGGGAATCCCGCCCAAGCTGGGTGCTGTTGCCCCTTCTCCGCTAGCCGGCCCTGGCTACACTGTTCTTGGCTGGGATAGCCGTGCGCGCCTTGGCAGCCCCATCGGCAGGGCAGGGGCGCTGGGCACAGTCGGGTTTTCCCTGCCCAAGCGTTTGCTGGCTGGGGGAGTGGGATCTGATGCAGACAGGAGAGCGGCTCCAAAGGAAAGCCTGGGCGAGGGAAATCCGGCGCAGGCTGGGGGGGCTGGTGCTGGCGCTGGTGGTGCTGCTGGGGATCGCCTGTTCTGGCCCCAAGGGCTCTGGGACCTCCCCTCCTGGATTGCTCCCGCCTCCGCCTGAGCCGGGCAGCCAGTCGATCCCTCTGACGGTGCGCACTTTGGGCAACAGCCGCTTTAAGTTGCTGAGCTTGAGGGTGGAAGTGGCAGGAGGGGAGGCCGAGGTGTTACTGGACACCGGCTCGGCAGGGCTGCGCATCTTATCGTCAGCAGCAGGCCGCCTTGGCCTGGAGCGGACAGGGATCCCTTCCACAGTAACCTTTGCTGATGGCACACAATTTATCGGAGTGCTGGCCCGCGCTCCCTTTGGCTTGGGCGGGATCCAAAGTCAAGAGCCGGTAACGATTCAGTTGATTGACCAAATTACCTGTGTGGAGGGTCTGGTGGCCACCTGCTCCGACAACCTATTTGGACCAGGGCGGCCCTTTACTGGGATCCTTGGCACCTCCCTAGACGAGCGCAGCCCCGATGCCAACTTGTTTAGCCCCCTTCCTCGCCTGCCGGGCAATTTGGGTTCTGGGTACATCCTCCAAACAGGTGGGTTCGACTCTGTGCAAGGCCTTTTCACCCTCGGCCTGACGGAGGCCAACACCGCTGGTTTCAATTTCCGGCAACTGCCTCAGGTGGGAAGCTTTCCCAATGGCACGCCCATCTGGCGGGATGAAGCCCTGCAGGTGGCCTACAGCATCAGCAATACCTCTATTCAAAATGTCCTCAGTCCCACCCTATTTGACAGCGGCGCCTCCGACATCTTCCTCAACGTTCGCCTGTTGGGATCCCCTCCCTTTTCCACCGCAACCCTGCCCCCCGGGTCGGAATGGCGCGCCGTCCTGGAGGGGGCATTTGACTACCGCATTCGGGTGGGCTTTCCGGTAACGCCCAGCCGGGATCGGATCTTTGTGAACGGCAACCAGAGAGTGCAACTGTTGGGCATGCCCCTGTTTTTCAACGCCGACGTTGCCTTTGATATTGCAAGGGGGCGGATTGGCTTTCGCCTACGTTGAGATCAAGGCCTTGAGTTGAATTGTGGAGGAAACCAATGTTTGCCCAGGAGGGGATCCCTGCACGTAGAAGGCCACGCTGCTGGCCCTGGGTCTGGGTTCTGTTGCTGTTGGGTTGGCTGGGATTGGGCGGGCCGGCTTGGTCCATTAGTTTGGGGGATCCCTTGCCGGAGTGGGCTAAGTCTATGCAGGTAGGGCGGCAGCGGCTACGGGGCGTGGAGCACTACCAAGGCCAAGAGCAGATCCGGGCCTACGGCAACCAGGCGGGGCGGGTGTTTTGGATTCAAATCGAAAGCAGTGCCGACCTGCCGCCGGATCCCCGGCAGTACCTGGGGGAGTACCAGGCGTTTCCAGCCGAGGTCATCCAGGTGGTGCCCCTGCGGGCGCAGCGGTTGCGCTTCCGCCAAGGAAATCGCAGCGCTGAATGGCAAGTGGTGGGCATGAGCGGCCACTTTGAAGCCGAGGCGTTTAGCTATGACCTGGCCCCACCGGAGCTGTTTCGTCCTTGAGCTGGGGATCTTGAGCGAGGAGCTAGGGCTTATCCTGGAAAGGTGACGAAGAATCCACCAATGAGCCTGCTTCACCAGAACCAGTCAGTTGAAGTTATACTCAATCGCTTCTTTGTCAAGGAGCTAGCTCAGGAAGACCTCACCTTTTATGAGTACGCCTGTAGGCCAAACCCACTTCCGGAGCCAGGAGAAGAGCAGAAAGCTATTGCTAAGGTTTGCAATCGGCTGGGTGTAATAGCCGTTCGTTTGGGGAGTCGCATTATCACACGGGAAAGAGTCTCGCCCAGCCAGCTCAAAACAACAGAATGGGAGTTAGAAGAGTGTGGGCTTAGGGTTCTAACCTGTGCCAATGCTCAAGAAAGAAGCGCCCTCGAAAGCTTTGAGCGCAAGAGGATAGAGTCGCGCCTTAGATCTCTGTACACCAAAACTGCAGTTGAATTGATAGGAGGAGGCCTGCTCTGGTGGATCACTGCTCAGGAAGGGGTAGAACTTTCCGGAGATGGCTGGGAAATCCACAGAGGGAGAGCGATAGATGTTGCTGTCGAACCAGATGGAAAGCTTTACTTAGAAGTCGATATTCATCACCGCCTCTACACGCCGTGGACTTTGCATGAATGGCTGGAAAACTATCCAGATATCCCAATCAAGTGGGTTCGGAATACATACGGTAAACGCGAGATCTGGGAGTATCTGGGTATTCTTTCCAATCAGTTGCCGTGGGAGATTCGGTTGCCAGAACTGAACATGAGTCTGGCAGAGTACCATTTACAGAAGTACAATGCACCTAGAGAGGAAGTGGAAAGCTCTTGGGTAGTCGAAGTAGCTTCAAAGCAAAAGCGTTTGCCCCATCTGTCTCGAAGGCTATCGCCTGTTTTAACCTTGGAAATGCTGGCCAGTCTAGAAGGTAACAAAGGTTCTAGCAGCAAAGTTATCGACCGTGTTATCAAGCATGTTAGAAAAAGCCTAGAGAAACGATTGCAAGAGTCTGAAAAGACTGCAAAGTCTCTTATAGAGAATGTCTACAACCCTCCCAAGCTGGAAGTTGAGCCCTTCAAGGCCAAGGGCTACATCCTGCCCAAGCCAAAGCTATTGGGATCGGGTCGCAAGCAAGTTCAAAATCCTGCTCGGGTTAGGTATCACGGATGTGCAAAAGTAGGCGAGACTAAGTTTGGATGCCTAAACCTCTCCGACGACAGGCAAGAGTATCCCAGCGAAGTGCGCAAGTGCTTGCTTGAGGTAGCCCAAAAAAGCGGAGTAGAAGTTGAACTGGGCTTCTATGCCACTCAGCAAGACTTGCCTGAAGGCGATCTTGCCCGAAAAAGATTCTGGCAACACTGGGCTGAGCAAGGGATCAAAACTGTTTTGGTTGTCATGCCCTGGTCGCCCAATGAGCGCAAGCAAAAGATCCGCATGGAGGCCCTTGAAGCGGGGATAGCGACTCAGTTTATGATCCCTGGCGCTGATCCCTACAAAGCCCTAAACGTCGTCCTAGGGCTTCTGTGTAAGGCAGCATGGCAGCCGGTACTCCTGGAACCCCTCGACCATCCTGAACGCCCTGAGCTAATCATTGGCTTTGATGTGGGCACTAATCGGCAGCTATACTACGGAGCCTCTGCTTTTGCTGTGCTGGCCGATGGGCAGAGCTTAGGTTGGGAGCTGCCTGCTGTGCAGAGAGGAGAAACCTTCTCCGGGGACGCAATTTATCAAACTGTGTCCAAACTTGTCAATAAGTTTCATGACAAGCTTCGTCGCTATCCCAGCAAGGTTCTCTTGATGAGGGATGGTTTAGTTCAAGGAGGCGAATTTAGTAGAACAATTGAGGAGCTAGAAAAAGAAAAGATTGCTGTGGATATTGTTGGCATACGCAAAAGCGGTACAGGAAGAGTGGGGGTAGAAGAAGGAAAAGGTAAGTACAAAGACGCCAAAATAGGCACCGTTGTTTTCGACTACTCGCGAAAGTCATTTACTCTGGTAACAAGCGAGCCCATTAGCAGAAAAGGCGCAGGCTCTATTGGCAGCGCAAGGCCCCTGCGAGTTGTCCACGAATATGGCAGTACGCCTTTGGAGGTCTTGGCTCTACAGACTTATCACCTTTCTCAACTTCATCCTGCCAGTGGATTCCAAGCCTGCAGGCTTCCCTGGGTACTCCATTTTGCTGACAAAAGCGGCAAGGAGTTCCAGCGCCTTGGCAGCAACATCTTCAATGTCCTGCAAAGCATAGATCGCCAGAAGTTAATTGCCGTCTAGCTTGGCCCTGCTAGGATAGGGAAGGGTTTGGCATGTTGGCTATGTTCACCAACAACGAGGTCTGGAAGGCCTTTTTGAGCAACCCCGTTGTCTTCTGCGGGGGCTTCCTGAGCGGCCTGCTGGGCTTGGATATCAAGCAAGATCCGCTGCGCAGTTGGCTGGAGTCCCAGGGCTTGAGGGTGGAGGATTCACCCGCCCCCACCCAAGGCCCCCAGTCTATTTCCATCGAGTAGGCGTCCGGGCAGGAGGGATCCCTGCTGGGGAGCCTCTCAATTTAGCAGGGCAAGCCGAGGTAAGCTAATGTCGCCCAGACAGTCCAAACTGAGAGGGTGGCGACGGCGGGGATCCCGCGGGGGCTATCTCGTCGGGGTGGTGTTCCTGCTAACGGGGCTGGTTGCCCTACAGGCGGCAGATCCGGCCTTGGCCCAGTTGGATCCCGCTTCTTCCCCAAGCGCCGAGCTGGATCCCCAAGTTTGGCTAGGGCGCTACAACGCTGCCCTGAAGCAATTGCCGCCTCTGCCCAACTTGCAGTACCGCCAGCAGGTGCGGGTGGAGGGATCCCAAACTTTCACAGCCACCCTGGATGTGCTCCGCCGCCGTGATGGCAGTTGGCAGGCGTGGGTAGCCGAAGGGGATCGCATTCGCCTGTTGGATTCGCGGCAACTGGAGGTGGTGAACCAATCGGACCTGCTCAAGCTGTATTCGGTGTACGTGAGCCGGCCCGAAGCGCTCCTGCCCTCGGTAAGTTTTGAGCTAGAGGCTGATCCCAGCCGCTACCGCGTCGTCTCCTCAGAACGGGCGGATCTGGCGGGATCCCCTGTCCAGCACTTGCGCCTAGAGCCCCTGCAGGAGGGCCAGCTGCGGGAGCTGTGGCTGGAGCCGGAGTCAGGGCTGCCGCGGCAGGTGCTCTTGTTTTTGTCAGGGGTGTGGGGGCAGGCCTATGTCCTCATGGGGTTTACGGCAGTGCCTGCTCCCCAGGGAGGCACCCGTTACTGGCTGCCGGAGAGCAGCCGCATCAATGTGGGCTATGGGTTTTGGACGCTGGAGGGCCTGACCCGCCGCGTGTTCAGGGGATCCCTTGCCATCCGGCACGACTACCAGGACTATCGCCTTCTGCCGGAGGGGGTGCAGTTGCGCTTTTTGCCCTCCCAGCCGCCGCTGGATGCACCGCCAGTGGTGGCCGGCCTGCCGGGGAGCAGTCCCCAACTGGAGCTGGGAGAGGTCCAGGTTTTGGGAGTGGACGAGCAGGGAAATCAGCAATTTAGCATTGGCCTGGGCAGACGCACCGCCGCAGAGACCCCCTTGGAAGACCGCATCGCCGCCTTTAACCTCACCCGACCGGCCAGCCGCAATGCCCTCACCCAGATTGATATCTTGGCCTTTTTGCCTCTGGGCGACGGCCAGTTGCCCATCTATCTCTTTCAGTTCGACACCGGTCGCCCTCTCTCGCCCCTGCAAGGGGTGGAGCGCCCGCGGGTAGATCCCAGCGGGGTTTTTGATCCCAGGCCGCCAGCCATCAAACTCTTTGGAGACTAGGTGGCTCTCCCCAAGCCATGGAAAAAGCCCGGTTGGGAAGGGAAGTGGCAGCGGCGTAGAATAGGCCTGGGATCCAAAGGAGAAGCAAGGCGTGATCAAACCTTACTCTGCCCACTTGTTGACCCCTGACTTTCGCCTCAGCCTGGCAGTGTTGGTTTTGGCAGGGCCGCTATTTTGGCTTTCCTTTTGGGTAGGGCTGGCGATGGGTCTGTTTGGCCTGTTTTTGCTAGTGCAGACCTGTCTCATTGGGCTGGCCTTTACCCGCAGGGCCCTGCAAGTCTATAGCGGCTCCCAGCGCATTCGCGAGTTCCCCTACAGCGAGTGGCAGGATTGGCAGATTTTCTGGCGACCTGTCCCTGTTCTTTTTTTCTTCCGGGAAAGCCGAGGCATCCATTTTCTACCCATGCTCTTTAACCCCGTTGAGCTGCGGCTTTGCCTAGAGGAGCACGTAGGACATCTGCACGCCCAGAGATCCTCTTTTCGCGCGGCGGGCCGATGAGCGGTTCTAACGGCTGGATTTGGCAAGAAAAAGGGGGGTGGCGTTGGCTGCAGTGTCAGCTTTTAGCAGACTGGCCGCATGCCTTTGGCTGCCGGCGCCACTCTTTCTATCAACCGGCTGAACTGGCTGAGCAACTGCAGTTGATCCCCGAACGGGCGGCTTGGGGCCGCCAGGTTCACGGCTGCCAGTGGAGGTGGGCCGATACCCTCACCAGGATCCGGGCAGAGAAGACAGAAGGCGAGGTTCAGCGTCCTGCAACCGATGCCGTCATTGCCCGCTGCCCAGAAGACTCTGCCTGGGTTGGCACTGCCGACTGTGTGCCGATTTTGGTTGCCAGCCGCCAGTGGGTGGCAGCAGTTCACGCCGGCTGGAGGGGGACGGCCGCAGGCATCCTGCCTAAGGTGCTCCAGGTCTTTCTCCAGGGGGGGATCCCTGCGGAGGAGATCCGCATTGCCTTAGGGCCAGCCATTTCTGGACCAGCCTACCAGGTTTCCCAAGCAGTGGCTGACCAGGTGCTGCAGACGCTGCCTGCAGGGGTGGATCCACAGCTTGCCCTTTGGCCCGATCCCCTCCCTGGCAAAGTTCGCCTGGATCTGCGCTGGGTCAACTCTGCCCAGGCCCAAGCGCAAGGGATCCCGCCCGAGAACATTGCCATCAGTCCCCACTGCACCTTTGGCCAGCCCCAGGACTTCTTTTCCTATCGCCGCGAGGGATCCCTAGAAAAAGAGGGCCGTCGCTGCGTGCAGTGGTCGGGAATTGGGCTGCCGAAGGCGGCTTTGGGCAAGGGGCTGGCTGCCAAAGACAGCCCCTATAATTGCCTTCAACCCTCCACCACAGCAGGGATCCCGTGATGTACCGTGCTGCCTTTTGGGGACTGGCTTGGATGGCTTTGTCTCTATCGCTTGCCTGGGCCGGCGAAGCCTATGCCCAAACCTCTTTGACAGGCATCAACCGCGACAGCGTACGGCAACTTAACCTTGGGTCGGGACGGGGCTTGGCTCCGAGGCCGATGAAGGGTGCACCTCTAGAGGAAGGCCAGGATCCCACCGCTCCCTCAGCCCAGATGTGGGCGGAGTGGCACATCCGCACCAACGTCTGCCCTGGTCACCTCTCTACCGAAGAACTGGCGGAGCTGTTTCCTTTGGTAACCCAAGAGTTGGTGGAGGCGGTTTGCCAGGGGGGAAGTTAGCGGTATCGCCAAGGCAAGCGGTAAGGTATTTAAGGGAAGACCTGAGGTTGCGGCTGCATGGATTTTGAGAAGCTCTTGGAGGAATGGGTGGCGGCCTTTACCCAGGCGGCAGAGGCAAGCCTTGCTGCTTTTGAAGCTGCCCTGAGGGAGCTGGGAGAACACCTGGCCACACCCTTTGAGCAAACCCTTAGGCAGTGGGAAACCTTTTGGCGGCTGGAGCCCGAGCCGGAGGCCCCAGAGGAAGCGTTTAACCCTGCCGGGGGGCAGTCTTTTAGCACCAGCCGCTTTTTCATCAGCCCCTTGGGGTTTGGGGGCATAGTTGTCTATACCTATATCACTTCGCCACCTGGCTGGATTGGGGATCCCACCTGTCGCTACAACGCCCTTTCCCCGCAGCTGCGCTGTGCCGTCAACCCCTATGGTCCCTGCCAAGGCTGTCCCCACTACGAGCGGCGGGAGGAGAGCCCTCCGCGTTAGCTAGGCTGGGAGCTGTGGGTATGCAGGATAGCCGCCTTATTGTTGCCCTAGATACCTCCTCTCTCCAACAGGCTCTCGAGTGGGTGGAGCGCTTACCCCAGGTGCAGTGGTGGAAGGTGGGGCTGGAGCTGTTTACGGCGGTTGGTCCTCCAATCCTGCAAAGCCTTAAGGAGCAGGGCAAGCGCATTTTCTTGGATCTCAAGCTGCACGATATTCCCCACACGGTGGGGCGGACAGTTGAGGTGGTAGTCAAGCAGGGCGTGGATTTCCTCAGTGTCCATGCCGCCGGCGGCAGCGCCATGCTGCGCTCAGCCGCAGCTGCTGCCCAGGGCAGTTCCTGTCGCCTGTTGGCAGTTACCCTTTTAACCAGCCTTGGCCCTGACCAGGTGCGGCAGGAGCTGGGCATTGAGCGGGATCCCGGCGACTATGTGTTGCAGTTGGCCCAGCTGGCCATGGAGCAGGGCCTAACTGGGCTGGTCTGTTCCCCCCAAGAAGTAGGGCGGCTGCGCCAGGCGCTGGGGCAAGCAGTTCTGCTGGTAACTCCAGGGATCCGCCTCGGAGAGCCAGAGGTGGGAGACGACCAGCGGCGGGTCTGCACCCCGGCAGCAGCTCTGCGGGCAGGGGCAGACTATTTGGTGGTGGGTCGCCCCATCACGGCAGCTGCCGATCCCCTAGCCGCCTGGCAACGCTTCCAAGTGCTGGTGGAGACGGCTGGCTGAGGGGAGTGGAAGTGGGGGGAAGCAAGCGGGGGAAAAGAGCTGCTCAAGGAGGGCGGGGCGTAGGTTTAGCGGTGGTTTGGGGGTTGTCCAGCCTAGCTGCTGCGCCAGCCAGGGGAGCAGTCTGTGCCGCCGATCCCCAAAGTTGGGCCCAGGCGCTGACGGCGCAGTTGCCTTTGTTCCTCACTTTGGCCCTAAGCCGCTCCCGCTCCGAGTTTCAGGTGGTGTTGGTGGGCCAGCCGCAGGTGGAGTCTTTTGCTGCCGAGGAGTTGGCGGATAGCCCCTCTCCTCTTCAGGGCTTTCGCCTCTATTTCACTACGCTGGAGCGCCGCTTGGTTCTGCCCCAGCAGCCACCACGGCAGGACAACCCTCTGGCGGGGCGGCGCAGCGAAACCCTGCAACTGGCCTATGAGGCCTATGTGTTGCGGGCTAGACCAGGGGATCCCTGGCAGCTGGTGCGCCTACAAGTAACTGGAGCCGGGATGCCCATCCGCGATGTTACCCACGGGCTTACGGCCCAAGCCATCCGCCGTTGGCAGCAGTCTGGGTGTCCCTTAGCCGGCGATCTAGAGTTGACTAGATCCTCTTCTCCGTGAGGTTTCCTCCTGCCATGCCTCCTCAGGGCAAACGGCTGCTCCGTCCTGCTCCCACGGCAGGCAATCGTCGGCGCCGGCATCCGGCCAATTGGAGTTGGATGGGCCCCTGCTTACTGTGCGGGGGAATAGGACTGCTTTTGGGGCAGCGGCTTCGCCTTTTAGAAGGGCCAGTTCAGGCAGTGTGGTGGCGCGTTTTGCCTGCCAGTAACTCTGAGGGATCCCCTGCTCCTCCAGAACTTCCTCTCTACCACTGGCTGGCAGACGGACTTTTGCCTTGGCTGCTGCAAAAAATCGGGATCCCGCGGCAGGAACTGCTGGCAACCGTGTCGGCCCTGGCCTGTCTGGCTATCCTGCTGTGGTGTTGGAGGTGGGGTAATTTCTGGAGCGCTGGCCTGTGGGGGCTTAGCCCCTGGGTGCTGACCCAGGGGTTGGAGCCAAGTAGCGAGATTTTGGCCCTGCTGGTCCTCCTAGGCAGCAGCGGCATTAGGCCGGGATCCCGCCTGCGCTGGGAGGGGCTGGCGCTGGCCTGTGCTCTAAGCTACCGCGTTTGGCCCTTGGCCTTGCTCTGGGCGGCGCTGTGGAGTAGCCAGGAGCGGACGCAGCGGCGATGGCGGGGGCCAACCTTGCTGCTGTTGGTGATGGGCCTCTCCTGGCTTGGGCAAGTCGAGCGGCTTGCCGCTGGCTTCCCGGGATCAGAAACCCTCTCTACTGCTGCGCTCACCAGCCCGAGGGGCCTACCTGCTCTGGCTACCTTGATGTTGCCCCTGGGGCTGGCCTTGGTGCGGCTGGGCTGGCCCTGGGAAGAACGCCAACAAGCTTTGCTCAGCCTGGCCGGCTTGGGTCACGTCCTCTGGATGGGCCTGCTGGCGGCTTGGCTTTGGGAGGTGGGGGATCTGCCGCTGTACCTCTTGCAACAAAGCGCCCGCTGGGGCCTAGTGGCCCTGCCCTTCCTCTGCCTGAGCGCTGGCGGTGTCTTGGCGGAAATTCCCTATGGGGGCTGGCGGCGGCTGTTGGGATCCCTGCTTTTGGTTAGTTCGTTCCTGTTATCGTGGCAAGCCCTGACCTAGGGCTGGCTTGCTCTCCCCTCGGCCCCTATCAAGGACCTTTTCTGTCTAGCTGGCCTAGGCAACTAGAGCGCTGAGGGGCTGCGCGAGGTGGTGCTTCAAGTTGGGTCCCTAGCCCCTTGCCCTAGCGCTTCCAGGGGGATCCCTTTTGTCAAGAAAAGGACTACAGTTAAGGTCAATGCGGCTCAGGTGTCCAAAGACGCCGCCCCGCTGAGGCAAAGAGGAGAACAAAAAGAGATTATGACGGTGCGGGTGCCCCTCGACTATTACCGAATCTTGATGCTGTCGCCACGGGCCGACGAGCATCAGGTCGAACAGGCTTACCAGGAGCGCCGCGAGCTCAAGTCAAGCGAACATTCTTGGCTGCTGGGGTTCTCACCGCAGGCTTTGGAGGCTCGGGCCCAGCTGATTCAGGAGGCTGCCTCCGTCCTGCTCAACCCCGAGGCCCGGCGTAGCTACGATGAGCACCTGAACCTAGCGCATCCCACCCTAACGGTGGACGAGGCCCTTCTGCCGGGAGTGCTGTGCCTGGGCTGTGAAGCTGGAGAGTACCCAGCGGTTTTAAGCTTGGCTCAGCAAATGCTCGAGCAAGGCCACCCCGCCCGTTCCGATGCCATTTTAGGGCGGGCGGTGGCCCGTTTGGAGCTGGGCCGGGAGGCCTGGCGACAGGGAGCCTACGAGGAAGCAGCGCATTCTTTGCAGACAGGCTTGGCAGAACTGGAGGAATGTCGGGCCTTTCCCCAGCTGCAGGCAGAGCTCCGCATCGATCTGGGCAAGCTGCGCCCCTACCGCATTTTGCAGCTCCTTGACCCCAATGCTTCTGCTTCAGCCCCAACGGGCAAAGGAGCGCTTGCAGATCCTGCCTTGGCACGGCAGCAGGGGCTGGCCCTTCTCAAAGCCATGCTTGACGAGCGGGGTGGCATCGAGGGAAGTGGACAGGATGGCTCCGGCCTGAGTACGGAAGATTTCCTACGCTTCATCCAGCGAGTGCGCCGCTACCTCACCCTGCAAGAACAGCAGGAGCTATTTGAGCAAGAGGCAGAGCGCCCCTCCTTGGTAGCGTCCTACCTAGCTGCGCAGGTGCTGCTGACCGCAGGCTACTTGGAGAAACGGCCAGCCTTAGTGCGGCGGGCGCGCGGCTACCTGGTCCGCCTAGCCCAGCGGCAAGATGTGCACCTGGAGCAAGCTATCTGCAGCTTGTTGTTAGGGCAAACTGAGGAAGCCCTTAGCCATCTGCGCGCCAGTCAGGAAACCGAAGCCCTTCAGTTTATTGAGGAGCACTCCACTGGATCCCCTGATCTGTTGCCGGGCCTCTGTCGCTTTACGGAAAAGTGGTTCCAGGAGGAGGTATTCCCGGAGTTTTACGCCCTGAACACTACCCAGGCCAGCCTCAAAGCCTACTTTGACAACCCTCAGGTGCAGGCTTACCTAGAGGAGATGCCCAGCCGCGAGAGCTTGCCAGCGGGTCGGTTGTCTCCACCTCCTGCTCTCCCTCTGTCCCAAGTGCCTGCTGCCGGGGGTGCTAAGGTTCAGGAATGGCTTCCCCCACCTGCTCCCTTCCAGCAGGGAGATTTCCCCAAGCCGTCGCGCCTGTCCGAGGGATCTACCCGCTGGGGGAGTGAGGAGGCAGCCAGTTCTCTCCTTGCAGAAGGGAGCCTTCAGATCCACAAGAGGGGGTTGCAGGAGGGGGAGCGTTACCACCGCAGCCACTTGGGTTCAAGACGCAGCCGGACTGAGGATCCTGCCCCTTTCCTCAACCTCCGCTTGGCGGCCGTGGCTGGTGGGGTCATCCTTTCCCTCTTCGTCATCTGGCAGATGCTGCGCGGCCTGTTCACTCCCCCGCCGCCCCTGGAACAGCCCCAGGTACAACTGGAGCAGCCACCGGTTGCCATCGACAATCCGGGCCAGCCGGAACCCACGCCTGAGCCTGAATTGACCGGCCCTCTAGCCGAGTGGCGGGGTGTGCAACAGGTGCGGGTGATTGCCAAGGAGGGCATTAACATTCGCCAGCAGCCTAGCCTAACCGGGGCTATTGTTGGGGCCGCCCCGCGCCAAGCTCTGCTGCGGGTGGTAGAGGTGCAGGCTGGCGAAGGACAGGTGCCTGTCTGGTTGCGCATCGAGCGAGAGGGGGCACCAGGAGGGTGGATTGCTGCTCAATCCGGCTCAACTCGCTTGGTAGAGCGACTCTAACTTTTCTGCTATTGGCCTTGCCCCGC
This sequence comes from Synechococcus sp. H70.2, assembly GCF_047462275.1. Classification (NCBI taxonomy): domain Bacteria; kingdom Bacillati; phylum Cyanobacteriota; class Cyanophyceae; order Synechococcales; family Synechococcaceae; genus Synechococcus; species Synechococcus sp. H70.2. The sequence continues at coordinate 432,838 of NZ_JANSIU010000001.1, forward strand.
TTGTTTCCCGCTTTCCTGTGGTGGATATTCTACGCAATGCCCCGCTGGGGATCTACTTGGAAGAGCCGCGCACCTGGCTGCACCGTCTTGATCCACGCGTGAAGTTGGCTTGGTTGCTTAGCTTTCTCCTCAGCCCAATTTTGGCCAGCAATGGCTGGCGCCTGGCCGTTGTGGCAGTTCTCCTGCTCTTGACGGTAGCAGCCCGTCTGCCGCGCCGGGTCTGGTCGGGCCAGCTCTCGCTGGTGTTGGCCCTTAGCCTGCTGGCTTTTGGGATCACCAGCTTCGCCCCCGATGGCTTAGGGGTCTTCCCTCAGCCCCAGCGGCAGGACGCGCAAGTGGTAGGCTACGGGCTCCTCGCCAGCCCTGCCCTGGAGGGGGGGGAGAGGGCAGCAGCCAAACGGGCCTGGCAGCGCCAAACCCGTGCCTGGTCAACTGCCTACCGTTACCGCTTGCTGCAGGTTACCCTGCTGGGGCGAACTTTTCAAGTCTCGCGGCGTTCCCTCTCCGTGGCCCTGCGGCTGGGTACCCTCATCTTTACCCTGCTCTATGCCACCAATTTGTTCTTGCTGACCACTGCCCCCGAGGAGATTACGGCAGGGATCGGCCAACTGTTACAGCCTTTAAAGCGCTGGGGCTGGCCGGTTGCGGAGGTGATTCTCACCCTTACCTTGGCCCTCCGCTTTCTGCCGCTGGTGATGGAGGAAGTCCAGAACTTGGTGCGGGCGGTGCGCACTCGCGATGTGCGCTGGCGATCCCTCAGCTTCCGGGGCGGGATCCAAACCCTGCTGGCCCTGGTGGAGCGCTTTTTTGAAAACCTGCTCCTGCGGGCGGAGGAGATGGCGGCGGCTATGCAAGCTCGCGGGCTAACTGGTCCCGACCATCCTCTGCGCTGGCACCGCCTGCAGCTCCAGTGGCTGGATTGTGCAGCGCTGGCCCTCCTGCCTTTCTTCTGGCTGCTGAGAGCTTTGTCACCCTAAGAAGTGGCGCTAGGAAGGGGGGTGGAGCTCCCCGCTAGCCATTGGCAGGAACAGCTGGGAAACAGAGCGCCCATCGGAGGACACGTAGAAGGAGAGCTGCCCCCCTAGCCTCTGCACTATCCGCTGGCAGAGGCTCAGCTCCAAGCCGGGGCTGACCGAAAGCGGTGATTGGAACAAGGGATCCGCGTAGATAACCTGCTGGGGATCCCCTTGCAGGGCTGCCAGCAGGTAGGGATCAAAGTGGCCCTGATCCACCACCAGCAGCTCTGCATAGCCCTCTGTGGCTTGGCCCCACAGATCCAGCCGGCCTCCTTCCGGGCTGCGCAAGGCAGCAGCCAGCAGCACCTCCCAGAGGATCATCTCCAATCGTCCGGCATCGCCCTGAATGGTGAGGCTCAGCTCCCCGTGGGCGCGTAGCCACAGCTTGCGTTTTTGGGTCAGGCCCTCCACTCGGCGCAAGCTTTTGCGCACCAAGGTAGCCAAAGACAGCGACTGGAACTGCGGCTGCACCTGCCAGGTTTCTGCCTGCAACAATGGACTGGTAGAGCCGGCCAGCTCCTGCAGTCCTCTGGCAATTTCCACTACCTTTTGCCAGCGGCTGGCCTCCTCTCCCGGGATGTCCGGCACCTGGCCAAGGCGGCGCAGGCCGTCCAGCAGGGTATTTTGCATATCCAGCAGGCGGCGGTGCTTGTACCAGTTCAACTCGCTGAGCACCTCCTGCCGCTCCTGCAAAGTTTGCACCCAAAGCAGGCGCCGCAGCGTCCAGCCACAGGTTTGGGCAATTAACGTCACAGCCGCCTGCTCCTCCGCCTCCCAGACTCTGTCCGCCTCTGCTCCCAGGATCAAAACCCCTAGGGGCTCCGGCAGCGAGGGATCCGTCTCCCCCAAGGGCACCAGCAGCCAGGAGCCCAGGCCCGCGGAATTGAGCCAGGCGCGGCTGGCAGCCGGGATCTGTTCCTGGGCAAGCTGGAGGGGCCCTCTTGCCCGCAGCGCAGCAGCCAGCAAGGGATCCTGCCGAGTGATCTCCGTGGGGCCGCTGGGGCAGAACTCAGGGGCGGCGGCAAAGGGCGGCTGCAAGCAGGCCCGGCTCTCCCCCGGCTGCCAACTGACCACCAGCGCCAAAGGGATCCGGAGGAGCTGGGCCGCCTGTTGGGCGGTGGTGGCGTAGAGAGCAGCAGGGGTTGCCAGGTTTTGCAAAGTTAGGCAAGCAGTAATCAGGGTGCTGAGCAAGTGCTCTTGCCGTTCCTGCCGTTGCTGAGAGCGAAGTTGTTGCAGGAGCAATCCCACTTGTTGGGCAGTCCCGCGCAGCAGTTGCCGTTCTTCTCGGCTCCAAGCCCTTGGCCGCGGGTGGAGCACTAGGATCAGCCCTTCGGGGGTGGCAGTGCCGCTGCTGCCGGTATGAGTTAGCAGGAGGGAGCGCACCCCCAAAGGGGCCAGGTCTTGCCGCCAGGAGAGGAGGCGCAGATCCTGGTCGTAGTTTTCCGCCACCACCACGTCGCTGCGCAGCAGCTCCTGCCAGTCTTGCTCACTCAGCGGGCTAAGCTGCGGCGGCAGAGCCTGCTTGCCCTCGCGGCGGTACTCGGAGAAGAGGCGGGGGCTTGGCCTATCGGGATCTACCGTCAGGAGGGCCACCGCACCGGCTTGCAGACGCTGGCCCAGGCCAACCACCGCTTGCTGGAGAGCCTGCGGCAGCTCCGCCGGATTGTGAAGCGAACGGCCCACCTGCTGCACAAACTCCCCGTCGTCGGCCAACTGGCGAATGCGGCGATCCAGATTTTCCAGGGGGGCGGCTAAGGCCAGCCCCTGGGCAGCAGCAGCCACCAACTGGCGCTCGGGGGCTTGCCAGGTGCGGGGCACCTCCGATTGCACCCAGATAAACCCCAGCAAATCCTTTTGCAGGAGGATGGGGGCTGCCAGGGCGGCTTGGGCTCGCCACTGCTGCATTAGCTTGAGAGGGATCTCGGAGCGGGTTGTCCCCAGGCCGCCCACCACCACCTGGCCTGCGGCAAGGGTGTAGTACATGTTTCCCAACTCCCGCAGCGCAAGGCCGCCCTCTCCAGTCGGGATCCCCCCAGCTTTGGTCCCTTTGGCAGGGGGGGTGGGCCTAGAGGCACTTCCATGGGGAACGAAGCACCCCTGGCTGTGCTCGTGCCAGTACACCTGGATGTGAACAGCGCCTAGGCAAGACTGCAGCTCCTGCGTAACCAGGCTGACCCGCTCTTGCAGGGATCCTGCCTGACTCATCGCCGCCCCCAACTTCAGGAGCGACTCTTGCACGCGCTTTTCAGCCTGGAGTTTCCAGGCGTTTTCCAGCTCCTGCAAAGAGGCGGCCAACTGCCCCAGCACAATCCCCAGCAGCGCCTTTTCCTCCTCGTGGATAGTAACGCCCCACAGTTGGGATCCCAGCATCAGGATCCCTAGGCAGCGCCGCCGCCCTACTGCTGAGAAGGGGTAGATGAAGCAGCCTTGGATCCCGCCCAGGCGCTTGGCTTCCTGCTGCCAACGGCCCATGCGCGGCTCCTGGGAGAGATCGGCCACACTGATGGGCCGCTGTTCGATCACCACCTGCTCCAGGATCTCCCCCGGCTGCAGGGGATACAGAGCTCGCAAGAGCGCTTGATCCTCTTCCCGCAGGGTTACCCCCCCTTGGCCCACCAACTGGTGATTGGCATAGTCGTAGAGGGCTAGCCAAATGAGCGGCGCCCCAAACACCGCCTTAACATACTCCAGCGTGAGCTGAATCAAGGCATTGGCATCCCTCTGCTCCCGCATCCGCTGCAGGGTTACCTGCAGGGTAACTAGGGGGGAGATTGCCCCAGCTCCAGTTGAGGAGTAGGGGGAAGCAGGTTGAACCATGGCCCGACTTTGGTGATGCAGATTTTTGCCGCAGCTTCCGCTTGGCTCACCTTAGCCATGCCGTTGCTTGGGCGCCAACCCCTTTCCCCTGCAAGAGTAAAAGGGGGAGCCGCTAAAACGGAGGCTGCTAGAGAGCCTAGCGCCTTTTTAGGAAAGGGGAGCCGGGATCCCGCGCAATTTGGCCGTGTTGGTTACCATGCTCTGCACAAAGCGCTGCAAGCGCTGGCGTAGGTTTTCGTCTTTGAGGTTGCCCTGCTCATCGAAGGCGCTCCAAGCCCGCCCAATGGCAATCTGCTCCGGGATCGCCCAGCCATGCACCCAGCGCACAATCAGGCGCATTTGGTTGAGGGTGTTGCTGTTGCTCTCGCCGCCCAAGACACTGATGAGTCCGAAGACCTTGCCCTCCAAATGCTCAAAGCTCAACAGATCCAGGGCATTCTTCAAGCTGCCGCTGATGCCGCCGTGGTACTCGGGGCTGGCCAGGATAATCCCATCGGCCTGCTTCATCGTGGCCCGCAGGACCTCCACATCGGGGTAGTCCGGGTAGGATTCAGAACCATCGGCAAAGGGCAACTTCATCTGCCGCAGATCGAGGAGGTGCAACGGGATCCCCAACTTCTCAAACTCGGCCCGCACCACCTCTAGCGTTCGATAGGTCAGGGAGTTAGGCCGTAGGCTGCCACCAATGGCCACGAAGCAAGCCGCGGAGGCTGCAGTCATGGTGGCTTGAGAAGCGACAGGCAGGGCTTTTAGAGTTGAGGAAGACATGGGTTGAGCTCCTGAGGAGAAATTAGTTGCGTTTCAAACAATCTTAACTCATACTAATTCCGCATTGGAGATTCTTGCTCCGGAGTGGGGATCTGGGGCCAGCGGATCACCTGCAACAGGTTGGAAAAATCATCTCGCCAGAGCGGATCTCCGGGTTGGGGCAGCAGGGGCTGCCAGCCCGGCGGGGCGGCAGGGTTTTTGGCCATCAGCACCCAGTGGGAGGGGGCCAGCCCCGCTTGTCGCTGGTCAGGGGAGAGATCCCGGTGGACCCGCTGCCAAGCCTGGAGCCGCAGGGATCCGGCCAGGCCAGCCAACACAGGGGCCAAGTCCAGGTGGCGGTTGGTGATGTTAAAAAGCAGCCAGCCCTGAGGCTTGAGCTTGCTGAGGTAGAGGGTTAACGCCTCCTGGGTGAGCAGATGCACCGGCACAGCGTCAGAGCTGAAGGCATCCATCACCAGCAGGTCATAGCTGCCCTCTGGGATCCCTTGCAGACGGAGGCGGGCATCGCCCAAGATCACCCGCACCTGCGCCCGCCGGCTGGTCCTATTGAGATAGGCAAAGTAGCGGCCTGCCCAGTCGGCCACGGTGGGATCCAGCTCAAAGAACGTCCACTCCTCTCCCGGCTCGGCATAGGCGGCCAAGGTGCCGATCCCCAGCCCCAACACCGCAACCTGGGCTGGAGAAGAGCGAGGCTGCGCCCGCCACTGCTGGAACACCTGACCCACCGGCCCCTGGCGGGAAAAATAGGTGAGCGGCTCCAGCGCTTTCTGGGGATCTAGGTTTTGGCTGCCGTGCAGGGTGGTGCCGTGGAGCAGGCTGCGGAAGGAGCCCGCCTCGGTGTGGTATTCCACAAGGCGGTGAAGGCCAAAGACACTGCGCTCGCTGGCTACCACCTGCAGCCCCGGCGGTAGCCAAGGCTGTCCCAGCAGCAAAACCAACCCCGTGGTTACTCCTAGGCGGTACCGCCATCCCCTCTTGCTTTCTCCCAACAGGGCCAGCAGTGCCCAGCCCAGGCCCAGGCCTACGGCTGCGCCAGCGTGAAGGAGCCCCTGGAGATGAAAGCGCAACAGCAATAGGGGCAGGAGCAACCCCAGCCCCAGCCCTAGGCCCAACCGTCCCCCCTGAGCTGCCAAGGCTGCCAGTGCTAGGCCCAAGAGAAGCGGATACTCCAGCACCGACTCAAACACCTGCGGCGCCAGCAAAGCGGCAAACAGCCCTCCTAAGCTCCCCCCCAAGGCCAGCCACAGGTAAAACTGCGTCAACTGCTGAGCCGGCGGGCGACAGCGAACCAACTGGCTATGGCAGGCCCAGCTCACCAGGGCAAAAGCCCCTAGGTGCAGCGGCAACACCCAAAACCAAGGCCTCACCCAGCCCAAGACCTGTGCCCCCACTGCCCCACAGGCCAGCAGAGCCGTTGTCCCCAAAGCCAACTCGTTGGGGTGGAGGCCGCCGAAGGCCAGCATAAAGGTCACCAGATAAATGCTCAGGGGGAGAGCCCACAGCAAGGGCACCGCCGCCACCTCGGTGGTCAAGAGGGTGGTGACTGACACCAACAGACCCGCCGGCAAAAAGGCCCAGCCGGCCCAGCGGCAACCCTCCCGCCAGCAGAGGGGCCAGATCTCCGTCCTGCCGACGTCCCTGGGATCCCCTGGAGCAGGAGCGGGTCGTAGGAAAGCCACCCCCCGCCCTTGCAGGAGCAGCCCCACCCCACCCAGCAGCACCAGCGCCGCTACTAGGGCGTAGGCCCCCGTCCACAGGTGGGTTTGTCCTGACAAAGACAACCGTGGCTCCAAAAGCAGCGGATAGCCCAGAAGCCCCGCTAGGCTGCCAGCATTGCTGGCCACGTAGAGCTGGTAGGGATCCCTTTTCACCCCTCCCAGCGCCCGCTGCAGCAACGGCGTCGTCCCCGACAGAAGAACCAGCGGCACTCCCACCCTCGCCGTCAAGTCCGCCAAAAGGGCTAGGGAGGGGGAGGCCCCTTCCCATTGGCCAGGGATCCCGAACTCAAAGGACAAAAACTTCAGCCCCACCAGCAAGAGGCCCCCGTGCAGCAGCAGGCCCAGGCCGGGAGCGAGCCCTCGCCCCAGCCGGTCTGCCCACAGGTAGCCCAGCAGCAAAGCAAGCTGGAAAAAGACCAGGCAGGTATTCCACACCAGTGGGGATCCCCCCCACAGGGGCAGCAGCAACTTGCCCAGCAACAACTGTCCCCAAAAAAGGCAGAAAGCGCTGCCGAACAACGTGAGGCCAACCAGCAAAACCACAGCCGTGCCCCCCTACCCCCTGGCTGTCAGTATGGCCTAGCCCTCCTAGGCAACGTGGCTGCCGCTGAATTCAGAGGCGGATCCTGGCAGCCGCAAACCTCCGTCTGCCTGAGGGCCAGCTCAGCGGCTCCTCACCTGTAGGGGAAAGCGCTCGGCCAACTCCCCTTCCACCTTAGGAAGCCATTCTTCTTGGAACACCCACACCTGACCTTGCTGCACGCGGCCATCGGGGTTTTGGGTCAGCTCCAGCCAATACACCAATTGCTTTCCCCGCAGCACCACGCCTTGGGTAGCCAAGGCAAGGCTGTAGCCGGGATTACCCGCCAGGGCTCCAGGAGCCGGGTAGCGGATGACCTCCACTGCCTGGTCCAAATCGGTGGCAATCTCCGGTCCATAGACCTCGCGAATGGCCCGAAAGAGATCTTCTGCCGTTAGCCCTTGCGGGCGGAAAAAGGTCATCCGTTCCGAGCGAATGGTCTCCCGATCCAGCGGGTTGATGATCCGTCCCGGGGGAGCCACCGAGGCCAAAAAGGTAAACCGGGATCCATCCGGCTCCACCCGGTGGATGCTGAGCGTCTCGCCCGGACGGGGCCGCAGCACCGGGTTGTCTTTTATCCAGGCAGCCACCTGATTTGGTGCTTGCCCAGGGATCCCCCAAGCTGCGGCGGAAAGGCCCACTGACCAGCAGGTTATGGCCCAGCCTATCCCTTGAGCCAAACGCCGTCTCCTTCCCTCCCCTCTGGAGCGATCTTGGCTTTGCTTGGCGCCCCAGACCGGCCACAGCTTGCGGTGCACTTTCTCAGGCCTCCGGACAAACAAAGTACTCCTAGTGTATCTGGAGCTCTCAGCCTGCCTGCTGCGTTTAAGCGTGGACATTGGAGCCAAGGGGAGCAGGGATTCTGCAGCAAGATCCCCAAATCTTAGGATCCTGTCCCGCAAAATGTAGAAGATACCTTAGGATTAACAGTAAGTGAACCTCAAACGCATCCAGTCACCACCTCAGGAGGTAAGCGATGGCTCTTGTTCCCATGCGGATCTTGCTGGATCATGCCGCTGAGCACGACTACGGCATTCCAGCTTTCAACGTCAACAACATGGAGCAGATCCAAGCAATCATGCAAGCTGCCCATGAAACCAACAGTCCGGTCATCCTGCAAGCCTCTCGAGGGGCGCGCAAGTATGCGGGCGAGCACTTTTTGCGCCACCTAATCCTGGCGGCGGTGGAAACCTATCCTCACATCCCCGTGGCCATGCACCAAGACCACGGCAACAGCCCCGCCACCTGCTACTCTGCCATCCGCAACGGCTTCACCAGTGTGATGATGGATGGCTCCCTCAAAGAAGATGCGAAAACCCCGGCTAGCTACGAGTACAACGTAGCAGTCACCGCTGAGGTGGTGAAGGTGGCCCACGCTGTTGGCGTGACGGTGGAAGGGGAACTGGGCTGCCTGGGATCCCTGGAGACGGGCCGCGGTGAGGCGGAAGACGGCCACGGCGCCGAAGGGGCCCTCAGCCGTGACCAACTGCTCACCGACCCGGATCAGGCGGTGGACTTTGTCGAGCAAACCCAGGTGGATGCGCTGGCTGTAGCCATCGGCACCAGCCATGGCGCTTACAAGTTCTCCCGCCGGCCCACAGGGGACATTCTGGACATCGATCGCATTGCTGAAATTCACCGCCGTCTGCCGAATACCCACCTGGTGATGCACGGCTCCTCCTCGGTCCCCAAAGAACTCATTGACATCATTAACCAGTACGGCGGCTCCATTCCCGAAACCTACGGTGTGCCCATCGAAGAAATCCAGCGAGCCATCAAAAACGGGGTGCGCAAAATTAACATCGACACCGACAACCGCCTGGCCATTACGGCTGCAGTACGCCGCGCCCTGGCCGAGAATCCGAAAGACTTTGATCCCCGCTCTTTCCTCAAACCTTCCATCAAGGAAATGCAGAAAGTATGCGCTGAGCGCTACATTGCCTTCGGCTGCGCTGGCCACGGCACCAAAATTCCCGTCGTTACCTTGGACGAGATGGCGGCTAAGTACGCCTCCGGCGCTCTGTCGGCTCAGGTGAAGAAGACCGCCGTAGTCTAGGAAGCAGTTGCTGGGCTCCTCATAGCTCCCCCCTCTTGCGGAGGGGGGCTATTTTCCACCAGAGGCTAGACTCCCTGCAGGCGCTACCTGATCCCTGATCCTAGGATAGGGAGTCTTGTTGGACGGGGCTTAAGGCCAGTGCCTCCCAGAAAGGGGCCGAAGGCTGGTGCAGCACGATGCGATTGCCATCGGGATCCCGCAACTCCACCTCTTGGCCGTGAAAAGCCTGGCGCAGAGGGGAGGGGGAAATCTGGTGCTCGGCCAACAAGGCCGCGAGGGATCCCAGGTATCCAGTAAGATCTTGCACCTGCAGACAGAGGCTGGCTGCCCCCCCTTGGGCTGCTAACTCTAGCTTCCGGTCGTGGTAGAGGCCCAGTCGCAGTCCTGGCAGTCGAAACTCCACATACACGGGCTCTCCCTGAGGGGGAATCTGGAGCTGGGGTGGGCTCCCCAGGAGGGCTTGATAAAAGTGCAACAAGCGAGGTAAGTTGGGGGTGGCCAAACTGAGCAAAGCTGCGGCGATCTCCATAGCAACTGGCTCCTCTTGCTCCTAGTTGCAGTTTGGCTTCTCCCCAGGGTCTGGAGGAGATTCTCTTCTAGGATTGGATATAGTAGGTAGCAAGACGTGCTGCTTCTTCACAAAGCAACCGGAGCAACCTACCGTGCTGGGGCTACTTAGCCGCTTTTCCCGTGACATGGGCATTGATTTGGGCACAGCCAACACGCTGGTCTACGTGGCCGGGCGTGGCATTGTCCTGCAAGAGCCCTCGGTGGTGGCCATTGACCAAAACACCAAGCAGCTGCTGGCAGTGGGGGAAGAGGCCAAAAAGATGCTGGGCCGCACCCCCAGCAACATCATTGCTGTGCGCCCCCTGCGGGACGGCGTGATAGCCGACTTTGACACGGCAGAGATGATGCTCAAGCACTTCATCCAGCGGGTGCACGGAGGCCATTACTTGATTGCGCCGCGCATTGTCATTGGGATCCCCAGTGGGGTGACTGGCGTGGAGCGGCGGGCGGTAATGGAGGCGGCTCTGCAAGCAGGGTCGCGGGAAGTGTACTTGGTGGATGAGCCGGTGGCAGCGGCAATTGGAGCGGGCCTACCGGTGCAGGAGCCCGTAGGAAACATGATTGTCGACATTGGCGGCGGCACGACCGAGGTGGCTGTCCTCAGTCTGCAGGGGATCGTGCTGAGCGAATCGGTGCGCGTGGCAGGAGATGAGCTAAGCGAAGCCATCATTCAGTACATGAAAAAAGTCCACAACCTCACCATTGGAGAGCGCACCGCTGAAGAGATCAAAATTCAAATTGGCTCTGCCTACCCCACCCAAGAAGAACTGAGCATGGAAGTGCGGGGGCTGCATCTTCTCTCTGGCCTGCCGCGTACCGTGACGGTAAAAAGCACTGAGATCCGCGAGAGCATGGCCGAGCCCCTCTCGGTCATTGTAGAGGCCATCAAGCGTACCCTGGAGCGCACGCCGCCGGAGTTGGCCGCTGACATCATTGACCGTGGCATCATGCTGGCTGGAGGCGGAGCCCTGCTCAAGGGTCTGGACGCTCTCATTAGCCACGAAACCGGGATCATGGTTCACGTTGCCCCAGATCCCCTCAGTTGCGTGGTGCTTGGCACAGGGAGAGTTTTGGAGGACTTCAAAACCTTGGGCCGAGTGTTGAGCGCTAGTTTCAAAGCCTAGCAGGGTTCCTGGGGATCCCTGCTGGCAGCCCTCCGTCAGGTCTACGGTGGGTGGGAGTCGAGGCTCGAGAGGGGTAAAGCTTGGGTCAGCTACGCCAATGGTGGAGGCGCAAGGGTTGGGGGCTGCTCCTGTCTGCTTTGGCCATAGGGGCGGCCCTAGGCCTGCGCCAAACGAAGGGATCTCTGTTGGTGGAATTGTACACTCGGCTTACGGCCCTGGCCCGTCCAGCGGTAGATCCCGAGGAGGTGCTCAGGCAGGCTGCTAGCCGTGAGCTGCAGGCCCTAATAGTCGAGCTGCAGCACCAAAACCGCGAGCTAAGGCGACTGCTGCAGCTTGCTCAGCAAGGACCCCCCCAGGTGAGGATCCCAGCGGCGGTGGTGGGCCGCAGTGCCGATCACTGGTGGCAGCAGCTGACTCTTGACCGCGGCAGCCAGCAAGGGGTCAAGGTAGGGGACGTGGTTGTGGCGCCAGGAGGATTGATTGGGCGGGTTGAGGCGGTAACCCCTAACAGCAGTCGCGTGCTGCTTATTAGCGATCCCACCAGTCGAGTTGGGGTGATGCTAAGCCGCAGCCGGCAGATGGGAATCCTGCGGGGCACGGGCAGCCAGGAGGCCATTTTGGACTTCTTTGATAAGAATCCCCAAGTAGAGGTGGGTGATGTAGTGGTCACCTCAGGCCTGAGCAGCCTCTACCCACCGGGGATTGTCGTGGGAACGGTTCGAGCCGTTAACTTGGATGCTAGCCCTGCTCCGCAGGCTACAGTTGAACTATCGGCGCCGCTAGGTTTTCTGGAATGGGCCTTGGTCTACCCCTATGTTCAACCTGCGGCTTCCCAATCTTAAGCCCTACCTCAACTGGCTGGTTACCGTTCTATCGGGGCTGTTGGCAGCGGTGGCTCCTTGGTGGCGGGGGCCGGGCTTAGAGCTGGCGGGCCTGACTCCCGATTGGCCCTTGATTTGGGTGGTGTGCTGGAGTGTGCGGCGCAAAGCTTGGCAGGGGGCTGTTGCCGGGATCACCCTAGGGTTCCTGCAGGACGCCCTCACTAACCCTTATCCTACCCATGCTCTGGGGCTAGCCGTGGTTGGGATCCTCGCGGCCAGGTTGCAGAAACAGCGCTATGTGCAAGAGGACTTTATCTCCATAGCTCTGATTGTCTTTGGCATGGTGGTGATTGCCGAAACGCTAATGGCGCTGCAATGGATGTGGCTAAGTGTCTTTGCGCCGGCGGGGGCTGGAGGGGACGGATTGGCCAGCTCCTTGGCAGAGAGCACTGGCCCCCGCTCCCTGGAGAGCATCTGGTGGAACCATCAACGCAATGTCCTTACATCGGCCATTTTAAGTAGCCTGTGGGCACCGGCTTTGTACTGGCCTCTCAAGTGTTGGTGGCAATCCCAAGAGCGGGAGCTGCACTAGCTTGCAAAGGAAGAGGCGGGCTAGCCCAGTACCCAGCGCTGCAGGGCAATGCCAAGGAGCAAGCCCAGGCCGCCAAAGCGCACCACCTGCCAAAAGGTGGCGGGAACGGGGTTAAACACTTCTAGTAGATAGGCTTGCAGGCGTTGTTCCAATTGGCTGACTTCCGCCTGCAGCTCGGCCCATTGGTCAGGGGAAAGCTGGGACAGGCGCTCCAGCTCGCGCAGGTCGGCTAGCCGTGCTTGCAAGGTCTGGAGCTTGGCTTGCAGATCCTCAAGCGGATCTGGGGAAGCGGGGGGAGCGGTCACGGCTGTGGCTTAGCTGCAGTGGCGGGCAAGCGAGAAAATCCGGTCTGAATTTCGTTGAAGGGCTTAGCTTGGATCACCCCTGGGGGAAGAGGATCCAGGTGGAAGAGAGCGCGGATGGCGTTTTCCACTTCCGTGATGGGACGGTTGCCGATGGACTGATAGACAAGCTTGCCCTGGGAGTCAAAAAGAAGGGTTTGGGGAACTCGGCCGCTGTAGTACTGGCCGCGCTCGTCCCCAGGCAGGAGGGAATCAACAGAATAGGGAATGAAATAGACTGCCCGGCCATAGCGAACTTGCAGGCTGGCTAGGGTGGCAGCGTACTTTTTGCAATCGCTGCTGTCGTCGATGTAGTACACGAGGAGGGCCGGGATCCCTTGTTCTTTTGCCTGCTTGAGGGAGACGCGCGGCGGAACCATGCCGCCGTTGGAGCCGTAGAGGGCAAAGATGTTGCCGTCGTAGCGGTCGTCGTTGAGGAGGGCGCTGGCGGGAGGAGACAACCAGCCTGTTAAAGCCACGCACAAGACCACCAGGAAAAGACGCAACAACAGCATAATCCGGAGAAGATTGCCGGGCAACGGCAAGAGAGGGGCTCTCTCATTCTGCCATTTTGCTTTGGCACCGCCGCGTTCTCCAACTTGGGGTGGGTTATGGACGACCCGCCGTTGTTTGCCCACCAGCCGGATGTAGTCCTTGGGAAAACGGCTGAGGCACTGCTCGACAGCCTGACAGGCAGCGGCCCATTCTTTTAGGTGGGCAACTCCACACTCCTGCCAGGAATGAACCCGGTAGCGGCGCGGATCCGCGTGCTCCACCTGGATCTCGTATCCTTGCGCCGAATGTGGGCCTGCACGTCTGGGCTGAGGGAAACGGGGGCAGGCTCGAGTGAGTGAGCAGCCGCAGGAGGAGGGAATGGCGGGGCGGGGAAGCGGGGGGCGCCTCCTGGGAGGAGGAGCGCTTGAGGCCAAGGTATTCTTCGGAGAGGCGGCGGGCTTCTACCCGTTGTTGCTCGGTTTTGAGCTGGTGGCCGGCCTGGATCATCGCGGCGGCGGAAAGTGGGGGGCGCCTTCTTTGCTTTTGAGCAGGCGAAAGGCAATCCCTTCTAGGCCGACTTCCATACCTGCTCGTCGTAAAGTTGGGCGCGCAGGGCGCCGAAAAAGTCGATGGCCTGTTCGGGAAAAGTGTCCACCAGGCGCTCGACTTCCTCCAGCGACAGCCCGTCGGCCTGAAAAATGCCGTGGACAATGTGAATGCGGTTCCCAATAGAACTTGCGCATGCGCCCATCGCGGATGAGGGGGGCATAGAGGGTGGAAAAGTCGTTACCGGTGGCGATGATGGGCACCCGCGGCAGGGGCTTGGGATCGTAGCTGCCGGGAAGCTGCACGTTGGTGGGGTTGTCGGCAATGTTCATCAAGGTGGCGCTGACCAGTTGCGTGTTGACGGTGTACTGGGTCATGGTGTTCAGGCGGCCAGCACCAGCATCCAGGTCATTGATCATCAGCACGGCCATCTGGCCAAATTTGCGGATGGGCTCGGCGGCCTCCCGGTAGCGCAGGCGAATCATGCGAGCCGGATCGCCGGCATCGGGGCTTTCCAACTCGCCGCCGGAGATATGAACGGCATAGACCTTCATGCGCTCGAAAATTAGGTTGCATTGGAAGGTCTTGCCCTCACCCTTACGCCCGTGGATGCCCAAGATAAGCGGACCCCTGCGGAAATTGTCTGAGGGCGGCAGGGGCAGGGAAAATAGGCAAAGGGAAAGAGTGCCCACATGGGCGTTGCCAGAGGATTGCGCGGGAGGTTAGGTTTTGTAACAGTTTTCCGGCAGAGCGACCCCAGAGATGGCAACCCAAGCTTTTCTGCCGCTCTGGTTAGGCCGGCTTAGACGAAAAGCTGTCCATCTGAGGGTGAGATCTTGCTGTTGAATTGCCTAGATCCTGTGTTGCTGGCTGTCGAAGCCGCTGCTTCCGTTGAGCCGCCAGTGGAAGACAACCTCTCTCCCCTGATCTTGGTGGCGGTGCTACTGGCGTTGGTGGTCATCTACTTGGCCAGCCGCATCGCCGGAGAAATTGCCGTTCGCCTCAGCTTCCCCCCGGTGCTGGGAGAGTTGCTGGGGGGTGTCCTGGTAGGCGGCTCTGGCCTGGGGCTGCTGGTCTTTCCAGAAGGGCCAGTCTCCCCCGAGACGCTGCCTAGCTTGGCCCACTCCTCCGCCTTGATGCAACTGCTGCAAGTGACTGCCGGCCTCGACGAGGGATCCCTTGGGTCGGTGTTTGCCTCCCAGGTCGAGATCCTCGACGTCCTCGCCGAGATTGGGGTGGTCATTCTCCTATTTGAGATTGGCCTCGAGTCGGATCTGGGAGAACTGCTGCGGGTTGGCCCGCAGGCAGCGGCCGTGGCCGTCATTGGGGTTGCTGTCCCCTTTGCGGCGGGAACCCTGGGCCTGCTCTATCTCTTTCACGTGCCCACCATCCCTGCCATCTTTGCCGGGGCGGCTCTGACGGCAACCAGCATTGGCATCACCGCCCGCGTCTTGGCCGAGCTACAAAAACTCACCTCCCCCGAAGGCCAGGTCATCATTGGCGCCGCCGTCCTGGACGACGTGTTGGGCATCATCATCTTGGCTGTGGTGGCGGGCTTAGCCAAAACCGGAGAGGTTGACGTTGCCAATGCTGGCCTCATCATCGTCAGCGCCGTCGTCTTTCTGGTCGGCTCCATTGTCTTGGGGCGCCTCCTCAGCCCCTACTTTGTGGCCCTTCTCAACCACCTGAGAACCCGCGGCAACCCCCTTTTGCCCGCTCTGGTGTTGGCTTTCCTGTTGGCCTACGTGGGGCAGGTGATCCACCTGGAGGCGATTTTGGGCGCTTTTGCCGCCGGCCTAATTTTGGGGGAAACCGACAAGCGACAGGCGCTAGAAGAACAGATCAAACCCGTTTCCGACCTGCTGGTGCCCATCTTCTTCGTCTGTGTTGGGGCCAAAACCAACCTCGCTGTCCT
Organism: Synechococcus sp. H70.2; assembly: GCF_047462275.1. Lineage (NCBI taxonomy): Bacteria > Bacillati > Cyanobacteriota > Cyanophyceae > Synechococcales > Synechococcaceae > Synechococcus > Synechococcus sp. H70.2. The sequence goes on from NZ_JANSIU010000001.1 coordinate 448,197, forward strand.
TAACCCCGCCATCCCTGCTAACCGGGAGGGGTTGATCATTGCCGTCTTCTTGGTTAGCGTTGCCATTTTTGGCAAGCTGGCCGCTGGCCTGGGGGCGTTTGGCAAGCCGGGCATTAGCCGTTATGCTGTCGGCGTGGGCATGATTCCCCGCGGCGAAGTGGGCCTGGTGTTTGCCGGCGTGGGAGCGGCCAGCGGCGTTCTCTCTGAGGCTCTCGACGTCAGCATCATCGTCATGGTGATTGCCACCACCTTCATCGCTCCCCTCTGGTTGCGGGGGGTGCTGGTGGGCGGGGACAACACATCTCCCTCCCTCTTGGAACTCCAGGCGGAGGCCACGGAGCCAAACCGCAAAGACGCTGCCAGTGCCCCAGAGCTCGCTCCCCCAGACTCAGGACGGGTGGGTATTCCTGAGGGTTAATCAACCCCTCAGTTGCCGCCAGATAGCCTGTACCAGCAGCCGCAGAGGGTTGCGCCGACGTGGTTTCCCATCTCGGATCCTGTCCTTCGTCTCCGCTTGTGGCGCCATCACTTGCACTGACGGCGGGTCGAACCGCTGTATTGTGGTTGAGCGTCGATCCACCACCTCTGCCTTAACGCTGCGGAAGCCCACAGCCTGGAGACACTGCTGAAAATCGGCATCGCAGGAGCGGCGAACATAGTATTGCAGCCGCACCTGATCCCCCAACAGGATCTCCGTCCTTGAGATCCCAGCTCAGACATCTCTGCCCGTTCACTGAGATGCCGTTGGTGCTGCGCTTGCCCTCAAGATTGCCGTCCAGCAGCCGGTAGGTATACTGCCCGTCCTTGTGCAGTAGCCGCAACAGCAGTGCATGTTGCCGGGAAACAGCTGCCGAATGGATGACAATAGCGTTGCTGGGATCCCTGCCGATGGAGTAAGTGGCCGCGCTGAGGGCCACGGCCCGCCGTCCCTGCTCGTCGTCGATCACTAGCACATGCCAAGTCTGGGGTGAAGAGAAGGCGGAGTCGGTAGGCATGGTCTGGGCATTGGCCGGGGGTTAGCTCCGCCGAGGGGAGACTCGGCAAAAGAGAGGCTTTCCCTCATAATGATAGGACAGGGCTCCCCTAGCAGTGAGCAATTGTAAACAGCAGCTATGACTTCAGCTTCATCCCTTCTCCAAGACCTGCCCCCCATCTACCCCGGGGTGGCTGTGCGGGTCATCAATCCCAACGACACCTACTACCTTTTTGAAGGACAAGTGCAGCGGGTTACCGACGACCACGCTGCTGTCCTCTTTGAGGGCGGCAACTGGGATAAATTGGTAACCTTCCGCCTCACGGAACTGGAAGTGGTGGACAAATCCCGTCGCTAGCTCGGTTTTCCATGCGTAGCCATTGGCAGGAACCATTCCTCTGGATCCATGCTGCGGGGATCCTCCTCTTTCCCGTGTGGATGGGGCTAACCGTCATTGGGTTGGCCACGGGAGATCCCCTCCTGCCGGTGGGAGTGGAGCAGGCGGCGGTGGCCGTGGCAGGTATTGGACCAGTATTTGCTATGCAGTGGCGCCGGCCCTTCTACATCTTTAGCCTAGGGGTGGTTGCCCTTCCTCCCAAGGAGCTCTCTCCTGAGCAGCGCCGCCTCTTGGCCGCTTTCCTCAGCCCCGAACACAAGGTCTTAGCGGTGTTGGCGGCGTTCCTACTGCTGGAAGTCTTGGAGCGTCTTTATGACTTGGCTCCCCTCTTTGCTCCCCTTACCCCCGGTGGCGGCAGCCGGCTGGCTGGTCTAGTCATTGCCGCCTTCGGCTTTTGGGGGGCCAATGTGTTTTTGCAGATCCCTCTTGCCGTGGTGCGGGTTCTTTTCTTGAGCGACCTGGAGCTGGCCCAGATCGATCCCCTCCCTGCTGAAGCGATTGAAAGCCGCTTTTCCCTCTTTGGTGATCGCCACAACCTGTTGCTGCAGCGGCTGCTGCGCCGCGTCACCACGCCGGGGTTCCAACCCAGCCATAAAGCAGAAACTGGCCCAGAGCCAGCTTCCCCAGCCGAGACGGCCACCCTCTAGAGCACGGCCTTCCCTCAGGCCAGCTTTGGGGACGGATTTCTGCCCCAAAGAGGCCGCAGCTCGATGTTAGATTGGAGGGGAGCCGGTTATCCCCTTTCTCCCGACCTGCGAGGCTAGCGCACCAGCAATGGCAAGCAACTTTTCCTTCCGCTTTAAACAATTTGCCCAACGCCTCAGAGAAACTACCCAACTGCCCCACTTTTTTAGCGACCAAGCCACCAGTGAAACCCAAAACCTGGCGCGGGAGTTGGCTATGGTTGGGGAATACGCCACCCAGCTCAGCCAGGTGGTGATGGAGGTGGACTTCCTCAACCAGCTCTATACCCGTCTCCTGAACGAGCGCGAAGTGCTGCAGCAGGAAAAAGAGAACTTGGAGGCGCGGGTCTTTGAGTTGCAGCAGGAGCGCAACGAGATTGAGCCCCAGGTGATGTACCTGCGGGAGCAACTAAGCCAAGTTGCCTTGCAACTGGAGCAAACCCAAAACCGCGAGCGCAGCCTCAGTGAGCGGGAACGACAACTGTCGGAAATTGTTGCGCAACTGGAGCGGCGGCGGGCCGTGCTCAACCAGGCTATTGAAAACCTTACTAACCAGGAGGCCGACTACACTGTCCGCAATAAAGAGCTGGAAGCTGTGATCAAAGACAACGAACGCAAAGCCCAGCAGTACCTAGAGGCCGCCAACCACTACCGTGCCTACTTGGAAGAGCTAAACGCCCAGATCCAGGAAGCCCAGGCCAAGCTGAGGAGCCTTGGGGTTGAGCCCAAACCGGCTGACCTGCCGCGGCTTGAGGATATGGAAAAGCCAACTCCCGTCCCGCCGCCGCCGCCCTCTACCCCTCTTGGCTATCCACCCCCCCCCCCTCAACCCTCTCCTCCCCCCCCGCCAGGTGGCTATTGGCAGGAGAGCCCCTTCGATGACGATCCCTGGGGCTAGCTGGCAATTGTTACTTGGCAGCAGGTATTGACTTATCCGGGGGAGGAGAAAGCGGTGTTGGATCCAACATCACAAACAGAAACGACTCCAGCCCCGCCAGGTAGGTGAGCACCTGCTCCTGGGCCGCTTCTAGCTCTAGCTGGTTGGCGCGGGCCGCCTGCTCAATTAGGCTAGCCACCGCCACTGGCCCCTGCAACAGGGATCCCAGCCAGGCCATTTGGGGGGCTGGTATGATCAGGCGCCCGCGGCTGGCCCCCGGCCAATTCATGGTAAACTCCAGCTTCTTGTCGTGGGCCTGGGCAAAGTTGTGGCGAAACTCGGCGTTGTCTGTCAGGATGGGGTTGAGCTGCACCCTGCCCCCCAGCCAGTCGGCGTCGCTCCAGGGCAAGACCAGGGAAGAGCCGGGGTGCTCCGCCCAAAAGTCGATTAGGCGGTGGTTGGGGCAAATTAGCTCGTAGAAGTGGTTTTGCTCGGCAGAGGAAAGCTTGTCCAGCTCCGCCTGCAGCCAAGCCGGCATGGCCCTGTCTTTGAAGAGTAGTGTCGGATCCCAGTCGGCGTAGTCCACTAGGCAAACCAAGCCCAGCTCCGCCTCTTGAAGCAGGCGCAGGAGATCCGGGATCAAAAACCCTTTGTCGCCGGGCAAGAGGTAGTTGGCGCGGATGTTGGTGTCGTCGCTGTAGATCTTGGGATCCCAGTGCAGGGCGGCCCGCAGCTCGTCGGAAGCCAGGCTGGCCATGAACTCCCGCACCCGCCGGCAGGCTTCGGGGGTGGGCAGCTCAAACAGGCCCAGCAGCCGGAACGCCTCCTGCAGGCGGAAGATCACCTGCCGCTGGTAGGCGTGGTGTAGGTTGGCCCGTAGGATCCCGTCCGGCTTGAGCACCCGCTTAAGTGCTTTCAAGCCCGCCACGGGATCCTCAAGCAGATAGAGCACGTCGTTGAGGCTGATGAAGTCAAACTGCTGCCCCAGTTGTTCAATCTCCAACAGGTTGAGGACATGCAGCTCCACCTCCCCAAAGCCGTGGTAGCGCAGGCGCCGCTCCGTTGCCTGCACCGACGCCGGTGAGAGGTCACAGGCCACCAGCCGCGCCCCAGGGTTGGCCTCCGCCAAGAGCAGGGTCTCCCAGCCGGAGCCACAGCCAACATTGAGAATAGCAATCCCCTCGCTGGGCAGGATGGCGCGGGTACGGGCGTATTGGGCCGTCGTCCAGCTCAGGCGGTACAGGCTGCCGATGGCGCTGCGGCCCGAGGCCTCAATGGGCACGTTGGGATAGGGCAGTTCCTCGTAGAGTTGCCGCAAAGACTCGGTTGTGCTGCCGGCCATGGGATCCCTCCCTATGCTACTGCCTCAGAAACGCCGCGATGGCGTCCGCAATGGCCTCGTTGCCCCCCCGATCCAGCTCTTCTGCCCCCTGGGGGGGGTGAGGGGGATCCCGCAAGAAGTCCCAGGATCCCGCAAAGAACTCTTCCGGCGAGAGGATACGATGCCAACCGTAGCGCCGCAATCCCTCCACCAGGAGGGGCGACTCCGCAAAGCCGGAACGGTTGACACAGGCCATGGGGATCCCACAGCGCAGCGCCTCCGCTAGGGTGCCATAGCCCGGCTTGGACACCACCCAGCGGCAGAGGGGCATGACATCCACCGGGCGCCACCTCTGCCCGTCCAAAACCTGCAGGTTGGGCAAAGGGGGAGCCTTGGGGTCGAAGGTGAGAAACTGCCAGTCGGGAAAATCCAAAAGCCGCTCATAGGGCAAGCCCTGCAGCCCCAGCCCGCCAAAGGTTAACAAAACCGTGGGCCGCTCCCGCTCCAGTCCTAGGCGCTCAGCCACCTCCTCGGCCAAGTAGCGGGGATCCGACCCCGTCAACCCCACGGGTTCCTGGTGGGGAAAGGCGCCCATAGGCTCAGCAAAGGGCAGGCGAAACAGCCGCTGGCAGCGCCCGTACAGCTCGCGGATCCAGCTTACAAAGGGCTGAAACTGGGGGCCGTACTCTTGATAGATAAAGTCCCAGCCGAAGTTACTGGCCATCCAGCAGGGGATCCCGGCAGCCTCGGCAATAGCAGCAGCAAGCGGCGGCACATCCCCTAGCAGCAACGGCACCCCCTGGCGGCGGATGAACTCCGCCTCTTCTTGGATGAGGTCGGCAGACCCCGCTTGGAACGCCCGCAGGGCCACCAAGGTTGCCGGCAGATCTGCCTGCAGGCCATCCGGCTGCACGACCCCCACATCCAAGGCCCGCGGCCGATGCAGAAACTCCCCTTCCCCGTAGCGCTCCAGCAGCCAAGCGGGGGCCGGCGTCACCCAAATGGGCAGGATCTGCGGCTCCCGCCGCCGCAAAGCGTTGACCACCGCCGCCAGGCGAGTGACGTGCCCAAACCCATGGGCCGTAGCTGCCACATACAGAGGAACTGGATTCACCGCCATAGCCCTAGGAAAGCACAGGCTGAGACTTTTCCCGCCGGGATCCCCAGAGGTTGCTGGCCAAGATGAGGCCCAGGCCCAGCACCGATCCTGGCGCGATCGGCTCCTGCAACAGCACCGCAATCAGCCCCAGCGACAGGAATGGCGTGACATAGACCCAATTGGCCAGGGATCCGCGCTCGTCCGCCAGCTCCAGCGCCCGCAGCCAGAACACAAAAGTCAGGCCCATCTCCGCCAAGCCAATGTAGGCCGCCCAGCCCAGCCCTGCTAGGGTCCACCTCAGCTCCTGAAAGGGCAATAGCGCCAGGCAATAGCCGCTGCCGAAGACAAACCCCAGGAACAGCTTCAGCACGGCATCCCGCCCATCCCGCACATTGAGTAGCCAGTAGAGGGCCCAAATAGCGGCGCTGCCCACCACCAGCCCCACTCCCCAGGGATCCTCCACCTGCAGCGTGCCCCAGGATCCGCCTGTAGCCACCAGCACCACCCCCACCAGGCTCGTCCCCAAGGCCAGCAGCAGCCGCCCGCGCAGGCGCTCCCCCAACAGCGGCACCGCCAAGAGAGCCAGTAGCAGCGGCCAGGTGTAATTTAAAGCCAGCGCCGCCTGGGCCGAGAGGCGATCATAGGCTTGGAAGAGCACCCCGTAGTAGCCAAACGGGTTGAGCAGCCCCTGCAGCGCCGACAGGCCAATCTGGGATCCCTTCTGTTGGGCAATAAGAGGCGCCCGCCCTGTTACCACCAGAACCATCCCCAAGATCAGGCAGGAGCTACACGCCGAAAAAATCAGCAAGACCGTCGGCGAGAGGTGCTGCAACCCCAACTTAAAGGCACTGGCCGCCGTGGCCCAGCCCAAGATAGCTGCCGCCAGGTAGGCGTAGGCCCGCCAGGGATCCCTGCCCATCAAAAGCTGTCCAGCTCCCTGTCTTCTGCCTTTGGCCTTGCTCCGCTGGGAAGGCCCAGCCGTGGCGCCACCACCCAGACATAGAGCAGGTAGCCCAGCCCCGCCACCACCGCCCACCGGAAGACCGTGGCGAAAACCCGGAAGACTAGCCCCACCAGCAGAATACAGCCCAAAATGGCCAAAACCGTCAGCAGTGGGCGCCACCACGTCCAAGCGACGTTTTTCCTCTGCGGCGAAGTCGATGCTCTCAGATCCCCAAAGGCCGCGGCCGCCTGCTCCAGCTCGCTCTCCAGCTGCTTTAGCCGTTCCTGTTCTGAGGAAGCAAGATCCGACATAGGGAGCAGTCTCCAGGATACAGGGCCATCTCCATCTTACGGGCTCTTCCCCAACACAAGACAGGCTAGGCCCGCGCCGACAGGATCTCTTGGGCCATGGCGCGGAACGGATCCAAAGCCGGGCCAGGGCGGCGGTTGGGACGTGGCGGCGGGATCTCGTTGGGCACAAATGGCTTCTCGACCACTACCTTGGGCTTGGCAGGCGTAGCCTTAGCAGGGGTTGCCGACTGGGTTGGAGCGGATTGGGCAGGTGCCGGGCGGAAAGGCCCGGTAATGAAGTCCACCAAGCCGCCGAAGAGAATGCCAAAGAAGGAAAATAGGCCGCCAAACAGCTTTTTGAGAATGCCCATAGCCAATTGCGAAAAGCAACTTAGCACCCATTATTGTGAGCAACAGGCCCCTTGGCTATGGGTAAATATGCTCAGGAGGGATCCCCCACCTCGCCCCCTGCAGCGTCAAAGCGCCGCAGCGGTAGGGCCAACTCCAGCTCCTGCAGCTCCAGGGGTTCCAAGAGAGGCCGGCTGCGCCCCAGCTCAAAGGCATCGGCTGCCGCCGGGTTCACCGCGTAGCCCATATCCGCCATTGCTCCCACCGTAAGGATGCTCAAAGGATTGGGCCCGCCCCGGTCGAGGCGGCTGGTCATCAGCTCGCGGCCCAAGACGCTCTCCCGCCAGTGGGAATCGCGGGATCCCTCCCCAAACTGGTTCTCCAAAGGAACAGAGGGGGCATTGCCTCCTAGCGTGGTGAAAGCCTCAACTGCCCGCGGGCCGAGAAAGCGGGGGTCATAGCCCGGTGGCGTCGGCTGCTCCGGCCCCACCAAGCCCAGCGTCAGCCCCTTGGGATTCCAGACGCTGGGCAAAAAGCCAAGGGCATGGCCCAGCTCGTGCAGGGCGGTGATGGGCAGATCCCCCCGCTCTTCCAAAGCCGAGAGGTTTTGGCTGTTGAACACAACCACAGAGTAGAAAGGCAGGCCATTGGAGGCCCGCACAAAACAGGGAGCTGCTCCCCCCAAAATCCGCTGGTTGCCCAGGTCTCTTGCCCGCACCTCCACTAGCAGATCGTCGATGGGAAAATTGAGCGCTGTGCTGGGAAACCCTGCGGCACACTCGCCGGCTGGGATATTGGTGGGCCCCAGATCCGGCTGATCCCCGACAATGATCTCCTGCCACCTCAAGGCTGCGCTGCGGACAATGGCTTGCTGGCTGGGAGTGAGGCTGTTGTCGGGAAAGCGAACGTCAAGGGTGAACTGGGAAACAGGGGTAGCCAGCGGCGAAGGCACAGCTGGAGGAGAAGGGGGAAAGACGCCTACGGAAGAGAACCCCCCCTTGCCCCCGCAGGCCTTGAGCAGCAGGAGCAGCAGCACAGCCATGAGGAATCCCAGCAGGCGCCGGCTCCCAAGTTTCACCCTCTCCTCCAACCCAAAGGCTCTATAACTAGACCATGACTGGCTGCTTTTCAACGTAAGGCGCGGGATTCCCCACCGTCTATACAGTGGGGAGGGATAGCGTCTCCTGACTGATTCTGGATATATCGCTTCACAATTTCTAGAGGTGCACCGCCCAATGCACTTAGAATCATGCCAAAG